>DATEKR010000179.1:0-28996 GCA_035277345.1 Enterobacteriaceae bacterium
CAATAACAGTGTCGTACAATTTGCGACGCTTGGTTCAAAAAGAATTCTTCTAACTGCAGACGCAGGTGTCGAAGCGTTAGGAATGGCCCTGAGCAGGCTACCAAACTCGGCTCCCCCCGTAGCCGATGTATTCCAGGTACCTCATCACGGCTCCAGAAGAAACTTATCCTCTGAGCTACTCGATGCTATAATTGGTAATAAGTTTGAAACCAAGAAAGCAGCTGAATCTGCTGAGGTGCTTACTGCTGTTATCAGTGCGGGAAAGAATGACTCTAATCACCCGCGAAAAGCAGTAGTCAGAGCCCTATACCATAGAGGTGCTAAAACTTTCGACACTAAAGGCGGTGGTTTTCATAAAGGCACATCAACTAGGGACTCTTGGAAAAATGCAGTTAAATTAACCTATCCTTCAGAAATTGAAGATTGATTCATTTTAAAAATGACGACCTTCACTATATATGATGTTTGTTTCCAGTAAGCAAACATCATAATAATAATGCTAAAAAAAGTAAATCTAAAACCCATTTATAATGACAACTCATCTAAACAAAGTATTATCTACCGCACAGCCCACCCAGTTTTATTAGCATAACTACGATATCTCTTATTCCTTTGCTTATCACAAGCTGGACAAGATTACTTTTACCCTTCTCCATCAAAAGCACTGTAACCTACTATTCAGAGAGATGTTGAACATGGCGATATAAGGCGATTCGTCTTCCAGACCAAGTCCAATTTAAATATCAAATATCAAATATCAAATATCAAATAGATGAGTTATTTTAAGCGACTCCCATGTGCAACTTTACGGCATTTGTTCCATGACAACCTGTTCACACTCAAACCTCCTGTAATTTTGGAGATTTGAGTGTGGAGTTTTACCCATGAGAAAAACTCAATAAACATGGAGTTTTTTCATTTTTTCTATTTATTTTCATTGTTAATATTAGAGCTTCGGGTTCTATCTATTCCCCAGACTGCTTTGGCTACTTCTTCAATTTTTGCCACAAACTTGTCAACGTTAAACCCCGCAATAAAGGCTAAAGCAAAAAATCCCATTTCACTGGAGCCTACGTTGGTGCTCGATTCCAGAACAAGCAATCCTGCCTTAAGGAACAAATAGCTAATGGCACCTGCGATGGTGCTTGTTATGGGACGTATAAAGTACCAAACATGCCAATCAGAATCCCACTGTTTTCTAACACATTTATTGAGGTAAATTGCACGAAAACAATAGAGACAACCTCCAGTATACGCTATCGCGCCACACATTAATGGAACCCTAAGCGGGGCGTAAGGTTCGGGTAACCATCCTAGTGACATTGCACCGATAGCGTAGGTAGAACAGCACAGAAGAGCGAAAAGATAGAAGATGATCCCGCTAATCACCAAGCCATATTTCCTTTTATCTTTGCCATCATTATGGGTCTCATTCATGCTCAATATTACCTAAAGTAGGGAGTATTTCCTCAAAGCGAAGTAATACAATTTGCTGATTTTCGTTGACTGGCACACCATCATCATTAAGATTCAGGCGCCGTTTGAGATAAAAGTATTGGGATTTACGGATGCATATTTTTGCTTCGCCATTTTCCATTTGATAATCACGTTCAATTATCATTTTTTTACTTAACGAGAACTCAGGATTTGGCCCTATAACAACATAAATGAATGTCTCCCAATCGATATCAATGGGCACCTCATTTGAGGGGGGTACCGATTCGACAATATCAAAGAAACGACCCAGAACAAAATCCTTATACATCTCTGAATTGAAACAGTACGCTCGTACGTGCCAGCGATGCCCATCATGTGCAAAAGCTGTCGGGAATATGGTACGAATTGAAGGCTCATCACGCATCGCCCTGTAGTCCACAACTAAAGCCTGTTGTTTTTTGATAGCCATTATCAAGTCAATCAGGATCTCTGGCTGTACTTTGCGTGTTGGCAGAGGAAGGATGGCGGTCGGTGGTGTCCATCCAATGAAACTCTCAGATGGTGATAGGATGCCCGTCTCCAGACCCATCAACTCGTTCAGGTAATGATTGCTTTCAAACGTAGCAAAAACAGGTTTGAAATTGGCGTTAGCAATGTAGGACTTTTGGTTACGATCATATGAAGCATTATCAGGCGCGATCTCCTGATATTTAGCTAGATCTAGCGAAGCCTGAGGCACAGAAATCCGAAAAAAAGCCGTAATATCAGCGCGGTTCAGCCTTCCATCCCACAGCAAACGAAAATCAATGAACTCAAGCCTTCTGTCTTGGCCCCAGTTGCCTGTCCTAGTGGTTTGTGCACTCATGATCTGTGATTCCTGATACCTGGCATTATAAGAATAAAAAATATACGCATAATTACTAGACTAGTCGTTTTTCTATATGTATCTTAGCATCTGCTGTGTTTTCACTCAATCAACTGAGTTTATGAGGAAGATTCTGATGGCTGCTAAGATAACGTTTTTTCAGGTAGGTAATGGCGACATGACGTTGGTACGCCTCGCTGATGTACATGGCACTGCTATCCTGATCGACACTCACATCAGGGCTTCTGCTGATGATGCTCAGGACGATACGCCTGATGTTGGTAAAGCGCTGCGAAATAAGCTGAAGTTTGATAGTAAGCATCGGCCCTTTGTAGACGTCTTTATGCTCAGCCATCCCGATCAGGATCATTGCGGCGGATTAAGTAAACACTTCTGGTTAGGCCATCCCGATGAATATCCTGATGATGACCTCCACCATACTAAAAAGCGTATTATCATCAGAGAACTATGGTCTTCCCCCCTGATTTTTCGTCGACGCTCTAAGAACCATGTGCTGTGTAAGGATGCACAAGCCTTTGATGCTGAAGCCCGCCGCCGTGTCCGATATTGGGAAGCTAACAATTTCGCTTTTGACGGTAACCGTATCCTGATTATGGGTGAGGATGCTGACGGTAAGACCGATAATTTGCGGTCTATTCTGGTCAAAGCGGGAGAAACCTTTTCACGCATTAATGGCGATTATTCTTCATTTTTTTCAGGCACACTCCTTGCTCCGGCCCCGCATGAGGATGATGAAAGCCTCGAAGACGCGCTCTCAAAAAACGAGTCCAGCATTGTGATGAACATGAAGCTTGTGCCAAATTCTGGATCATTGAATCCTGTTCATTTACTGATAGGTGGGGATGCAGAGGTACTTATTTGGGAGCGCCTTTGGGAACGTTATAAAGACCAGCCTGAAGTACTGCAATATGACCTCCTCCTAGCACCACACCATTGTTCCTGGCATTCCTTGTCCTATAATAGCTGGTCCCTGTATGGGGAGAATGCCCGGGTTAATGAGGCTGCTCGTAACGCCTTGGGGCAAGCGCGAGCAGGTGCAACCATTATCTCCAGTAGTAAACAGATCCTTGATGATGAAAATGACCCTCCCTGTACTCGTGCGAAACGCGAGTACAATGAAATTGTGGATGACGTTGATGGCTGGTTTGCTTGCACGGGAGAGCTTAAAGACAAAGAATTTATTGAATTTGAGATCACTCAAAGCGGAACAATTGTTCGTGCAGTCGTTGGCGCTGCTTCAGCAGCAGCTAGCACGGCTGCGGCTGCTGCACCTCGCGCCGGTCTGGTTGACGAATGATCGAATATCACGAATTAGGAGTGCGCCTCGAACAACCAGGGCGTGACGACCTTTATCCCAACACAGCTTCAATTCTGGATGCGTGTCTGGCACAACCTTACATGGACGTCATCGAGCTACGCGTGCTGGATCTGCATGGCAAACGTTCTGAATTTATTATTGTCGATGCCGGAGATGGGACTGTTGCAGCGAAGAATCCCGCAGGGATCCGTCGAAAAGAACGTCTAGCTATTGAAATCAACCCTCATAACCTGATTCCCGTTCTGGTCCATACACTCCGAAAAGATTTCCCGACCCTATCTCATCAGCACGCCTCTCTGCAAGGCAAGCCCAGAACACTCTGTCTTTATGATGCGGCATGGAGCACGGTTGAGAGAAACTGGACGCCTCAGCGTTTCATTGAGAGAATTTTCTGGTGGCTCAGAGAATCTGCAGTATTGGGGCTTCACAGAGATGATCAACCACTTGAGCAACTATTCTATTTGAGTCCGTATCAACTTATTTTGCCCGCCAATTTCTCCGAATACTTCAACTCAGATCAACGTAAATTAACTCTTCAGTCCCTCAGTGAAGGGCACCCCACAACACTCAGAGCCGTGCCTGAAATTCAGGGAAGTGGGGTCAAATCAGTTCGATTACTCCCAATAAAAGTCCCTCCTGTTGATGCGCATACTGTGTCACCCTTCCCGCAAACATTGGGGAAACTGCATGAGCAGTTGAAGGCCTGGAGCAGCGGTTTAATAGAACCGCTTGAAGATAGCGTGTTTGAATCACTTGTGGGCCCGATTAAAAAAGAAAACGATCAAAGTGAAGGCATACTAATTTTACTACTGATACCCCGTATTAATGATAAAAGCGCTCAGAGAACAGATGTGCTCGGATATTACGTTAATGCCTCACGTTACGAGCTCGCTTGCGCCCTTGACTTGCTGGGAATGAAAGATGAGAACGGATTCCAGTATCGCATGAAGCTTCTGGGAGAGGGCAGACGCTCGGAATGGGAATCTATACCGCTTTCACAAACTGAAATTCGTTTTGGAATGAATGCGTCAAAAGCCAGAGACATGTCTGCAATAGATTCTGCAACTGCATCATTGAAAGGGATTTTGGCGGGTGTTGGAGCTTTAGGAAGTACTCTCGCAGATATATGGATACGCGAAGGATGGGGAACGTGGACCTTAGTCGACCCAGATCAACTGCTACCACATAATCTGTGTCGTCATACTGGTTTCGATAACCTCCTGGGACTCCCTAAAACAGAAGTTGTAAGAACGCTGGCAAAATCTATTTATCCGCACGAACCGCCCCCCGTTGCAATTAACAAAAGCATCCTTGATGACGATGGTGATATCTCATCAGCATTGAAAGATGCCAACATTATTGTCGATGTGAGTACAACGTTTGAAGTGCCAAGGACTCTGGCGTTCAAAGATGATATCCCCCGCACCGCCAGCTTGTTTCTCACGCCATCGGGATCATCAAGCGTGATGCTAATGGAGGATGAAGCGCGGTTACAGCGAATCGATACCCTGGAAGGTCAATACTATCGAGCCATTATGAATGCCGACTGGGGAACGCATCATCTGCAACATCATTATGGTGATCGTTGGGTTGGCGGTGGCTGCAGAGATATCTCCGTACGTATGTCGAATGAATCAATACACGTTCATGCAGGCATTTTGTCCCGACAACTTCGTCAGACAGCGCTCAAGAAAGGGGCTAGATTATGCATATGGTCATCAGACGAAGATTCTGGTGCTGTCAGCGCATATGAGATTCCACTCTTCCCTGTGATATCAACAAGGAAAGGTCAGTGGACTGTTAAGGTTGATCAGGGCTTGATAAATAAGCTTCGTGAAATTAGGGGACGGGCACTTCCCAATGAAACCGGTGGTGCCATTTTGGGAATTACTGACTTCAAAAACAAAAGCATTATTCTGGTGGATGTGCTCCCAACACCTTCTGACAGCGTCGCTTCGCCTACACATTTTGTTCGTGGCCAAGACGGACAGCAAAAATCACTTGAACAAGCACGCAATCTTACTGCGCATATCGTAGATTATGTTGGCGAGTGGCACTCTCACCCTCATGGGTATTCTGCTAGGGCGAGCAGTGATGATGAGAAGTTGATTGAAACTCTTCATGCAAAAATGAGTGCTGAAGGTTTGCCAGTTACGATGGTTATTGTGTCTGAGAACGATATAAATATCGTCGTTAAATAGTAATTTAAGCCTGGCATTAGCTATGAGTATAAAGTGTCTACCGGAGCGTGGTCATTCCATGCTCCGGAAATAGAGATGCAGATAACAGGTCCATTTATGGCCTGGTTTGAACATGGGTGAGCATAAGTACAGCAACCTTAACCGGGTCACAGTTAACTTGCTATTATGTCAATGATTATTTTTATATCTTTAAATGCGATGATTCACAAATAACAATAGCCCTACTTTTTAGCGGTTCTGTGGCAATAATTTCTTCTTTCTTCTATACCTGAAAACTACTTGAATCGGATCTTTATTGAGGAATTGATTAAAATTGATTCAGATTTCTACTGAATGAGACTGGTCTGTGGGTTTACAGCAAAGGATTAAGATCCTCTATGAGCGAGGAGAGGGCATACTGTAGTGGTCTGCGCCTTGAGTTAAGATCCAAATAATAATGCAAGCAATCCGTGTCATTGTCTCTTTGCGAGTAATAAATAACATTATTTACAACTAATTAAGGGTGACAGTAAGGACGTCTGAATTTAACAAATGATGGAACGAATTTTAAAGCAGTTATGCCTAATAAGTATCATTCCGCTCACAACCTGTTTTTTTAATACATGACATTATGCTACAGGCATTGAAGTTTGGAGAGACTGCAGGGATTTTTAGCCTTCTCTAAAAACATCTCTTGAACATGAAGATTTTCTCAAATCATCAAATAATATTTTTGATTTAGACGCAGATTAGGAAAAGATCACCATCCTAATATCAATAAGTAAGATCTCTTCCATATAAAAACAATAGAATAAAACAATATTAATCTGGTACATAGCCCCTTACATATTCGTATAGGCTGCCTATATTTTAGTATCCAAATAATCAGCCCAAACCTGCAGCCACTTCCGACACTCTGCATCATACTTATAAAGGTTATAAATCCCTTCCACTCCACCCTTTGTATGCCCCAGAACAGCTTCAGCCACCTCATTAGGGCACTGCAAACGCGACAGCCCTGTACGCACAGTGCGCCTTAAATCATGTGGCGTCCAACGAGGGATATCGAGCATTTGTCCCGCCTGTCGCATACGCCAGGCATTCGAAGTAAGGTACTTCTGCTGAATTGGCAATTTCGTACGGGATGACGGAAACAGGTAAGTATCGTTGTTAAGCTGAAGAACCTTCAAAAAGTCGATGGCTTGAGTAGATAGCTGTACGTAACGTTCAATGCCTGTTTTAGTATCACGAAGATGTATTGTTCCCTTCTCCAGATCCACATCCTTCCATGCCATGTCGCAAACCTCACCGGTACGACATCCCGTCCAGAGAGTCATACGTAGAACGTTTTTTATCGTTGGGGAGTAGCCTGAACCAGGCAGCCACTTAAGGAATTTTTCCAGCTCAGTTTCACTCAATACTCGTGTACTGCGCCCATTTGTGAGCTTAATACGGGTCTGTCGTAAGCTGGACTTTGCCAACAGCGCTGGGTTTGCGAAGCTGTCATCAAAACGTCCTAGCCCGATAGCAAAATCATAAGCAAGCGAAAGCTCCCTCAATACATTACCCGCCTGTACTGTTGCTCCCCGTGCTACAACGCCATTAATCAAATCGACAACATCTTTACGAGTAATTTCGGCGGCATTTCGCTTCCCAAGGCGTTTAACAGCATCACCATAAAGAGTCCGCCTGGCTTCTGCCTGCCCTTTCTTCTTCCTGGCACCAGGAATGATCTTCCCGTCTTTGGTTTTACGATCTTCAATACGCTCGGTTAGATACAGTTCAACCAGTCCCTGGACCGTCAATGCTGGCACTTTAGCCTGTTCAGCTTCCATTGCACGCTGGAGCTTGTCTTGCTTAAGTTCTGATGCCGGGCAGCGCCCTTCTTGCCGCAGGAGCTTTAATTCGTTGAGTTTAAGGCGTGCAGCAGCCAGGGATGTCTGCGGGAAGTTACCAATTTTGACCTGTACCAGTTTGCCCGTAACTGGGCTAGTGTAACGGTAGAAAAATGACTTAACGCTGGTAGCACCACAGGAGACGCGTAAGCCACGGTTTTCACCTGAATCAGCTTTGTCTTTATCACCCGGCTTCATCATTTCTATCGTTTTAGACGACAGAGGTTTTCCCTCTTGTTTTCCTGCCATAAAGACTCCGTTATCATGCATGCTATGCAGTCATGAACATAAATGTAGGTTGCGCTATGTATATCCATATTTTACCAGGCTATAGGCTGGCAAGCCATACTAAAACCTACATTTAAATGTAGGATTTCATGAGATCCAGTGAGACAACGTGAAACTCAATGAGAACAAATAAATCACATAACTCATTAAAATTTAAGAAAATGGACATCCTAAACTGATGAGTAAATTAGAAAATTTAGATTCCCACACCCCAATGATGCAGCAGTACCTCAGGCTGAAGGCGCAGAACCCGGAGATCCTGCTGTTCTACCGGATGGGCGACTTCTATGAGCTATTTTATGACGATGCGAAACGCGCATCGCAGCTGCTCGATATCTCCCTGACCAAACGCGGTGCGTCGGCGGGTGAGCCTATTCCTATGGCGGGCGTCCCTCACCACGCTGTGGAGAACTATCTGGCGAAGCTGGTCAACCTCGGCGAGTCAGTGGCAATTTGCGAGCAGGTGGGTGATCCGGCAACCAGTAAAGGTCCGGTTGAACGCAAGGTGGTACGTATTGTGACCCCCGGCACCATCACCGACGAAGCGCTGCTGCAGGAGCGCCAGGACAATCTGCTGGCCGCTATCTGGCAGGACAGCAAAGGCTTTGGCTATGCGACCCTGGATATCAGCTCCGGCCGTTTTCGCCTCAGTGAGCCCCTGGATCGGGAAACCATGGCTGCAGAGCTGCAGCGTACCAACCCGGCCGAGCTGCTGTATGCGGAAGATTTTGCCGAAACCGCGCTGATTGAGGGCCGTCGTGGTCTGCGCCGTCGTCCGCTGTGGGAGTTTGAAATCGATACCGCGCGCCAGCAGCTGAATATGCAGTTCGGTACACGGGATCTGATCGGTTTTGGCGTTGAAAATGCCCCACGCGGCCTGTGCGCTGCCGGGTGTTTGCTCCAGTACGTAAAAGATACCCAGCGTACCGCCCTGCCGCATATTCGCTCTATCACCATGGATCGTCAGCAGGACAGCATCATTATGGATGCCGCCACCCGGCGTAATCTGGAGATCACGCAGAACCTCGCGGGCGGGATTGAGAACACTCTCGCGTCGGTGCTCGACTGCACGGTGACGCCGATGGGCAGCCGTATGCTGAAGCGCTGGCTGCATATGCCGGTGCGCGATACGGCGGTGCTACGCGATCGTCAGCAGACTATCGGAGCGCTGCAGGACAGAACCGCCGAGCTGCAGCCGGTGCTGCGTCAGGTGGGCGATCTTGAGCGAATCCTCGCTCGTCTGGCCCTGCGCACCGCCCGCCCACGCGATCTGGCCCGGATGCGCCACGCCTTCCAGCAGCTGCCGGAACTGCGCGCCCAGTTGGCGGAGGTCCCGGATGCGTCGGTGCAGGCGCTGCGTGAAAAAGCGGGCGAGTTTAACGAACTTTGCGCCCTGCTGGAGCGTGCCGTTATCGAGACCCCGCCGGTGCTGATCCGCGACGGGGGCGTGATCGCCCCAGGCTATAACGCGGAGCTGGACGAGTGGCGTGCGCTGGCCGACGGGGCGACCGACTATCTTGACCGGCTGGAAGTGCGCGAGCGCGAGCGGCTGGGGCTGGATACGCTGAAAGTGGGCTACAACGCGGTGCACGGCTATTACATCCAGATTAGCCGCGGTCAGAGCCACCACGCTCCGATCCACTACGTGCGCCGTCAGACTCTGAAAAACGCCGAACGCTATATTATTCCGGAGCTGAAAGAGTACGAAGACAAGGTCCTGACTTCGAAAGGTAAAGCTCTGGCGCTGGAAAAACAGCTTTATGATGAGCTGTTTGATCTGCTCCTGCCTCACCTGGAAGAGTTACAGCAGAGCGCCAGCGCACTGGCCGAACTGGACGTGCTGGTCAACCTCGCCGAGCGTGCCTGGACTCTGAACTACAGCTGTCCGACCTTTAGCGATAAGCCCGGGATCCGTATCAGCGAAGGTCGCCATCCGGTGGTCGAGCAGGTGCTGAACGAGCCGTTTATCGCCAACCCGCTCCAGCTGGCTCCCCAGCGGCGGATGCTGATCATTACCGGTCCCAATATGGGTGGTAAAAGTACCTATATGCGCCAGACCGCGCTGATCGCCCTGCTGGCGTATATCGGCAGCTACGTCCCGGCGCAGAAGGTCGAGATCGGCCCGATTGACCGCATCTTTACCCGCGTTGGTGCAGCGGACGATCTGGCCAGCGGCCGCTCGACCTTTATGGTGGAGATGACCGAAACCGCCAATATCCTGCATAACGCCACAGAGTACAGCCTGGTCCTGATGGATGAAATTGGCCGCGGCACCTCCACCTACGACGGCCTCTCTCTGGCCTGGGCCTGCGCGGAAAATCTCGCCAGTAGGATTAAGGCGCTGACGCTGTTTGCCACCCACTATTTCGAGCTGACCCAGCTGGCGGAAAAAATGGAAGGCGTGGCTAACGTCCATCTGGATGCACGCGAGCACGGCGATACCATCGCCTTTATGCACAGCGTCCAGGATGGCGCGGCCAGCAAGAGCTACGGTCTGGCGGTAGCGGCCCTGGCCGGGGTGCCGAAAGAGGTGATTAAGCGTGCGCGACAGAAGCTGCGCGAGCTGGAAACCCTCTCGCCGGGCGCGGCAGCAACTCAGGTGGATGGTTCGCAGATGTCGCTGCTGGCCCCGGCAGAAGAGACCAGCCCGGCGGTCGAAGCGCTGGAGAATCTCGACCCGGATTCACTGACCCCGCGTCAGGCGCTGGAGTGGATTTACCGGCTGAAGAGCCTGGTGTAAACGCAGGATAATGACGAAGGAGAAACCATGACCCCATGGGAAACAGAGATTATTGATGCCCATATCGCGTTAGAAAACTGGTTAGGTCAGGGTGACGGTGATTTTGATGCTCTGCTCGAACGTTTTCGTGCGGATTTCATGATGATCGCCCCCAGCGGCGTCCACTTTGATTACGCGGCGCTGGCGCATTTTCTTGATAGCCAGCGCGGCAGCCGACCGGGCCTGAAGATCGTCATTGATGAGCTCACGACACTGCAGACGTGGAGCAACGGTGCGGTGCTTCACTACCGCGAAACGCAGACGCGCCCCGAACAGCCTGTGAATGTACGCTGGTCTACTGCCGTGCTGAATCAGGAAGGCGACAGAATTACGTGGCGCCTGCTGCACGAAACGACGCAGCCGTAAAACAAAAGAAAAAGCCAGGTCTCACGACCTGGCTTTTTTGACGAATGGTTGCTTATTCGCGGAACAGCGCTTCGATATTCAGCCCCTGTACCTGCAGAATTTCCCGCAGGCGACGCAGACCTTCTACCTGAATCTGGCGAACGCGTTCACGGGTGAGGCCAATCTCACGGCCCACATCCTCAAGCGTTGCCGCTTCATAGCCCAGCAGACCAAAACGACGCGCCAGCACTTCACGCTGTTTGGCGTTCAGTTCGAACAGCCATTTGACGATGCTCTGTTTCATATCATCGTCCTGCGTGGTGTCTTCCGGACCGTTTTCTTTCTCATCGGCCAGGATGTCCAGCAGCGCCTTTTCGGAGTCACCGCCCAGCGGCGTGTCTACCGAGGTAATGCGCTCGTTGAGACGCAGCATACGGCTTACGTCATCAACCGGTTTGTCCAGCTGCTGCGCAATCTCTTCCGCACTCGGTTCGTGGTCCAGCTTGTGGGCCAGTTCACGCGCGGTACGCAGATAAACGTTCAGCTCTTTAACGATATGGATTGGCAGACGGATGGTACGGGTTTGATTCATGATCGCCCGTTCAATCGTCTGGCGGATCCACCAGGTCGCGTAGGTGGAGAAGCGGAACCCGCGTTCCGGGTCAAATTTCTCAACCGCACGGATCAGCCCCAGGTTGCCCTCTTCAATCAGATCCAGCAGTGCCAGACCACGATTGCTGTAACGACGGGCAATTTTTACCACCAGACGCAGGTTACTTTCGATCATGCGACGGCGGGAGGCTACGTCTCCACGCAGGGCGCGACGTGCAAAATACACTTCTTCTTCAGCTGTCAGCAGTGGAGAATAACCGATCTCCCCAAGATAGAGCTGCGTCGCGTCCAGTACACGTTGTGTCGAACCCTGCGATAACAGTTCCTCTTCTGCCAGGTCGTTATCACTGGGTTCCTCTTCAACTAAGGCTTTATCGTCGAAGGCCTCAACTCCGTTTTCGTCAAATTCCGCATCTTCATTTAAATCATGAACTTTTAGCGTATTCTGAGTCATAAGGTGGCTCCTACCCGTGATCCCTGGGCAAAGCACCTGAGCCTGTCGACATTCAGGCTGCGGCTGTCTCAGCCAGCGGCCTGAATAACGGAAGCATTACAAGTACTTCGCCGGTTTATCGCTGCGGTAAATAACGCAGCGGGTTTACGGATTTCCCCTTGTAACGAATTTCAAAATGCAATCTTGTTGAACTGGTTCCGGTGCTACCCATGGTAGCTATCTTCTGCCCCGCCGTGATTTCTTGTTGTTCCCGGACCAGCATCGTATCGTTATGGGCGTAGGCACTCAGGTAATCATCATTATGTTTGATGATGATTAGATTACCGTAACCGCGCAGCGCGTTACCGGCATAGACGACGCGACCATTTGCGGTGGCGACAATTGCCTGTCCTTTGCTGCCTGCAATATCGACCCCTTTATTACCGCCATCGTCGGCGGCGAAGGTATCAATGACTTTGCCCTCGGTCGGCCAGCGCCATGATGCAATCGGTGAGCTGGTAGACGTGCTGCTTGCAGTAGGTTGGTTTGTGCTAACCGTGGGTGCCGTAACCGGTGTCTGGACGGTGCCTGACGGCCGATTGTTAGGCAACATTTTGTTAGCACTTTGTTCACCTGAAGTCTCAGAATACGTAATTACAGGTTTAGACGCAACCACTGCGGTTGAATTTTGTGCTGAATTTGAGACGACTCCCTGCGCTTTTGCATCCGCCTGAGTAATGGCATTGCCACCGGTAATTGGTGCGCCTGATGCATTACCGACCTGTAGCGTCTGACCCACGTTCAGCTCATAAGGCGCGGCGACATTGTTGCGCTGGGCCAGATCGCGGAAATCATTTCCGGTAACCCAGGCAATATAAAACAGGGTGTCACCCCGCTTCACGGTATAGGTACTGCCACCGGTATAGCTACCTTTCGGAATATTCCCGTACTGGCGGTTATAGACGATACGGCCATTTTGGGTTTGCACCGGCGTTTGTACCTGCGGCTGCGCGGCGGGCTGGATCTGCACAGGTTCCATTTGCGTCGGGCGCGACGCCTGGATCTGCGGCATTGGTGCCGCCGAAGAAGTCGCGCTGCCCATTTTCGGCGGCGGCGTAATCAGCATCCCGGAGCTGGAAGCGGAACTGTTGGATCCGCCAACGGAGCTGACGGGGGCTGGCGCGTTATTTGAAGAGGTACAGCCTGCCAGCCAGAGTGAAACCAGTGATAATGCCGCGACACGGCTAACGGTGAATTTAGGGCTTCCCGCGCTCATCTTTTTCCCCTGCAAAATAGGTTAACTGCCAGTAACTTAAACAACCGTGCTGCGCATCGGCCAGACACTGAAAAATGTGTCTACGATACGCTGAAAAGCGCTGAAAAATTCCAGGAAAACTCCGGGACTTATGCCAGCTCTCCCCTGACCAGCGGCACAAAACGCACGCTCTCCACGGTGTCGATGATAAAGTCGTCGCCCCGCCGACGCACCCGCTTCAGGAGCTGGTGCTCGTCGCCAACGGGTAATACCAGAATACCGCCCTCCGCCAGCTGCGACATCAGCTCGGTGGGGATTTCGGGCGGTGCCGCCGTGACGATAATCGCGTCAAAGGGCGCTTTCACCTTCCAGCCCTGCCAGCCGTCGCCGTGGCGGGTCGAAACATTGTGGAGATCCAGCTGCTTGAGGCGGCGACGGGCGTGCCACTGCAGCCCTTTAATCCGCTCCACCGAGCAAACATGCTGCACCAGATGGGCCAGGATCGCCGTCTGATAACCCGAACCGGTGCCGATCTCCAGCACTCTTGACCCTGGCGTCAGCGCCAGCAGCTCGGTCATTCTCGCCACCATATAGGGCTGGGAAATAGTCTGTCCCTGGCCTATCGGCAGAGAGACGTTTTCCCAGGCTTTATGTTCAAACGCCTCGTCGATAAACATCTCGCGAGGCACCAGTGAAATGGCCTCAAGCACCTGTTCGTCTCTGATCCCCTGCTCGCGGAGCTGGGCTAACAGCGTTTGTACACGTTTGTTTACCATTGCGCGTCCACTCCCACGCGATCCAGCCAGCCGGACAGCACCTCCTGCGCGCCGTGGGCGGTAAGATCCACATGCAGCGGCGTCACCGACACATAGCCTTCATCGACGGCGGCAAAATCCGTATCCGGGCCAGCATCGTGCTTTTCGCCCGGCGGGCCAATCCAGTACAGCGTATTGCCACGTGGATCTTCCTGCGGGATCACCTGATCTGCCGGATGACGGCTGCCGCAGCGCGTTACGCGAATGCCTTTGATCTGATCCAGCGGCAGGTCCGGGACGTTGATATTGAGGATCCGCCCTGTGCGCAGCGGCTCGCGCTGCAGCCCCCGCAAAATGGCGCAGGTCACCGCCGCGGCGGTTTCATAGTGGGTGTGCCCGTTGAGGGAGACGGCAAGGGCCGGAAACCCAAGATGGCGGCCTTCCATCGCTGCGGCAACGGTGCCGGAGTAAATCACGTCATCGCCCAGATTGGGACCGGCGTTGATACCGGAAACCACGACGTCCGGGCGCGGGCGCATCAGGGCGTTGACGCCGAGATAGACGCAGTCGGTTGGCGTCCCCATCTGCACCGCAATATCGCCGTTGTCGAAGGTAAAGGTCCGAAGAGAAGACTCCAGCGTCAGCGAGTTTGACGCGCCGCTGCGGTTACGATCGGGAGCCACAACCTGCACCTCGGCAAAAGCCCGCAGCGCTTTCGCCAGCGTCTGAATGCCCGGCGCATGGATCCCGTCATCGTTACTCAGCAATATTCGCATAATCACCTGATGTGTCGATAAGTTCCCTTACCACACTGGTGGCGAAGCTACCCGCAGGCAGCCAAAAACGTAATTCAACGGTTACGTCATCCCACCAGTTCCAGCTAAGTTGTTGCGGATAGAGCAGCATCGCCCGTCGGGCGGCCTCCACCTTTTCCCGCAGCAGCAGCGACTGCAGCAGGACAGCGTCATCATCAGCAACGGAAGCCTGCTCTGCGGCCAGCGACGCGCCAAGCGGTCCCCACTCGCCGCTGCCGGGCAGCGCGGCGGTAATCATCAACTGATGATTATCGACCCGCGTCTGCAACTCTGCCTGCTCTTCTGCGGTTGCGACAAACCAGCTTCCGCGCCCCGCTAATTGTAGCGCATCGCCGTCAACAACTTGATTAAAGTCTGTTTTTTTCAGCCGATCGCTGACTATCTGATTAAACAACGCGCTGCGGGCCGCCGACAACCAAAAACTGCGTTTATTGCGATCGCGCTGAGGCGCGTTGCTTTGCGCCCAGTGCAGCGCGCCCTGCAGGTTGCTGCCGCCGATACCGAAGCGCTGGGCGCCAAAGTAGTTGGGCACGCCCTGCTGCTGGATAGCCTGCAGGCGGGACTCCACCTCATCACGATCGCTGATTTCACGCAGGACCAGCGTGAACTGGTTGCCCTGCAGCGCACCGAGACGCAGCTTACGCTTGTGGCGGGCGTACTCCAGTACCTGGCAACCTTCCAGCTGTAAGGCGCTTAGATCCGGCATGCCGTTGCCCGGAACGCGAGCGCAGAGCCACTGCTCGGTGACCGCATGCTTATCTTTCTGCCCGGCGAAGCTGACTTCACGCGCATGAATTTTGAGGAACTTTGCCAGCGCGTCCGCCACAAAGCGGGTATTACAGCCGCTTTTACGAATACGAACCAGAATATGCTCGCCTTCGCCGTCCGGCTCAAAACCGAGATCCTCGACCACCTGGAAATCTTCCGGATTGGCCTTCAGCACTCCGCGCCCCTGTGGCGCACCGTGCAGAAAGGTCAGGTCGTCAAAACCGGTCATTGGCCCGCCTTACGCAACAGCGCCACCGCCTCACAGGCAATGCCTTCTCCGCGTCCGGTAAAGCCCAGCTTTTCGGTCGTGGTGGCTTTGACGTTGACGTCGTCCATATGGCAGCCGAGATCTTCGGCAATAAAGACGCGCATCTGCGGAATATGCGGCAGCATTTTCGGTGCCTGAGCGATGATGGTGACGTCAACGTTGCCGAGGGTATAGCCTTTGGCCTGAATGCGTCGCCAGGCTTCACGCAGCAGCTCGCGGCTGTCCGCACCTTTAAAGGCGGGATCGGTGTCCGGGAACAGTTTGCCGATATCACCCAGCGCCGCCGCGCCCAGCAGGGCATCGGTCAGCGCATGCAGCGCCACGTCGCCGTCGGAGTGCGCCAGAAGCCCTTTTTCAAAGGGGATGCGCACGCCGCCAATGATAATTGGGCCTTCTCCGCCAAAGGCGTGTACGTCAAAACCGTGTCCAATTCGCATTATGCATTCTCCTGCAGGGCCGAGCGGGTAAGGTAAAATTCTGCCAGCGCCAGATCCTCCGGGCGCGTGACTTTAATATTATCAGCGCGACCGGCGACCAGCTGCGGATGAAATCCGCAATATTCCAGCGCCGAGGCTTCATCGGTAATGGTTGCGCCCGCGTTCAGGGCACGTGTTAAGCAGTCGTGGAGCAGCTCACGGGGGAAAAACTGAGGGGTCAGCGCATGCCAGAGATCCTGACGCTCCACGGTGTGGGCAATCAGATTCAGCCCCGGTTCGGCGCGCTTCATGGTGTCGCGCACCGGCGCGGCGAGGATCCCGCCGATGCTGCTGGTTTCGCTTAAGCTTAGCAGGCGGGCAAGATCGTCCTGATGCAGGCAGGGGCGCGCGGCATCATGGACCAGGACCCACTCCGCGTCTCCGGCGGCGGCCAGTCCGGCCAGCACCGAGTCGGCGCGCTCTGCGCCACCGTCCACGACCGTTATCTGAGGATGCTGCGCCAGCGGCAGCCGCGCAAACCGGCTATCGCCGGGACTGACGGCAATCACCACGCGCTCGACGCGGGCGTTCGCCAGCAGCGCCGCCACGGCGTGTTCGAGAATCGTTTTGTTACCGATTGAGAGATATTGTTTCGGGCATTCCGTTTGCATACGGCGTCCAGAGCCGGCGGCCGGTACCACAGCGCAAACGCCCGGAAAAGTTGCTGCCATCTCGTAATCCTGGGCCTGTTATTGGTTATTCTGCCCTGCGCTCTGGCTGCGTCTGGACGCATCCGGCACCAGGCGATAGAAGGTTTCGCCCGGACGGGTCATGCTAAGTTCGTTGCGTGCGCGTTCCTCAATCGCTTCCTGGCCACCATTGAGATCGTCAATTTCGGCAAAAAGCTGATCGTTTCGCGCTTTTAATTTGGCGTTAGTCGCCTGCTGTGCGGCTACATCATCGCTGACGCGCTGGTAATCATGCAGGCCATTCTTGCCGAACCACAGCGAGTACTGTAGCCAGACCAGCAAAGCCAGCAATAGCAGCGTTAGTTTACCCATCCTGCCCCCTGAAAAACGGCATCATCATCCCACAACTCCCCGGAGTACTCCACCCCTTGAGCGTGTGACGCCGCGTAAACGCGGGCAAATGTACCACATTTTAGCGGCGGGTACGTGAAGGTTAGCTTACCAGCCAGAGAAAGAGCGAACCGAAAACCAGCACCACCGTCAGCGCCGTCGCCAGAATGCTCAGCAGCAGCCTGCGATCCAGTAGGGAATGCAGGGCGATGCCCACCACAACGGCAACGGGCATCAGCGCGAGGAAAAAGGGCCAGGTATAGAGGAAGAAAAACAGCGTATTGCTGCCGTAAATCAGAAAGGGGAGCCCCAGCGCCAGCAGCCATGAGACGAAGCCGATCAGCGCCCCGGGAAAAGACCAGTTCGTGTCATCGTCGGTGGCAAACGATTCGGTGTCTGTCATGGTGATGTTCTGATTATTACGCATATCTCAATCCTGTTGCCTGACTCGCCGGGCAGTTAATTGACATCATGAATGCTTCAGCGCATTCAGATATCCCCGGCGTAATCTCAGGATCTGATAATATCGTCCTGCCTCAGCAGGTCTAACAATTGGCTCACTAAATTTGTTACTAATTGTTCACCATCGAGATGCACTTCCGGCTGTTCAGGCGCTTCATACACCGCGTCGATCCCGGTGAAATTACGCAGCTCCCCGGCGCGGGCTTTTTTATACAGCCCCTTAGGGTCGCGCGCTTCGCAGGTCGCCAGCGAAGTGTCGACAAACACCTCGATAAAGCGCCCTTCCCCGACCCGCTCGCGCACCATTTGCCGTTCGGCGCGGTGCGGCGAGATAAACGCGGTGAGCACCACCAGCCCGGCGTCGACCATCAGCTTTGCCACTTCGCCAACGCGACGGATATTCTCTTTGCGATCCGCATCGCTGAAGCCAAGATCGCTGCACAGACCGTGACGCACATTGTCCCCATCCAGCAGATAGGTGCTGACGCCAAGCCGGTGCAGTGCCTCTTCCAGCGCCCCGGCAACGGTGGATTTACCGGAGCCGGACAGCCCGGTAAACCACAGCACCACGCCACGATGGCCGTGATGCTGTTCACGCTGCTCTGCGGTCACCGGATGGGCATGCCAGACGACGTTTTCGTCATGCTGCGCCATTACTGGCCTCCAAGCAGATCGCGTGCGCCCCAGTGCGGGAAGTGCTTACGCACCAGCGCGTTCAGTTCCAGCTCAAACTCGCTGAACTGCGACGGCACGCCGGACGCCTGCTGATGCGGCTCGTGAACCATACCCGCCCCGACGGTAACGTTGCTCAGGCGATCGATAAAGATCAGCCCGCCGGTCACCGGGTTTTGTTGATAGTTGTCGAGCACCAGCGGCTCGTCAAAGGTCAGATCCACCAGGCCAATGCCGTTCAGCGGCAGGTTATCCACCTCGTGACGGGCCAGGCTGTTGATATCGACCTGATACTCAATCCCGTTGACCTGGGCGCGGGTTTTCTTCCCGGCCACTTTGATGTCGTAGCTGCGTCCTGCGGTCAGCGGCTGCTCCGCCATCCAGACCACGTTAACGCTGGCGGACTGTACCGCCGGTAGCACATCCTGCGCGTCGACCAGCAGATCGCCACGGCTGATATCAATCTCATCTTTCAGCGTCACGGTGATCGCTTCCCCGGCGGACGCCTGCTGCAGGTCACCGTCAAAGGTAACGATCCGCGCCACGGTAGACTCAACGCCGGACGGCAGGACTTTCACGCGCTGGCCGACGGCGATATTGCCGGAGGCCAGGGTTCCCGCGTAGCCACGGAAATCGAGATTCGGGCGGTTAACGTACTGCACCGGGAAGCGCATCGGCTGGTTTTCCACGGTCCGCTGGATCTCAACGGTTTCCAGTACTTCCAGCAGTGTCGGGCCGCTGTACCAGGGAATGTTCGCGCTCTGGCTCGCCACGTTGTCGCCTTCCAGCGCGGAGAGCGGCACAAAACGAATATCCAGATTGCCCGGGAGCTGTTCGGCAAAGGTCAGGTATTCCTGACGAATGTCGTCGAAGGTTTGCTCGCTGAAGCCGACCAGATCCATTTTATTGACCGCCACCACCAGATGCTTAATCCCCAGCAGAGTGGCGATAAAGCTGTGGCGACGGGTCTGATCCAGCACGCCTTTACGGGCGTCAATCAGCAGGATCGCCAGATCGCAGGTCGAGGCCCCGGTCGCCATATTGCGGGTGTACTGCTCGTGGCCCGGGGTGTCGGCGATAATAAATTTGCGCTTCTCGGTGGAGAAGTAGCGATAGGCCACGTCGATGGTGATTCCCTGCTCGCGCTCGGCCTGCAGACCGTCCACCAGCAGCGCCAGATCGAGCTTCTCGCCCTGGGTGCCGTGACGCTTGCTGTCGTTGTGCAGCGAGGAGAGCTGATCTTCGTAGATCTGCCGGGTGTCATGCAGCAGGCGACCGATCAGGGTGCTTTTGCCGTCATCCACGCTGCCGCAGGTGAGAAAACGCAGCAGGCTCTTGTGCTGCTGGGCGTGCAGGTAAGCCTCAACGCCACCCTCATCGGCAATCTGTTGTGCAATAGTCGTGTTCATGGCGGCTCCTTAGAAATACCCCTGACGTTTTTTCAGCTCCATGGAGCCAGCCTGGTCGCGGTCAATCACGCGCCCCTGACGCTCGCTGGTGGTGGAAACCAGCATCTCTTCAATAATCTCCGGCAGCGTCTGCGCGTTTGATTCCACCGCGCCGGTCAGCGGCCAGCAGCCGAGGGTACGGAAACGCACCATCCGCTTTTCAATGACTTCACCCGGCTGGAGATCGATACGGTCGTCATCGATCATCATCAGCATACCGTCACGCTCCAGCACCGGGCGCTCAGCGGCCAGATAGAGCGGAACAATGTCGATATTTTCCAGGTAGATATACTGCCAGATATCCAGCTCGGTCCAGTTGGAGAGCGGGAAAACGCGGATACTTTCGCCTTTGTTAATCTGGCCGTTGTAGTTATGCCACAGCTCAGGGCGCTGGTTTTTCGGATCCCAGCGGTGGAAGCGGTCGCGGAAAGAGTAGATACGCTCTTTGGCGCGGGATTTCTCTTCGTCACGGCGTGCGCCGCCGAATGCGGCATCGAAGCCGTACTTATTCAGCGCCTGCTTCAGCCCCTCGGTCTTCATAATATCGGTATGCTTGCCGCTGCCGTGAACGAAGGGGTTAATGCCCATCGCCACCCCCTCCGGGTTTTTGTGCACCAGCAGCTCGCAGCCGTAGGCTTTGGCGGTACGGTCACGGAACTCATACATTTCGCGGAATTTCCAGCCGGTGTCCACGTGCAGCAGCGGGAACGGTAGCGTGCCCGGATAGAAGGCTTTGCGCGCCAGGTGCAGCATCACGCTGGAGTCTTTCCCGATGGAGTACATCATCACCGGATTGGCAAACTCTGCGGCCACTTCGCGGATAATATGGATACTTTCCGCTTCCAGTTGTCGCAGGTGAGTGAGTCGTTTTTGGTCCATAACCGTTCCTTAAGCCAGATTCACCACCGCAGAGTCAAAGCCCTGCGCTAAGGTATGTTGCCGGAACCAGGCGAGCTCGCCATGCAGCCGCACCACCTCACCCACGACCAGCAGGGCAGGCATCGGCGCGTCTTTCGCCAGTTCCTCAAGTTGTTGTAATGTGCCGGTCAGCACCTGCTGATCGGCGCGGGTACCGCGTGAGATCACCGCCACCGGCGTATCGCTGGCGCGGCCGTGAGCCATCAGCTGCTGGCTGATTTCTCCCGCCTTTATGGTGCCCATATAGATAGCCAGCGTCTGGCGGCTCTGCGCCAGCTGCGCCCAGTCAAACGGCTGACTGTCGGCTTTGTAGTGGCCGGTAACAAAGGTCGCGCTCTGGGCGTAATCGCGATGGGTCAGCGGGATCCCGGCATAGGCCGTAGCGCCTGCTGCCGCAGTGATGCCAGGCACCACCTGAAAAGCAATACCGGCCGCGGCGGCGGCCTGTAGTTCTTCCCCGCCGCGCCCGAAGATAAAGGGATCTCCGCCCTTGAGCCGCACCACGGTTTTACCTTCGCGTGCCGCCTCAATCAGCAACCGATTGATATCCTGCTGCGCCACTGCATGACCGCCCGCCCGTTTACCCACACAAATCTGTTCCGCGTCGCGGCGCACCAGTTCGCGCACCTCATCGCTAACCAGATGATCGTAAAACACCACGTCAGCCTGCTGGATCACCTGCAGACCGCGCAGGGTCAACAGTCCCGCATCGCCAGGCCCCGCCCCGACCAGAATAATTTCACCGGTCTGGCTATTGGGCCTGTGCAGTTCCTGCTCCAGCACCTGCTCGGCGGCCGCTTCATTCCCCGCCGCCATCAGGCTGGCAAAACGACCGCGAAAGGCTTTTTCCCAGAAACGACGGCGCGCGTCTGTCGTCGTACGAAAAGCTTTAAGACGCTGACGCCAGCCTCCGGCTACCTCCGCCATCCGTCCGAGATTTGTTGGCAGCAGCGCCTCAATTTTTTCCCGCAGCAGCCGTGCCAGCACCGGCGCATTGCCGCCGGAAGAGATGGCCACCACCAGCGGGGAGCGATCGACAATCGAGGGGAAGATAAAGGAGCACAGCGGCTGGTCATCCACCACGTTCACCAGACGGTGACGGGCGTTGGCCGCGTCATAAACGCGCAGGTTTAACGCCCGATCGTCGGTGGCCGCAATCACCAGCAGCACCTCATCGAGCTGCGACTCATCGAACGCCGTTGCCAGCCAGCTAATCTGCTGCTGACGCACCTGTTCGGCCAGATCCGCCGACAGCGCGTCGGCCACCACCTGCACCCGAGCACCGGCCCGGCGTAAAAAGGCAATCTTGCGGGCAGCGATCTCACCGCCGCCCACCACCAGGACGGGACGATTTTTGACGGCGGCAAATAAAGGCAGGTAATCCACGGCGCTAAGGCTCACTCACAATAGTCATAGGGGGACTATAGGGCGCGCCTTAGAGCGAATGAAATTACGAATTGGAATGAGTAGTTACTGAAAGGAATAACGGCCTGGAAAAGCAAAGTTCAAAAAGTGCTTAACGCGCGATTTTTCGGGGATTTGAGAGCGAATGAAATTGTGTAACGCCGATCACAGTTTCATACTAGGCGAGTCTATTTTATTGCTCTGTCGTAAGGACCCACTATGCACGCCGCATTGCGCCTCACCCTGGCCTCACTGGCTCTCGGCGCATGTTTTACGCTTCCCGCACAGGCGCAAGCGCCGCAGCCCGGCAGCGTCGCCAGTACCCAGGCCCGCTATATTGCCACTTATTTTCCCGGCCGCATGACCGGTACCCCGGCCGAGATGCTCTCCGCCGACTACCTGCGCCAGCAGTTCGCGCAGATGGGCTACCAGAGCGATATCCGCACCTTTAACAGCCGCTATCTCTACACCACAAAAGATAACCATAAAAGCTGGCACAACGTCACCGGCAGCACGGTGATCGCCGCCCATGAAGGCAAGGCACGCCAGCAGATTGTGATTGTTGCGCATCTCGATACCTACGCGCCCCACAGCGATCTGGATGCGGAAAATAACCTCGGCGGGCTCACCCTGCAGGGTATCGACGATAACGCCGCCGGGCTGGGCGTGATGCTTGAGCTGGCCGATGCGCTAAAACCGCTGAAGACGGAATACGGCATCCGCTTTGTCGCCACCAGCGGCGAAGAAGAGGGACAGCTCGGCGCGGAGAACTACCTTGAGCGCCTGAGCCTGGCGGAAAAGAAAAACATTCTGCTGGTCATCAATCTCGATAGCCTGATCGTCGGCGATAAGCTGGTTTTCAGCAGCGGTAAAAACACCCCCACATCCGTGCGCAAGCTCACCCGCGACCGGGCAATGACGCTTGCCCGCCGCCACGGTATCCAGGCCACCACCCGTTCAGGCATCAGCCCCGGTGATGCGACCGTATTCGACAACGCCGATATCCCGGTGCTCAGCGTCGAAGCCGCCAGCGCCTCCTCCGGCAAACACGCCCGGGCCTTCCCGAACGGCACCAGCCAGCACGACGTCCGGCTGGATAATCAGCAGCATATCGACAAGACCCTTCCCGGCCGTATCGAGCACCGCACCCGGGACATAATCCGAATTATGCTGCCGCTGGTGAAGGAACTGGCGAAGGCGGGGAAATAGTTACGCACCCGCCAGAAGATTTGACCTGGCAATCACGACTATCAGTGGACGAAGAGAAACCCCGCTCTGTGGGGTTTCAATTCTTTCAGGCAGGGATGCTTCTCAGAGAGTTAATGATTCCAGGCTGCTGCTCAATCAGGCATAAAATTTTCAGTGCCAGACCGGACGGGATACGGCGCTGCTGTTCCCAGCTACGAATCAGACCGACACTCAAGCCCATCGCATCGGCAAATTCGGCCTGCTTCATGCCCGCCGTTTTACGAATGGCTTTAACATCCGGGAGCGCATGGCGATGTACATTTTCCGGCGCTGGTACAGACTCGCCTTTTTCGATTGCAACCATTTCAGCCATGCTATCGACCAGGTCTGCAAAAAGTTTCTTTTCCATAAATTTACCCTCGTTATGACTTCAGCTTACTAATTAATACATTGAAGCCAGTAGCATAGCGATAGCGTTCTGGTTAACGGGAACGGCGAGTACAATGATGATTTCCCGAACCACATCCTTGCCAACAAGGCATTTTTGCAATGGAGCAATACCCGATCGCCACCCGATAAGTGGCATCTCACTGTATTAAGTGAATAAGAAAAAAGGATTTACCATGCGAGTACTGGCTTTATCTGCTGCACTTTGTTTGTTCTCATTACCGCTGATGGCCGCTGAGTTTTCTACCAAAAGCGCCGCAATTGAGCGTGAAGGTAAAATGGCGCGCGAACTTGGGATGCGGTCGATTGGTGTTGCGTCGCCCACGACCTGGCTCCCCGCCGTTTTACAATGTCTGGAGGAAATTAAAGGCGCAAGGTTTCTGCCCAGGGATTATAGCGACGAAAGATATAAATACTTCAGGGTATATAACGAGGGGAGTCTGACGCCGGATTACTATCTGACCGTCCGTGAATATAGTGTTAAAAAGATTCTCGGCACGCGCGCCCTTATCTACGTCCCGCCAGGGGAGTCCAGAGTCCACGGCCCCGTGCTGGCGAAAATCCTTGAGTGCATGCCTGTCGAGTAATCCTGTAATACAAACAGCCCGGCACACGTGCTGCCGGGCTGCAAACCCCTTACCCTTCGTGCAGCCCACATTCCCGCTTCAGCCCAAAGAAGCGCGTCTCTTCCTCGGCCATGCCCGGTTCCCATTTGCGGGTGGTGTGGGTGTCGCCGACGGAGAGATAGCCCTGGTCCCACAGAGGGTGGTATTTCAGGCCGTGTTTTTGCAGGTACTGGTAAACGGTGCGGTTATCCCAGTCGATGATCGGGAGGATCTTAAAGACGCCGCGCTGGATAGCCAGCACCGGCAGGTTTGCCCGGCTGCCGGACTGGTCGCGGCGCAGGCCGGCGAACCAGGTTTGCGCGTTGAGCTCGCTCAGCGCCCGGTTCATCGGCTCAACTTTATTGATCTCATTGTATTTCTCAATACCTTCAACGCCCTGCTCCCACAGCTTGCCGTAGCGAGCTTCCTGCCACGCCGGGCTTTGCTCCGCCCGGTAGGTCTGCAGATTAAGCTTCAGCTTGTCCGTCAGTTCATCGATAAACTGATAGGTTTCCGGGAACAGATAGCCGGTGTCCGTCAGGATCACCGGGATGTCCGGGCGCAGCTGATTGACCAGGTGGAGGCTGACCGCCGCCTGGATCCCAAAGCTTGAGGAGAGGACGTATTCGCCCGGCAGATTTTCCAGCGCCCAGGCCACGCGCCCCTCGGCATCCAGGGTTTCCAGGTGGGCGTTGGTTTCCGCTAGCTGGAGCACGCGCTCGACTTTCGGTAAAGCGTTAAGGGCGTTCAGATCGAGTACAGACATAGTCACCTCTCGTGGTTACTCCCAGAAATCTCTCGCCGGATCGAGTACCGGCCGGATGATACCGGTACGCACGGTGAAGTCGCCGAAGCCTTCGCCGCTTTCGCGCTCTTTCGACCAGCGGCCGACCAGCTCATCAATGGAGTCGAGAATTTCCGGTTCGGTAATATTTTCGCGGTACATACGCGGGATACGCGTGCCCATGCGGTTGCCGCCGAGATGCATGTTGTAGCGACCCGGCGCTTTCCCCACCAGGCCCAGCTCGGCCAGCATGGAGCGGCCGCAGCCGTTCGGGCAGCCGGTAACGCGCAGAACGATATGTTCATCGCCAACGCCGTGCTTTTCCATCACCGTCTCGACTTTATCGATAAACGACGGCAGGAAGCGTTCGGCTTCGGCCATCGCCAGCGGGCAGGTCGGGAAGGAGACGCAGGCCATGGAGTTTTCACGCTGCGGCTTGACCGCGTCCATCAGGCCGCTGTCGCGGGCAATCTTCTCAACTTTCGCCTTCTGGCTGTCCGGCACGCCGGCAATAATCAGGTTCTGGTTGGCGGTAATGCGGAAGTCGCCTTTGTGGATCTTCGCGATCTCCAGCAGGCCGGTTTTCAGCGGACGTCCCGGATAATCGAGGATACGGCCGTTTTCAATAAACAGCGTCAGGTGCCACTTATTGTCGATGCCTTTCACCCAGCCAATGCGATCCCCGCGACCGGTGAATTCGTACGGCCGGATTGGCTCAAATTTGATCCCCGCCCGACGCTCGACTTCCGCCTTGAAGGTGTCGACGCCGACGCGCTCCAGGGTGTATTTGGTTTTGGCGTTTTTACGGTCGGTACGGTTGCCCCAGTCGCGCTGGGTGGTCACCACCGCTTCGGCCACGGCCAGCGTGTGCTCCAGCGGCAGATAGCCGAACTCGCTGGCGGTACGGGCATAGGTTTTCTTGTTGCCATGCTCGATAGACAGCCCGCCGCCCACCAGCAGGTTAAAGCCCACCAGCTTGCCGTTTTCCGCTACGGCGACAAAGTTCATGTCGTTCGCGTGCAGATCGATATCGTTCTGCGGCGGGATCACTACCGTGGTTTTAAACTTACGCGGCAGATAGGTCTGGCCGAGGATCGGCTCTTCGTCGGTAGTCGCGACTTTTTCCTGATCGAGCCAGATCTCCGCATAGGCGCGGGTGCGGGGCAGCAGATGCTCGGAGATCTTTTTCGCCCACTCGTAGGCTTCCGCATGCAGCTCGGATTCGAACGGGTTGGAAGTACACAACACGTTACGGTTCATATCGTTGGCGGTCGCCAGCGCGTCCAGCCCGACGGAGTGCAGCATCTGGTGTACCGGCTTCACGTTCTTTTTCAGAATGCCGTGGAACTGGAAAGTCTGACGGTTGGTCAGACGAATGCTGCCGTAAATGGTGTTCTCTTCAGCGAACTTGTCGATCGCTTTCCACTGTTTGGTGGTGATCACTCCGCCCGGCAGGCGGCAGCGCAGCAGCATCGCATGACGCGGCTCCAGCTTCTGCTCGGCACGTTCGGCGCGGATATCGCGGTCATCCTGCTGATACATACCGTGGAAGCGGATCAGCAGGAAGTTGTCGCCTTTAAAACCGCCGGTCAGACCGTCATTTAAATCTTCGGCGATGGTGCCGCGCAGGTAGTTACTGTCGACCTTCATGCGCTCGGCATCGGTCAGTTTACCTTCGACCACCAGTGGGCCTGGATGTTTTTCGCTCATTAGTAGACATCTCGCTGATAACGGCGCTCTACGCGCAGCTCACTTAAATATTCATCCGCCGATTCAGCGTCCATACCGCCGAATTCAGCAATCACTTCCAGCAAAGCTTGCTCAACGTCTTTTGCCATGCGATTCGCATCGCCGCAGACGTAAATGTGGGCACCGTCATTGATCCAGCGCCACAGTTCTGCGCCCTGTTCGCGCAGTTTGTCTTGTACGTATATTTTATGCTGCTGGTCACGGGACCAGGCCAGGTCGATACGGCTCAGTACGCCCTCTTTGACGTAGCGCTGCCACTCAACCTGGTAGAGGAAATCTTCGGTAAAGTGCGGATTGCCGAAGAAGAGCCAGTTTTTACCTGTCGCCTCATCCGCCGCACGCTGCTGCATAAAGGCGCGGAACGGGGCGATGCCGGTGCCAGGGCCAATCATAATGACCGGGGTTTCCGGGTTGGCCGGCAGGCGGAAATTGTCGTTGTGCTCGATAAAGACGCGAACTTCGCCGTCCTCTTCCAGCCGGTCGCCGAGGAAACCAGAAGCACCGCCGGTGCGGGCGCGCCCTTCTATATCGTAGCGCACCACGCCCACGGTCACGTGGACTTCACTCTCCACTTCCGCCTGCGAAGAGGCGATGGAGTAGAGACGCGGCGTCAGCGGACGCAGCAGGCCAATTAACGCGTCCGCATCCAGCTGAGCCGGGGAGAAACGCGCCATATCCACAATCGGTGTGGTCGCCGCGTAGTGCTGAAGCTGGGCTTTATCGCCCACCAGCGGCAGCAGGGTTTCGCTGCGGGTCAGGGTGGCGTAGTTCTCAACGATATTGGCGGTGTTCACCGTCAGCTCGAAGTGCCACTGCAGGGCTTCCGCCAGCGGCAGGGTTTTGCCGTCAACGCTGACCGGCTCATCGCCCTTCAGCCACAGCAGTTCCACCAGCTCTTTGACCAGGGCCGGATCGTTCTGATACCAGACGCCGAGGGCATCGCCCGGACGGTAGCGCAGGCCGGAGTCGCCAAGATCGATTTCCAGATGGCGAACATCTTTTTCTGAATCACGGCCGGTAATTTTCTGATTCACCGAAAGCGTCGCCGTCAGCGGCGCTTCTTTGGTGTAAGGGCTGGAGAAGACGTCGTTAACGGCGCCGGTCGCGGTGGCAACCGCCTGAGCCGGCGATTCCGTCGGCACGCGGCCTTTCAGTACCTCCACAATGCGCGCCCGCCACTCGGCGGCGGCAGGCTGATACTCCACGTCCGTATCCACCCGGTCCAGCAGGCGCTCAGCACCCAGCTCGGCCAGCTTGCTGTCGAAGTCTTTCCCCGACTGGCAGAAGAACTCATAGGAGCTGTCACCGAGGCCGAAAACGGCAAAGGCCGCGCCATTAAGCTTCGGCGCTTTTTTGGAGAACAGGAATTTGTGCAGTGCGACCGCCTCTTCCGGCGGCTCCCCTTCACCCTGGGTTGACGTGACCACCACCAGCAGTTTTTCAGCGGCGATCTGCTTAAATTTGTAGTCCCCGGCGTTGACCAGGTTGACGTTGAGTTTGGCGGCCAGCAGGTCGTCACGCAGGGCTTCAGCAACGCGACGGGCGTTGCCGGTCTGCGAGGCGGAGATCAGGGTAATTGCCGGGATTTCCGCAGCCGGTGCCGGAGCAGAAGCGACGTTAGCGCCGGGCTGCTGGTTAAGCACGCCCCAGAAATAGCCGGAAACCCAGGCAAGCTGGGCGGGAGATAAGTCGGTAGTGGCCGCCTGCAGGCGCGCCAGCTGCTCCGGGTTCAGCGGAAGCAAAGCGGAAGGGGGGACCTGTGTCGTCATGCGTCGTTATGTTCCAGTAGC
>DATEKR010000180.1:0-2282 GCA_035277345.1 Enterobacteriaceae bacterium
TACAGCCGGGTCGCGCTAAAATAGTGTTCCGGGCTGGCAATACGATCCTGCGCCGCAACCACCTGCAGTTCATACTCTTCCATGCTCTGCGTGGCTACCATCACTTCATAAACCGCCGCCGTCACATGCTCCAGAGCATCCCGCAGCGCCGCACCCTGTAACAGCTTCACCAGCAGCAGGCCGCTGGTGACATCGCCCACGCCCACCGGCTGGCGCAGACCGAAATCCACCAGCGGACGGCTGATATGCCAGGCTTCATCCGCCGTCACCAGCAGCATTTCAAAGCGCGTAAGGTTCATTCCCGCCCGCGCCAGGTGCTTAACCAGTACAATTTCCGGTCCCTGCGCGATCAGCTCCCGCGCGGCATTCACCGCGTCCTGGACGTTATTCACCGCGTGGCCGCAGAGAATTTCCAGCTCGATCAGATTCGGCGCGATAATATCGCTGGCCGGCAGCGCATAGCGTACGTGGAAATCAGCCACGCCCGGCGCGACAATACAGCCTTTCTCCGGGTGGCCCATCACCGGATCGCAGAAATATTTCGCCTGCGGGTTGGCCGCCTTGACCTTACGCACGATCCCCAGAATATGCTCGCCCTGCTCCGCCGATCCGAGATACCCGCTCAGCACCGCATCACAGCGGCTAAGCTGGCCAATATCGGCGATCCCCTGCACTACCTCGGTCAAATGCTCGGGCGGCATCACGCTGCCGGTCCATTTTCCGTACTGGGTGTGGTTGGAGAATTGCACGGTGTTCAGCGGCCAGACGTTCGCGCCCAGACGGCGCATCGGAAATTCGGCCGCGCTGTTGCCCGCGTGACCAAAGACCACGTGAGACTGAATTGCGAGGATGTTCTTCATTATTTTTCCAGGCGGGACAACCAAAAAATAAGGGGCGTGGTTACCCACGCCCCGGTCTTAATGATATTTACTTCCAGCACACCAGACAGTAATTCTTTTTACCGCGACGCAGCAGCGTGTAGCGGCCAAACAGACGGTCGGAATCCACGAAGCTATACTCAGGATCGGCCTGTTTTTCACCGTTGATGGTCACCGCGTTTGAGGCGATGGTTTTACGTGCCTGGCCGCGGGACGGCTGCAGTTCGGAATCGACCAGCGCCTGCACCAGATCGGCACCCTGGTCCATTTCAACCATAGGTACGCCGTCCTGAGCCAGCTGCTGGAAATCGGCTTCGCTCAGCGCGCTCAGCGTGCCGTTGAACAGGCTTTCGGTAATGCGTTTCGCCGCAACCAGTCCCTCTTCACCGTGCACCAGACGGGTCACCAGCTCGGCCAGCACATACTGGGCGCGCGGGGCTTTTCCGCTGTTTTTGTCTTCTTCTTCCAGGGCATTGATCTCGGCAATATCCATAAAGGTGAAGAACTTGAGGAAGCGATACACGTCGGCATCAGCGGTATTGATCCAGAACTGGTAGAACTTGTACGGACTGGTCTTTTTCGGATCCAGCCAGACCGCGCCGCCTTCGGTTTTACCAAATTTGGTGCCGTCGGCTTTGGTGATCAGCGGCACCGTCAGGCCAAAGACCTGGTTCTGATGCAGACGACGCGTCAGATCGATACCGGAGGTGATGTTACCCCACTGATCGGAACCGCCAATCTGCAGGCTGACGCCATGCAGGTTGTTCAGACAGGCAAAGTCATAACCCTGCAGCAGATTGTAGGAGAACTCGGTAAAGGAGATCCCCTGATCGTCGCGGTTCAGACGCTGTTTAACGGCTTCTTTGTTAATCATCTGGTTAACAGAGAAGTGTTTGCCGATATCACGCAGGAAGGTGAGCACGTTCATGCCACCGAACCAGTCATAGTTGTTCGCCGCAATCGCCGAATTGTCCCCGCAGTCAAAATCAAGGAACGGTGCGACCTGGTGACGGATTTTATCCACCCACTCCTGCACGGTATCCTCGGTATTGAGCTTACGCTCGGCGGCTTTAAAACTCGGATCGCCAATCAGACCGGTTGCGCCGCCGACCAGAGCAACGGGCTTATGGCCCGCCTGCTGGAAGCGTTTCAGGCATAACAATGGAACAAGATGCCCCAAATGCAAGCTGTCGGCGGTGGGATCGAAGCCGCAATAGAGCGCGATCGGGCCTTGCGCCAGTCGCTCTGCTAACGCTGCTTCGTCCGTCACCTGAGCCACAAGGCCCCGCTCTTGCAATTGTTTAATCAAGTTACTGCTTGCCATCAAATTCTCCATGTATAAACGACTGCACCTTTGCCGGTACACGACTTTTCGCCTGGTGCGAAAGAAACATAGAATAAAGC
>DATEKR010000181.1:0-52798 GCA_035277345.1 Enterobacteriaceae bacterium
GAAAAGAACTATTTATCCTGACCGAGATACAGCTCACGCAGATAATTCGGCACGGCGTTATCGCCGTTGGTGCCAATCACTTCCAGCTCGGGATGCAGATCTTTCAGGCGCTGGTGGGCGTTGCCCATAATGCAGCCTTTACCTGCCATCGACAGCATTTCGGCGTCGTTCATCCCGTCGCCAAAGGCGATGCAGTCTTTCAGGCTGTAGCCCATCGCTTTCGCCACGGCTTCCAGCGCATGTCCTTTCGATACGCCACCCGCCATCACTTCCAGGCAGGTCAGGGTCGAGAAGCTGACGTTGACGCGATCACCCCAGCGGGCGTTAAACGCCTGCTCCAGCGGGAGCAGTTTTTCGTGGCTTTCACAGGTGAAAAAGACTTTGCTGATGCCTTCAGGCTCCAGCAGGCCCGGCTCATAGAGAGAGTAGTTAAAGACCGCCTCCTTGAAGAAGCGCATTTCGTCCGGGCGGTGGCGGTTCATAAACCACTCATCGTCGCGGTAAACGTTGGTCACGATATCCGGGTCGTTATGCATCACGGCAAACAGGTCGGTGGCGATATCGCTGTCCAGATTGTGGGTGAAGACCAGGTTACCCTCGGTATCGTGCACCCGCGCACCGTTGGAGGTGATCATATAGGATTTGATCTCCAGGTTATCGCGGATCTGCCCGACGTCGACATGGTGACGGCCGGTGGCAAAAACAAAGTTCACCCCGCGCGCGGTCAGCAGCTTCAGCGTTTCTTTGGCATAGGAGGATAACCGATGGTCGGGGGACAGCAGCGTGCCATCTAAATCAGACGCAACAACCTGGTACATAAGAAAATTCAACCTCTGGATCAAGCGGCATGACGCCGGATTAGTTATGCCTGTCGAAAAAGTCGACGATGGCGTGGAGCGCGACTGAGCGCATAGCGTCCTTTTCGAAAAGGATCTCATGGTAAGCGCCGTTTATGACAAGCGGTTGTTCACCCTCACAGGGCGCTCCCGCCGCGGCGCGCAGTTCACAGAAACGATCGTGCATGCGGTTATCCACCACCCGCTCGGCCTCCGCCTGAATCAGCAGCGTCGGAGTTGTGTCCTTCGCCACACCGGCAAGCACCTGCTCACCCGCCAGCATCCCTTCCCGTACCCAGTGCCAGGTCGGACCGCCAAGCTGCAGATGCGGATCGTCGGCATAAAAACGCAGATTGCGACGATAGCGCGCCTGGCTATGCGTCAGCTGGTTCAGTGCAAAAGGCACCGCCCGCCAGCGCCCGGTGCCGATAGCGTAGCCATCCCGGACCTTCGGATTGCCTTCCGCCCAGTCGAGCAGCGGGCGGACCATCCAGTCAGGCAGGCGTATAACAATCCCGAACATAGGCGCACAGAGGGCGATAGCATCGCACTGATGTGGGTAACGCTGTAAAAACAGCGTGGCGATCGCGCCACCCATAGAGTGGGCCAGAATATAGCGTTTCCGCCATCCGCCCGGCTGAACTTCCTGCTGCCAGAACGCGTTCAGATCGTCCACGTAATCGCTGAAGTTCATGACGTGACCAAGGTGGGTATCGTCCAGCATCCGCCCGGATCGCCCCTGACCACGATGATCGATAATCAGCACATCAAAGCCCAGGTGGAACAGATCCCAGGCCAGCTCGGCGTATTTTACGTAGCTTTCAATACGACCGGGGCAAATCACCACCACCCGATCGTGCTTTTGCGCACGAAACCGGACGAAGCGTATCGGCACGTTGTCCACGCCGTGAAACTCCGCCTCTTCTCGCTGACGCCAGAAATCCATCAGCGGCCCGGTGGCGAACGCGGCGAACGCGTTTTCTCTGGTTTCCCAGTCCGTTTTCTGCTGAAACATCGGGTTTACGCCCCTGCTAACCGTGTAAAATCGTTTTTTTGCGTCACGTCACACAACGCTCAAACAATAGCGTATTGTGGCATAAAAAAGAGCAATCAGGGAGTTTCACATGACCTTCGAATGGTGGTTCGCCTACCTGCTGACGTCGATAATCCTCAGCGTCTCACCGGGCTCTGGCGCGATCAATACCATGACCACCTCGATTAGCCATGGCTATCGCGGGGCGGCGGCGTCCATCGCCGGTCTGCAAACCGGGCTGGGGATCCATATCGTACTGGTGGGTATCGGTCTGGGCACGCTGTTTTCCCGCTCGGTGCTGGCCTTCGAGGTGCTGAAATGGGCCGGTGCAGCCTATCTGATTTGGCTGGGCATTCAGCAGTGGCGCGCCGCAGGTGCGATCGATCTGAATACGCTGGCAAAAACCCAGTCTCGCGGGCGTCTGTTTAAGCGGGCGGTCTTCGTTAACCTGACCAACCCCAAGAGCATCGTTTTCCTCGCCGCCCTGTTCCCGCAGTTTATCGTGCCGCACCAGCCCCAGATTATGCAGTACGTGGTGCTGGGCGTGACCACTATCGTGGTCGATATTGTAGTGATGATTGGCTATGCGACCCTGGCCCGGCGCATCGCTGGCTGGATCAAAGGTCCGCGTCAGATGAAGGCGTTAAACAAGGTGTTTGGTTCACTGTTCATGCTGATCGGCGCACTGCTGGCGTCGGCGCGTCACGCCTGATGAGAGAGCCGGCCAGCGCGAGCGCCAGCCGGTTTTTGATCGTTAGCGGGAAATAATCAGGTGGATACCGAACCCGGCGAACAGCGCACCGGCAAAACCGTCAATCCACTTCGCCAGACGCTGATAGCCACGACGGATTTTTGGCAGGGCAAACAGGCTTGCCACCACGGTAAACCAGGCCAGCGTTTCAATAGCGATCAGGGCAAAGATACCCCAGCGTGCGCCAGCACCCACGCTGTCGCCGACAAACAGTGAGAACACGGAGCCAAAGTAGATAATGGCTTTCGGATTCGCGAGGTTGGTCAGCAGGCCCTTCATAAAGCTCCGCCCGCCAGCCGCCAGCTCCACCACCGGGGCTTCTGCGCTTTTCTCTTCTTTCTTCAGCGCGCCGCGCAGCATCTGATAGCCCATCCAGCACAGATACAGGCCACCACCAACCATAATGATGTTATGCAGCCACGCCATTTTGGCGAGGATCAGGTTCAGACCCAGCAGCGCCACGGCCGCCCAGACCATTACGCCTGCGGTGATCCCCAGCACACCCATCATCGCTTCTTTGCGCGAACGGCTTACGGCAGTTTGTGAGACGAAGAAAAAGTCCGGCCCCGGGCTCATCAGCGCAACAATATGCACCATCGCCACGGTCAGAAATAACATCAGCATGATTGACTCGCGAAGTAATAATTCATTGGAAAACTATAGTGCCACCGTTCGGCGGCACTGGCTACTTACTCGTCGTCATCGCCGTCCGCATGCTGGCGAATAAGCGTCATAAACGGCTTACCAAAGCGCTCAAGCTTGCGGGTGCCGACGCCATTAACGCTGAGCATCTCCCCGGCAGAGAGCGGCATCTGCTCGGCCATTTCGATAAGCGTGGCATCGTTAAAGACGACGTACGGCGGAATGTTCTCTTCGTCAGCAATGGCCTTACGCAGTTTGCGCAGCTTGGCAAAGAGTTTACGGTCGTAGTTACCGCCGAAGGATTTCTGCATTGCCCGTGGCTTAAGCGCCACCACGCGAGGGACGGCCAGCATCAGCGGCACTTCACCACGCAGTACGGGACGAGCGGCCTCGGTCAACTGCAGCGCCGAATGGCGGGCAATATCCTGGGTGGCAAACCCCATATGGATCAGCTGGCGGATCACGCTGACCCAGTGCTCATGGCTTTGATCGCGCCCGATGCCGTAAATAGGGAGTTTGTCGTGCGCCATCTCGCGAATACGCTGGTTATTCGCCCCGCGCAAAACTTCAACCACGTAGCCCATACCGAAGCGCTGATTGACGCGGTAGATCGCGGAGAGCGCTTTCTGTGCGTCCTGCAAGCCGTCGTACTGACGCGGTGGATCGAGACAAACATCGCAGTTGCCGCAGGACTCCTGGCGTCCTTCACCAAAGTAGTTCAGCAGCACCAGACGACGGCAGGTCTGCGCCTCGGCGAAAGCGCCCATCGCATTCAGTTTATGGCGCTCGATATCCAGTAACTGTCCGGCAGGCTTCTCTTCCAGGCAGCGTCGGAGCCAGGCCATATCCGCCGGATCGTAAAACAGCATCGCTTCGGCCGGTAGCCCGTCGCGCCCGGCGCGGCCGGTTTCCTGATAGTAGGATTCGATATTACGCGGAATGTCGAAGTGGACCACAAAGCGCACGTTGGGCTTGTTGATGCCCATACCGAAGGCGACCGTCGCCACCACGATTTGCAGGTCATCGCGCTGGAATTTTTCCTGCACGTCGGCACGCACGGCGTTATCCAGCCCGGCATGATAGGCGCCCGCGCTGATACCGCGGCTTTGCAGACGAGCGGCGGTGTCTTCCACCTTCGAGCGGCTATTGCAGTAGATAATGCCCGACTTGCCGCGCTGCTCCTGGACGTAGCGCATCAGTTGATCGAGAGGCTTAAATTTCTCCATCAGCATGTAGCGAATATTGGGGCGGTCAAAGCTGCTGACCTGAATCAGCGGGTCGCGCAGACCCAGCAGGCGTTCGATATCCCGGCGGGTGGTGTCATCCGCCGTCGCCGTCAGCGCCATAAACGGCAGAGCGGGGAATCGCTGGCGCAGCTGACCTAAGAGAGCATATTCCGGGCGGAAATCGTGTCCCCACTGGGAAATACAGTGTGCTTCATCGACCGCCAGCAGTACCGGATTCCAGTTGCCAAGATGCTCAAGGAAGTTATCCAGCATCAGGCGTTCCGGCGCGATATAGAGCAGGCGAACCTGGCCATTGCGACAGCCGGCCATAATTTCCTGCTGCTGCTCACGGGTCTGGGTCGAGTTAAGACAGGCGGCGGCTACGCCGTTGGCGAGCAGCTGATCGACCTGATCTTTCATCAGGGAAATCAGCGGAGAAACGACCACGGTCAGGCCGTCGAGAACCAGGGCGGGGACCTGGTAGCACAGGGATTTACCGCCGCCGGTTGGCATCACCACCAGGCAATCGCGCCCGGTAAGCACCGTGTCGATAATCTCGGCCTGTCCCGGGCGGAACTGCTGGTAGCCGAAGGTTTCCTGCAAAACCTGTCTGGCCAGCGATTCCTGATTCAACACTTCCGCCTGCGCCACATCAACCCCGTCTGTCAAAAAATAAAAACAGGCGCTATTTTCAGCGCCTGCGAGAGAAACTGCAATGCTTTACATGAAATCCTTCGCGCAGCGGCGCAATCAAAACGCCCGCCTGCAATCTGCCGACACGGCTTTGCGAGCCGCCCGGCAGAATAAAGGTTAGAACAGATCGTTAAGCATCACGCCAACGCCAACACGCGTCTGGTTAAAGTTGTAATCAATCAGCGATTCACCGTAGCCGCTATAAACCTGGGTATAGAAACGCACGTGACGAGTGATCGGATAGCTCACGCCAATTTCCGCGCCGCCGTAGCCGGTATTCCAGTTGTACTGTCCTTTCGCGCTCAGTATCGCGTCGCCCAGCTGGTAGCCGAGCTTCAGCTGGTAGTAACCCATATATTTGGTGATATTCGGGTTATCGTCGGTGTCACCGATAACATACCAGGGTTTCACCTCCACCAGCCAGTTACCGTTCTGCGCCATCAGGCGGGTATAGAGACGGTTCCAGCTGCGGGATGTCGGGTCGGAGCGGCCGTTTGAGTCGTGATTATACCCAAGTTCAACGTCACGCAGGGTCCAGCCCGCCAGGTGGTAATCGGTAGCGAAACCGAGGAACAGCTGCGGCTCATAGTTGGTTTCACGGAACGGAGAAGATTCACCTTTGTTGGAGAGCTGCCACCAGGATTTCTGCGTATAGGAAGCCCCGAGCACGGAGTTCTCTCCGAGGATACCGCGCCACAGCGGGAAGGCGAGGCTCAGCTGGAATTTCACTTCATCCTTACGCGAATGCTCTGCCCAGTTATAAGAGCTAATCGCTTCTTTATTGAGATCGCTGGTCCAGGTATAGAGTAAGTAGTTCGACTCGTAGGGATAGAGGGTGAACGGATTATCATGCTCCTGCAGCATATTGGCGATAATGCTGCCGCGAACGGCCGGTGTATCATGGACTTCTTTTACTGTCGCTTCCTGCGCAAATGCTGTAAACGGCAGCGCGGCGGCCGCCAGTAACCAACCCAGTATTGCCCGCATCGGTTGTCTTCTCCTGAACCAGATCTGTGTAAAAGGGGGGAAATTTTGCCCTATTTTACAGACTTCCTTAAATCCTGCCCGGTTATCCGTTCTTAAAGTGGAAAGAAACAAAATGGAAGCATAAAATCAACAACTCATTAACCCAAGGAGGGCGTATGACCACCCCATCCCCGCTTACCGCCGACGAGGCGCTGAAACTGGTCGGCGAAATCTTCGTCTACCATATGCCGTTCAACCGCGCTCTCGGGCTCGAGCTGGAGCGCTATGAGAAAGACTTTGCCCGGCTGGCTTTTAACAATCAGCCGATGATGGTCGGCAACTGGGCGCAAAGTATTCTGCACGGCGGCGTGATCGCCTCCGCCCTGGACGTCGCCGCTGGCCTGGTCTGCGTGGGCAGTACCCTCACCCGCCACGACACCATTAGCGAGGAGGAGCTGCGTCAGCGACTATCCAGAATGGGCACCATCGATTTGCGGGTCGACTATTTGCGTCCGGGACGCGGCAGCCGCTTTACCGCCAGCAGCAGCCTGCTGCGCGCCGGCAATAAAGTCGCCGTGGCGCGCGTGGAGTTACATAACGAGGAGCAGCGCCATATCGCCAGCGCAACCGCCACTTATATGGTGGGTTGAGTGCTCAAAATCAGGTAAAATACGTTTACATTTCTGCAATGAGTTCTTCTGATGGATGCAAAACAGACGCGGCAAGGGGTCCTTCTCGCCCTCGCCGCCTATTTTATTTGGGGCATCGCCCCGGCCTATTTCAAGCTTATTGGGTTCGTCCCCGCCGATGAAATTCTGACCCACCGGGTGATCTGGTCATTTTTCTTTATGGTGGCGCTGATTTCCATCAGCCGTCAGTGGTCGCAGATGAAAAAGCTGCTGCGGATGCCGAAAAAACTTGCCCTGCTGGCGCTGTCGGCGGTGCTGATTGGCGGTAACTGGCTGCTGTTTATCTGGTCGGTAAATAATAATCATATGCTGGAAGCCAGCCTAGGCTACTTTATTAACCCGCTGGTGAATGTTCTGCTGGGGATGCTGTTCCTCGGCGAGCGCTTCCGTCGGATGCAGTGGCTGGCGGTAGCACTGGCCGCAACCGGAGTACTGGTGCAGCTGTGGACCTTTGGCTCTCTGCCAATTATCGCGCTGGGACTGGCCTTTAGCTTTGCCTTCTATGGTCTGGTACGTAAAAAAATCGCCGTTGATGCGCAGACCGGTATGCTGATTGAAACCCTGTGGCTGCTGCCCGTCGCCGCCATCTGGCTATTTGGTATTGCCGATAGCCCGACCAGCCATATGGCGAACAACCCGTGGTCGCTTAATCTGCTGCTGATCGCCGCCGGCGTGGTGACCACCATCCCCCTGCTGTGCTTTACAGGCGCGGCGACGCGCCTGCGTCTTTCGACCCTGGGCTTTTTCCAGTATATCGGTCCGACCCTGATGTTTTTACTGGCGGTGACGTTCTACGGCGAAGTGCCGGGCGCAGACAAGATGGTGACCTTCGCCTTTATCTGGGCGGCGCTGGCGCTGTTTATCATCGATGCGATTTATACCCAGCGCAGGGTAAGAAAGGGACTGTAGGCTATCTTTCCCCTCTCCGAAGGAGAGGGGAAACAGAGAGAATTACAACCAGTTACGGCGTTTGAAGTAGAGATACGGCGCCAGCCCGGCCAGCATCATAAAGATGATCGCGCCCGGGTAGCCAAAGCTCCAGTTCAGTTCCGGCATAAATTCGAAGTTCATCCCGTAGCTTGATGCCACCAGCGTCGGCGGCAGAAAGACCACCGAGACCACCGAGAAGATCTTGATAATCCGGTTCTGCTCGATGTTGATAAAGCCCATCGCCGCCTGCATCAGGAAGTTCACCTTCTGGAACAGGGATTCGTTGTGCGGCAGCAGGGATTCGATATCGCGCAGGATTTCACGCGCCTGCTCCAGCTGACCGCCAGGCAGACGCGCCTTGCGCACCAGGAAGTTCAGCGCCCGCTGGGTATCCATCAGACACAGACGTACTTTCCAGCCGATATCTTCCTGTTCCGCCAGAGTGGAGAGCGCGGCGTCGTATTCGTCGCCCTGGCGCCCTTCCATAATCACCCGACTTAGCTTTTCCAGATCGCTGTAGATGTTTTCGATCTCATCCGCCAGCTGTTCGATTTTGGTTTCAAACAGATCCAGCAGTAGCTCATAGGCGTTGCCGTCCATCATGGCCTGACTGCGGGCGCGCATACGGTAGAGACGAAACGCAGGCAGTTCGCGCTCACGCAGGGTAAACAGGCGACCGTCGCGGATAGTAAACGCCACGGTGGAGTTACCGGCGTGATCGTCAGCATCTTCGAAGAAGAAAAAGGAGTGGATATGCAGACCGTCTTCGTCTTCAAAGAAGCGCGCCGAGGCCTCGATATCTTCCAGCTCCGGGCGGGTCGCCAGGTTCTGCCCCAGCTCGGTTTGTACGCGTTGTCGCTCGTCGTCGTCCGGTTCGACTAGATCAACCCACACAGCGTCAATAAGAGGCTGTGGCTCATCCGCTTCCAGGCGAGAAAGTTTGTTATTTTCCAGTTGGAATGCGCTCAGCATGACCGGGACTCCCAATGCAAAAAAAATATCGGACAGTTCGGTGGGCACACAGAAACAATTTGGGTTTCAGACCATTAAACAGCCTGACTCAGAGCGACGGAATTACAGCATGTCGCTGACAACCACTAAGGCCATCAGCAGGAGGAGATAGCCTTAGGAGTTGTTCCTGATTGACAGGGAATTGAGCCAGCATCTACTGGGTGTGTCCAAGGCGAATGTCCTCTTAGCGTAATCGTGCGCGCATGTTACGCCAGCAGCCATAAGGCGTCAACACGCAACGAAACGCGAAAGGGCAATAATTAACCTCTGGCCTATAAGGCTAGCAGAATATGACAAAATAATGATATTTTTCTGAAAGTTAGACTGTTTCCAGACGGGCGTAGGCGGCCACAAGCCACTTGATCCCCTGCCCCTGAAACGCCACCTGCAGCCGACTGTGTTCGCCGCTGCCTTCCAGATTAACGATGGTCCCTTCACCAAATTTCGCATGACGCACGCGCTGGCCCAGCTTGTAGCCGGTGTCGTTTTCCGCCAGCGGCGTGCCCATCCGCTGATGATTTACCGGGCGACTGACCGTGGCGCGCAGGCGCACCTCTTCCACACAGGCTTCCGGCAGTTCGCCAATAAAGCGCGAGGGCCGGTGATACACCTCTTTGCCGTACAGACGGCGGGTTTCGGCATAGGTCAGGGTCAGCTTTTGCATCGCACGGGTGACGCCGACGTAGGCCAGACGACGCTCCTCTTCCAGACGGCCGCCTTCATCCAGCGACATCTGGCTCGGGAACATCCCCTCTTCCATGCCGACGATAAACACCTGCGGGAACTCCAGCCCCTTCGCCGAGTGCAGCGTCATCAGCTGTACCGCGTCCTGCCAGCTGTCCGCCTGGCCTTCGCCCGCTTCCAGCGCCGCATGGGATAAGAACGCCTGCAGCGGCATCAGATCTTCATCTTCGTCCTGATAGCTGAACTGGCGAGTTGCCGTCACCAGCTCCTCTAAGTTTTCGACGCGAGCCTGGCCCTTTTCGCCTTTTTCCTGCTCGTACATGGTGCGCAGCCCGGAATCGTTGATAACCCGGTCGGTCTGAACATGCAGCGGCATATCAGAGGTTTCCTGTGCCATCGCATCAATCAGCTCAAGGAAGCGCTGCATGGCACTGGCGGCGCGTCCGGCCAGTGCTTTTTCCTGCAGCAGTTCACGGGTCGCCTGCCACAGCGTCAGCTGGCGGTCGCGTGAGGCCTGGCGCACCACGTCGAGGGTACGATCGCCAATACCGCGGGTCGGCGTATTGACCACGCGCTCGAACGCCGCATCGTCATTGCGATTCGCGATCAGACGCAGATACGAGAGCGCATCTTTGATTTCCTGACGTTCGAAGAAGCGCATCCCGCCGTAAATTCGGTACGGCATGCTGCCCTGCAGCAGGGCTTCTTCCAGCACGCGTGACTGGGCGTTGCTGCGGTAGAGAATGGCGCACTGGGTCAGTTGCCCGCCGTTCTCCTGCCAGGTCTTGATCCGGTTAACGACAAAGCGCGCTTCGTCGAGTTCGTTAAAGGCGCAGTAGAGGGAGATCGGTTCGCCTTCGCTGCCGTCGGTCCACAGTTTTTTGCCCAGGCGACCGTCGTTGTTCTCAATCAGGGCGTTAGCTGCATTAAGGATATTGCTGGTTGAGCGATAGTTCTGCTCAAGACGAATGGTTTCCGCGCCGGGGAAGTCGTTCAGGAAGCGCTGGATGTTTTCCACCTGCGCCCCGCGCCAGCCGTAGATCGACTGGTCATCATCGCCGACGATCATCACTTTGCCGGTTTCGCCCGCCAGCAGGCGGATCCAGGCGTACTGAATATTGTTGGTATCCTGGAATTCGTCCACCAGGATGTTGCTGAAGCGCTCGCGGTAGTGCTGGAGAATATGCGGCTTGTTCAGCCACAGCTCATGGGCACGCAGCAGCAGCTCGGCGAAATCCACCAGCCCTGCGCGATCGCAGGCTTCCTGATAGGCCTGATACACCTTCTGCCAGGTCTGCTCGATGGGATTGCCGTAGGTTTCAATATGGTGCGGACGCAGCCCTTCGTCCTTCTGGCCGTTGATGTACCACATCCCCTGACGCGCAGGGAACTGCTTCTCGTCGAGGTTCATGGCTTTGATCAGTCGTTTCAGCAGGCGCAGCTGGTCTTCGCTGTCGAGAATTTGAAAATCCTGCGGCAGCCGGGCATCAAGATGATGCGCACGCAGCAGACGGTGCGCCAGCCCGTGGAAGGTGCCGACCCACATTCCGCCCTGGGTGGTGCCCATCAGATCCCCGATACGGTGGCGCATCTCGGCGGCGGCTTTGTTGGTGAAGGTCACCGCCATAATGGAATACGGGGAGCAGTTTTCCACGCTGATAAGCCAGGCGATACGGTGCACCAGCACGCGCGTCTTGCCGCTGCCCGCCCCTGCCAGAACCAGCATATTGCTGCGCGTCGCCGCCACGGCGTCACGCTGTTTGTCATTGAGGCTGTCTAGCAGATAAGAAACGTCCATGGGCACCGTCGGCTAAAAAAGGGGCGTTAAGACCCCTGTTAATATATACAGAACTGCGGTGATTATATCAGCGCGGAGAGGGATGCCAACCGTGAAATTTCCACGTGCGGAAGCAGGCGGCCATCAAGGGCCAGCATCAGGTCGGTATTTTCCGGTTTGATCCAGCAGGCCTGCATCCCGCAGCGGATCGCTCCGGCCACGTCGGTGGTCAGATCGTCCCCGACATGAAGAATTTCATTCAGCGGCAGGTTCAGTCGCCTGGCTGCCAGATGATACATATCTTCATACGGCTTGGCGCGGCCATCCGGCCCGGCCCGCAGCACAAAGTCAAAATAGCCGTCGAGGCCGCACAGCTCCGGCTGGGCATTGCCGTTGGTGATCGCCACCAGAGGCCATTTTTTAGCCAGCTGGCGCAGGGTTTCATGGGTCTGCTCAGGCACATCGATGCGGCTGCGCCAGGTCGCAAAGTTTTCCATTGCCGCATCGGCACCGGCTTTCGCTTCATGGGTGCTCAGTCCTGCATCCAGCATGGTGCGCTCCACCGCATGCCGCCGCCATTCGGTGACGTCATGGTAAATTTCCGGGTCCCCGTCGCGCAGAGCCTGACGCATCCGCTGGAAGTCAGCGTTCTGCAGCCCCTTCAGGGCCGGATGGTAATTCTGCACAAATGCCAGCGACTCCTGCTCGGTACGCAGGATCACCGGGCGGTTATCATAAAGGGTGTCATCCAGGTCAAACGTCAGTGCTGAGATATGACCCAGCGGCCGGTAAAAACGCATTATTTCCCCCGTTTGGCGCGCGGATGCGCCGCATCGTAAACCGAAGCAAGGTGTTGGAAGTCAAGATGGGTATAAATCTGGGTGGTCGAGAGATTGGCGTGGCCCAGCAGCTCCTGGACACCGCGCAGATCGCCGCTCGATTCCAGCATATGAGTTGCGAAAGAGTGGCGCAGCTTATGGGGATGAACGTGGCTGTTCAGTCCCTGTTTAATTCCCCACTCCGCAAAACGTTTTTGCACGTTACGGGCGGAAATACGCTTGCCCAGCTTTGATAAAAACAGCGCATCGTCATCGGTCCCGAACAGACCGCGCAGATCGAGCCAGTGCTCAATCCATATCACGGCGTTGCGGCCTATCGGCAGGCGTCGCTCTTTGCTGCCTTTCCCCATGACCCAGACTTCACCGCTGTCGAGATCGAGATGGCGAATATCGAGGTTTACCAGTTCGGACAGACGCAGGCCCGCGCCGTACATCACCTCCAGCATCGCCCTGTCGCGTACCGCCAGGGGATCGTTAAGATCGATATCCAGCAGGCGGCTGACATCATCGACGTCGATATTCTTCGGTAAATGGCGGGGAGCTTTCGGCGTCACCACGCCTTTGGCCGGATTAGCCTGTAGTTCACCCTGACTGACCAGCCAGTCGAAAAAACTGCGCAGCGCGGAGATGCGCAGGGCCAGGCTGGCGGCACCCAGACCTTTACGGCGGCTGCGTACGGCAAAAGTGCGCACGGCGGCAGCGTCACATTGCTGCCAGCTTTTGACGCCGGTTTCCCCGGCTAAGGCAATGATGGCATCAAGCTGACGCTGATAGTTCAGCAGGGTGATCGGGCTGAGCTGGCGCTCAACGCCCAGATAGCGGAGGAACCGGGTAACCGGATCGTGCAGCTCGCTGCTCATACGCGCTCAATCCAGCGCTCCAGCAGGTCGGGTAGCATCAGCGCGATCTCCTGTAGCAGCTGGGTGCCCTGACCCGACTGGTAGTGATGCGCATCGCGGCTGCTGAACAGGATCACACCCAGCTCGCCATCCAGGCCCATCAGCGACATCGCCACGGAACCGACGGCTTTCGCCTCCGGCAGGACCACCAGCAGTTCCGGCCCGTTTAGCTGGCCAAGGTAGTGATTCTGCTGGCCAAGACGCTGAATACGCAGCGGCTCAAAAGCCTGCCGACTCAGCGCCAGCCGGGTAAATACGGAGGGTGCACCAAGACGCCAGCGATCAGGGAACAGGCGAAGCGTCGCCCCGGCCAGCCCCAGCTCACGCGCCCAGCGGTGAAAGCGGTTCAGCATCTCTTCCAGACTCTGCGCGGAAGCCAGACGATTTTGCAGGCGCAGCAGGCGATAAAATAGCCCTTCGTTGGCCGTCGCCTGCTCCATCAGCAGGGTCATGTTCTCTTCGAGGGCATTAATACGATGGCGCGATCGCGCCATCTGCCACTCGACCAGAGAGACGGTGCCGCGCACCGGATGCGGCACCCGCATCTGTTCTACCGCCCGCGCGTTGCGGATAAAAAACTCGGGATGCTGCAACAGATAATCCACCACCGAACTGTCATTCAGTACGGCGGGGGTTTCCTGCTGTTCTTCCTCGACTTGCTTCATAGATGAATAAACCCGTCATAGACATGTGCTGCCGGGCCGGTCATAAACAAAGGATGACCCGGGCCTTTCCAGGCGATATCGAGACGCCCACCGGGCAGGTCTACCCGCACCTCTTCCGCCAGTAAATCCTGCAAAATTCCGACGGCAACCGCCGCACACGCGCCGCTACCGCAGGCCTGGGTCTCCCCGGCGCCGCGTTCAAAAACGCGCAGGCGAATATGCTGCCGACTGACGACCTGCATAAAACCGATATTGGCCCGCTCCGGGAAACGTTCATGGCTTTCCAGCACCGGACCCAGGGTTTCAACATCGGCCGTTTCCACATCATTAACCTGAATGACGCAGTGCGGGTTACCCATCGATACCACGCCGCACAATACTGTCTGCTCCGCCGCACGCATAATATAGGTCTTTTCCGCTTTGTTAGCGCGGAACGGCACGTCGGACGGCTCAAAGTTGGGCTCGCCCATGTTCACGCGTACCAGCTCGTCGTCGGTGATGGTCAGAACCATACGGCCATTGGCGGTACTGACCCGGATATCACGCTTGTTCGTCAGCCCTTTCAGACGAACAAAACGGGCAAAGCAGCGAGCGCCGTTGCCGCACTGCGACACTTCGCTGCCGTCGGCGTTAAAAATACGGTAGTGGAAATCCAGATCGGGATCGTAAGGCGGTTCAACCACCAGCAGCTGATCGAACCCGACGCCCAGATGACGATCCGCCAGTCGACGAATCAGCTCCGGGGAAAAAAAGACATTCTGCGTTACCGCGTCGACGACCATAAAATCGTTGCCAAGGCCATGCATTTTAGAGAACTGCATTCTTCACTCCATTCACGCGGGTACACACAATCGTATATCAGTAATTCACCTGAGTCGGACCACCGCTGTCGCCACGATTGTTGTTATCCGGCATGGAAGGCTGGGCGTTGTTCTCGACAGGCTTAGTTGGCGCAGGCGCCTTCGTATCCGCGGGAGGAAAGTAAAGCGGCCCTTTCAGACCACAGCCGGCCAGACTTACCAATGCCACCAGCATGGCCAGAGAACGGGTAATATTTTTCATTATAGATTTGCCTGTAGTTCGTGCTTTCTGCTTTCTATCATCGCAGGAGAAGACGCAAAAGCAAGCGTTTACCGTGTTCCTGCATTGGGATTTGTTTCGCGTTATACTGCGGCCATCACGAAAAACAGGAACGCAAAATGAACGACAGTGAATTTCATCGCCTCGCCGACAGTCTGTGGATGACTATTGCAGAACGTCTCGATGACTGGGACGGTGACAGCGATATCGACTGTGAGATCAACGGCGGCGTGCTGACCATCAGCTTTGAGAATGGCAGCAAGATCATTATTAACCGTCAGGAGCCGCTGCATCAGGTGTGGCTGGCTGCCAAACAGGGCGGCTACCATTTCAATCTGCAGGGTGATGAGTGGATCTGCGACCGCAGCGGTACGCCTTTCTGGGAACTGCTTGAGCAGGCGGCCAGTCAGCAGGCGGGAGAAAGCGTTAGCTTCCGCTAACGGACGTTAAGGGCTGGCTTGCCAGCCCTTAACAATTAAGAAAGATACTGCTGCATCAGCGGTGCCGGGCTTTCCGTACTGAGCGGAACGGCGGAGCCAATCACCGGTGAACGGAAAGGGATCACCTGGGTGCGGCCATCGACCTTCACAATCTGGTAGAACTGCGGCAGGTTGAAGTTGATAAAGCTGGATCCGTAGGTGAAACGGTCGTGTGATGAAGAGTAGAACCGGCTAACGTCGCGAACCAGCTCTTCCCGACTGCCTTCGCAGTGGTGGTACACTTCCGCACGGTTGCTTTCATCAAGAATATAGATGTTAAAGCCGCTGTCGTTGCCGCTCTCTTCGAAGAAGAACTGAATAATCCCTTCGCTGGCAAAGCCATCCACCACCGGCGGAAGCTCCACCTGATTGGTTTCAACCTGCACCGACAGCCCGTGCAGTTTGTTATGGGAAATAGCGCCGTAGAACTCAATGGCGTTTTCCAGCTTCTGTACCGACACGTTCAGGCGTTCGAAGAACAGACCCCAGGTTTGTCCCGCCACACGCAGCGCCTTAAAGCGTCCGGTTTCCTGACGCGTACTGGAAAGACGCAGTTCAATACATTCCGACACCAGCTGCTGAACGCGGGTGCGAATAAGACCACGCAGGTGCTGGCTATAGCAGAACACGTCCACGCTGTCTGGCGGCGCGGCATCCTGATGCATCTTGCCGAGAATGGTTTTCAGCGCTTCGATCATCGCCTGCTCGCCGTTAAAGTGCAGCGTTCGCACTTCATTCCACGAGTTGCGGTACAGCAGATCCACGCTGCCGACAAGGCAGTTTTGGGCTTCGCCAAAGCTGAGTACGTCCAGCTTGCGGAAGTCAAAATGCACCACCTGATTACGGAAGGCCGAGGTCGGGTCGTATTCCAGGTTGACGATAATCGCCAGATGGCGAATTTCACACGGGCTGTACAGCGCCTTCGGCGTCGGTGCAGGCAGACGCAGCGGGAAGTGATGCGAAACGTCAGCCACCATCTCCTGCAGCTTCGCCAGGTCAACCGTGTCGTTGCCCTTAATAAACAGGTGGGTGCGCGACGTCAGCAGGCCGTTAAACCAGGCCCAGGCCACCAGCTTATTCAGATAGCGGTTATATTCCAGCGGCTGATGGCTGACGATGGAGTCCATATTCGGCGCGCGATTATAGACATACCAGCCGGAACGGTTAGCACGGCCTGGCGGCACGTGAATAAAGGTCAGATTCGGCTCTGAGAGATCCGGTGAAATCTGCGGGTTAACCAGCGTCACTTTCCCCGGCAGCGCTTCAAAAGCGGCATACAGTTTACGGGTCAGCACGCCAATATCCTGCGGACTGGCGGAGACGCTCAGGTTGTTGCGACGGGCAAAACGAATCAGGTTACGGTAGCTCTGCATCATGGCATCGAGCAGTTCGTTATGCGCTTCACGTACCTGGTCAATTTTCCAGTGGGCGCGGTTGTCGAGCATCGCCAGCCGCGCCTCGTCCCACTCCCACTCTTTTACCAGCTGGCTCAGCACTTCACGACGCCAGCCCACGCAGGCACGCTCGCGGCTCAGCTTCTCGCAGACTTTTAAGTAGAAACAGCGGCGCACCAGATCCAGACGGGTGGTGTCTTCAATCGCGGTGAGATAGGCCGTCACCCGCTCCAGCATCATGCAGTAGGCGTCCAGACCGAAAGAGACGATCTCGCCGTCGTGCAGGCGCTGTTTAATGTCTTTCGCCAGCAGGCGCGTGTTGGGATATTCCCAGGAATAAGCTTCCAGCAGCAGGGTTTTCAGCACCGCTTTATAAGGGGAGTCGATGCTTTTATACAGCTGCCACAGGCTGGCACCGAAGTACTCTTCCGCGGAGAGCGAACTCAATCCGCCCAGATCGAGCCATTCATTCGGCGTCAGGACGCCCTGTGCATACAGGGTCATCACGTAATCGTCGTAATGCTCTTCTTCGTCACAGGGCACCATATTCCACAGGATACGCTTACCGGCCAGGCGCACTGCGGTACGGTAGAATTCATCGAGTAACAGGATATGCTGCGTCGAACCGCAGTCTTCCCCGCCGAGGCTGCCGCTCTCATTGTGGCGGAAGCGGTTTTCATCGATCAGGAAGAAACTGACTTCAACGCCGAGGGAAGCGGCCCAGCTCTCCAGCAGGCTGCACTTACGCTGCAGCCGCTGACGCTCTTCGTTATCCAGCCAGGACTGGTGGCAAACCCAGATATCCAGATCGGAGGTACAGCTCTGCCCGACAGACGAGGTGCTGCCCATAGAGTAGATACCGGTGATCGGCAGTTCGCCCTTGGGCGATTCCTGCGGCGGTATACCCTGGCTCAGTTCAAGTTCGTCGAGGTAGTGGCGTTGGGTTTCATCAGGCGTGTACAGGCAGATGCCACAGGGAACGTTACCATCAAGGTAACCCGGCATCAGCGGATGATGATAGTGCAGCAATGTCGGCAGTAAACTGTATACCTGCTGGAAAGCAGGGCCCATAGCAGCAAGTGCGCGATCGACACGCAGTTGATTAATGGCATCCAGTCTCTGTTTCAGAGTCTCAATATAGAGGTACAAGACATATCGCCTGATGTTTATACACTCGACCACCGGCCGCTTCTGCCCGCGACCAAAAGCGAGTGTGCTTTCAGTATTCCGAACACCTTTCCGTCCTTATGATTATGATGGTACAGACGGAAAAATGGCTTAAAACGTGATCAATCTAACACCTGCAGGATTGAGCGTAAAGAATGAAGCGCTATCTGTAAGTGTAGCACTCGCATTAATCTGTCAATGAGGCGGTACAGCGCCCGGCCCTGCGCGGCATTTCCCCCCAATCACTGACAGCATTCTATTATCAATGGTAGGATGTCGGGGGACGATAATGACGGTAACAAGCATGTTAGACAATGTTTTAAGAATTGCCACACGCCAAAGCCCCCTCGCGCTCTGGCAGGCACATTATGTCAAAGACCGCCTGATGGCTTGCCATCCGGGGCTTCAGGTTGAACTGGTGCCGCTGGTGACGAAAGGCGACGTGATCCTTGACACTCCGCTGGCCAAAGTCGGCGGCAAAGGCCTCTTTGTTAAAGAGCTGGAGACGGCGCTGCTGGAAAACCGCGCCGATATCGCCGTGCACTCGATGAAAGACGTGCCCGTCGAGTTCCCCTCCGGACTGGGTCTTGTGACCATCTGTGAGCGCGAAGATCCGCGCGATGCGTTTGTTTCCAACCAATATGACTCGCTGGAGGCGCTGCCTGATGGCAGCATCGTGGGCACCTCAAGCCTGCGCCGTCAGTGCCAGATTGCCGAACAGCGGCCCGATCTGGTGATCCGCTCGCTGCGCGGCAATGTCGGCACCCGGCTGAGCAAACTGGATAGCGGCGAATACGACGCGATTATCCTCGCCGTCGCGGGGCTTAAACGCCTGCAGCTTTCGGACCGTGTGCGCGTTGCGTTGCCACCTGAGCAATCCCTGCCCGCGGTGGGCCAGGGCGCAGTGGGTATTGAGTGCCGTCTCGACGACCAGCATACCCGCGACTTACTGGCCCCGCTGAATCACGCCGAAACCGCCACCCGCGTCCTTGCGGAGCGGGCAATGAACACTCGCCTTGAAGGCGGCTGCCAGGTGCCTATCGGCAGCTATGCGGAGCTTATCGACGGCGAGCTGTGGCTGCGGGCGCTGGTCGGTTCGCCTGACGGAGAGCAGGTTATTCGCGGTGAGCGCCGCGGTAAACCCGAAGACGCAGAGCAGCTTGGCGTCTCCCTTGCGGACGAACTGCTGGAACGTGGTGCCCGGGCGATTTTAGCCGAGGTGTATAACGGAGCCTCGGCGGAATGAATATCCTTGTTACCCGCCCTCTCCCTCAGGGAGAAGAATTAGTGAGCCGACTGCGCGCGCTGGGTCGGGTGGCATGGCATTTTCCGCTCATTGAATTTACGCCGGGCCGCGAGCTGGCAACGCTCGGCGAGCGACTGGCGGCACTGACGTCAAACGATCTGCTCTTTGCCCTGTCGCAGCATGCGGTAGAGTTTGCCCATGCCCGACTTCAGCAGCAACGGCTGTACTGGCCAACGGCGCCGCACTATTTTGCCATCGGACGGACAACCGCGCTGGCGCTGCACACCGTCAGCGGGCAGCAAATCCGCTACCCTCACGATCGGGAAATCAGCGAAGTCTTGCTACAATTACCTGAATTACAAAATATTGCGGGCAAGCGGGCGCTGATTTTACGCGGCAACGGCGGGCGAGAGCTGCTGGCTGAAACCCTGGCCGCCCGTGGGGCACTCGTCGAGTGCTGCGAGTGCTACCAGCGTGAGCCGGTACACTACGACGGCGCACAAGAAGCGATGCGCTGGCATCTGCGCGGTGTCGATACGCTGGTGGTGACCAGCGGTGAAATGCTCCAGCGTCTGTGCGAGCTGGTGCCACAGCAATATAGTGAAACATGGTTACTTCGCTGCCGACTGCTGGTCGTCAGCGAGCGTCTGGCGCATCTTGCCCGTGAACTGGGCTGGCAGAATATTCATATTGCCGATGGCGCGGACAACGATGCGCTGCTGCGCGCATTACAATCACTCTGATACGGGAAACCATAATGACGGAACAAAAAAACGCCTCCGCCGTGGTTGAAGAAACCAGGGACGCCGTGGATAACGGTAGGCCACAACAGACGGAACAGACAGAGAGGAAAGAGCGCGGCAATAAAACCAGCCTCGTGTTAAGCGTTATCGCCATTGCTATTGCCCTCGCGGCAGGCACCGGACTTTACGGCTGGGGCAAACAGCAGGCCGCCAGTCAAAGTGCCGCCAGCGACACGCTGGCGAATCAGCTGATTGCCCTGCAGAAGTCGCAGGAAACGCAAAAAGCCGAGCTGGAAAATATCATTAAACAGCAGGCGACCCAGCTGGAAGCCGCCGGTCGTCAGCAGGCCGCGCTGACCCAACAGCTTGATGAGGTTCAGCACAAGGTCGCCAGTATTTCCGGGACCGATACCAAAACCTGGCTGCTGGCTCAGGCAGATTTTCTGGTCAAACTGGCCGGTCGTAAGCTGTGGAGCGATCAAGATGTCACCACCGCGGCAGCCCTGCTGAAAAGCGCGGATGCCAGCCTGGCCGACATGAATGACCCGAGCCTGATCGGCGCACGCCGCGCCATCACGGACGATATCGCCGGTCTTTCTGCGGTCGCGCAGATCGACTACGACGGCATTATTCTGAAAGTGAATCAGCTTTCCAACCAGATTGATAACCTGCGCCTCGCGGATAATAACGACGACGATACGCCAATGGATAACGATAGCGGCGAGCTGTCGGCCTCCATCAGCGAATGGCGCATCAACCTGCAAAAAAGCTGGCGCACATTTATGGACAGCTTTATTACCGTTCGCCGCCGTGATGAAACGGCCGTACCGCTGCTGGCACCGAACCAGGACGTCTATCTGCGCGAAAATATCCGTTCGCGCCTGCTGGTTGCCGCACAGGCCGTCCCGCGCCATCAGGAAGAAACCTACAAGCAGGCGCTGGATAACGTATCGACCTGGGTTCGTGCCTACTACGACACGGATGACGCGACCACCAAAGCCTTCCTCGAAGACGTGGATAAACTGGGTCAGCAAAGCATCACGATGAATGTGCCGGACACGCTACAGAGTCAGCCGCTGCTGGAAAAACTGATGCAGACCCGGGTACGCAATCTGCTGGCACAGCCTGCGGCTGCGTCGCCGACGCCGACAGAGGCTCCGGCCGCCGATGAACCCGCCGCCGCGCCGCAGGGAGAATAATCATGCTGAAAGTATTATTGCTCTTTGCACTGTTGATTGCTGGCGTCGTGCTGGGACCGATGGTTGCCGGACACCAGGGCTACGTCCTGATCCAGACTGACAATTACAATATCGAAACCAGCGTGACCGGGCTGGTCATCATCCTGATCCTTGCCATGGTGGTGCTGTTTGCCATTGAGTGGCTGCTGCGGCGTATTTTCCGCACCGGCGCGCATACCCGAGGCTGGTTCACCGGCCGTAAACGCCGTCGCGCCCGTAAGCAGACGGAACAGGCGCTGCTGAAGCTGGCAGAGGGCGATTATCAGCAGGTTGAAAAGCTGATGTCGAAGAATGCCGATCACGCCGAGCAGCCGGTCGTAAACTATCTGCTGGCGGCGGAAGCGGCCCAGCAGCGCGGCGATGAGATCCGTGCTAACCAGCATCTGGAGCGCGCAACGGAGCTGGCCGGGAACGATCTGATCCCGGTGGAAATCACCCGTGTCCGGCTGCAGCTGGCACGTCATGAAGATCACGCCGCCCGCCACGGCATCGATAAGCTGCTGGAAGTCACCCCGCGTCATCCGGAAGTGCTGAGACTGGCAGAACAGGCCTATATCCGCACCGGCGCCTGGGGCTCGCTGCTGGACGTCATCCCGTCTATGGCGAAAGCCAACGTCGGTGATGAAGAGCATCGTGCCGCGCTTGAGCAGCAGGCCTGGATTGGCCTGATGGATCAGGCTCGCGCCGACCAGGGCAGCGAAGGGCTGCGCGACTGGTGGAAAAACCAGAGTCGCAAAACGCGTCACCATGTGGCCCTGCAGGTCGCCATGGCGGATCATCTTATTGAGTGTGACGATCATGACACCGCCCAGCAGATCATTATCGACGGACTGAAACGTCAGTATGACGATCGTCTCCTGCTGCCGATCCCGCGTCTGAAAACCAACAATCCGGAAATGCTGGAAAAAATTCTTCGCCAGCAGATCAAAGCCGTCGGCGACCGTCCCCTGCTCTGGAGCACGCTGGGCCAGTCGCTGATGAAACACGGTGAGTGGCAGGAAGCGAGTATCGCTTTCCGGGCGGCGATCAAGCAGCGCCCGGACGCCTTCGACTACGCCTGGCTGGCTGACAGCCTGGATCGCATGAAGCAGCCTGAAGAGGCCGCCACCATGCGGCGGGATGGACTGATGCTGACGTTAAAGAATAACGGACAGCCGTAAATACTCAGCGATAACAACAAGGGAGCCATTTTGGCTCCCTTTTTACTGTCCGCGGTTTGGCGAATGCCAGATAAAAAAACGCCTGCCATAAAGGCAGGCGTTAAAACAGGTCTATTCGACAACATAAGGTGCTTCACTCAACGTTATGTCCATGGTGTCTGATGAGGCCTAAGCGACATCTGTCTGTGGACGATAAGCACCGTAAACGGCTCTGCGTCATTCCTGAGTTTATGAGGCCGTAAGGCGAACATAAGAGATGGAATGAGCATCTACAGGGATATTATTGCACATAGCATGCCAATGTTGTACCCCCGCATAATGGCAGCTGAAAAGCGCGGAAACAGCGGCGCTGCTCGTGCTTCTCACCACAACGGGCGCCTGGGACGACATAAAAGTGTCGCCTTACCGCGACAGTTTTGCCAGGTTAACAATAAAACGTTATTTATCAGATGATTATTAGTCACCAATCGGCGACAGAGGAAACACGGTGTGTCGCACATTGGCAACAGAAGGAAAACAGGCGGAAAAAAGAAAACAAAAAACCCCGCCGAAGCGGGGTTCAAAATTGGTCGGCGAGAGAGGATTCGAACCTCCGACCCACTGGTCCCAAACCAGTTGCGCTACCAAGCTGCGCTACTCGCCGATGTACTGCTTTTTGAATTTTTAGTTCAACTCTTTAAAGTCGTGGTGCGAGGGGGGGGACTCGAACCCCCACATCCTAAGGACACTAACACCTGAAGCTAGCGCGTCTACCAATTCCGCCACCTTCGCATATCACAACTTTTAAATAATGGGGTGGCTAATGGGACTCGAACCCACGACAACTGGAATCACAATCCAGGGCTCTACCAACTGAGCTATAGCCACCACTACAAATTCTTTTCACGCGGCACTGTGTGATTTCCACAGTCCACCGCAGCTCTAGCACCGCCAATAAATGGTGCGCCCGACAGGATTCGAACCTGAGACCTCTGCCTCCGGAGGGCAGCGCTCTATCCAGCTGAGCTACGGGCGCTTAGCGCCGTTGCGGGGGTGGATAGTACGGGCTTCGTGTGCTGCTGTCTAGTGCTTTTTTTAAGAAAATGAGCGTTTGATTATGCTTTGCTCACTTTGCCGCTTATTCCTTCACTCTTGCTGCTTCAGCCGTGCGGTGAAAGCCCAAAAGCTTGTAGATCGCGGTCACAATCGCCAGGAAGCCGATGCCCACAAAGAGAGACATGCGGGTATCTTCGTTGATGCCCATACCGATCAGAACGCACACCAGGAACACCATAGTCAGCCAGTTCGCCCACGGGAACAGCATCGAGCGGAAAGGATGCGTCTTAATCGCCTCAGCATGCACGCGGCGGAAGCGCAGCTGGCTAATCAGGATCACAAACCACGGCACCATTCCCGGCAGGACGCTGGCGCTGTAGACATAAACGAATACGCGCTGCGGATTAGGGATGATGTAGTTCAGGCAGGAACCGACCAGCAAAATAACGATGGAGAGCGCCACGCCCACATAGGGCACGCCGTTACGGGACACTTTTGCCACCGCCGCCGGCAGCTGACGGTTTTTCGCCAGCGCGTAGAGCATACGCCCGCAGCTGTACATGCCGCTGTTACAACCCGAGAGTGCAGCCGTCAGTACCACAAAGTTAATGATCCCTGCCGCAGCGGTGATACCGATTTTGGCGAAGGTGAGCACAAACGGGCTCCCGTTGGTTCCAATCTCGTTCCACGGGAAAATGGTCACGATAACGAAGATCGCACCCACGTAGAAAATCAGAATGCGCCACAGCACTTTGCTGACCGCGCTGCGCAAGGTTACCTGCGGATTTTTCGCTTCACCGGCGGTGATGCCGATCAGCTCTACCCCCTGATAGGACGCCACCACAATACAGAGCGCGGTCAGGAAACCTTTCCAGCCACCGGCAAAGAAGCCGCCGTGCTCGGTCAGATTACTGAAGCCAATGGACTGACCGCCGTTGCCGAAGCCGAAGAAGATCACCCCCAGGCCGATCACAATCATCACAATAATGGTGGTGACCTTAATCATCGCAAACCAGAACTCAATCTCACCGTAGAGACGCACCGCCGCCAGGTTCGCCAGCGCCACCAGCCCCACGGCGATCAGCGCCGGGATCCACTGGGCCATGTCCGGGAACCAGAACTGGACGTAGACGCCTATCGCGGTAATTTCAGATATCCCCACCGCCATCCACATAAACCAGTAGGACCAGGCCGTCAGATAGCCAAAGAACGGGCTCATATAACGGTGCGCGTAAACGGCAAAAGAACCGGCTACCGGCTCAAGGAAGAGCATTTCGCCCATTGAGCGCATGATAAAGAAGACGAAAAGCCCGGCGAGAATATAGGCCAGCAGCACCGACGGACCGGCCCACTTGAGGGTGCTTGCCGCGCCCATAAATAGCCCTACGCCGATGGTGCCCCCGAGGGCGATCAATTCGATATGTCGTGACTCCAGGCCTCGCTGAAGCTCTGGTTTGTTATCTGCCATAGAAACCTCTTGTGTTTGCTTCTGTCCGGACAGGGCCGGTTATTTTTATACGTAACGTTGTCGTGGCATAGCCGCCTTACGCGGTGCGCATGGTTTAACAATTTTTGAAGAATGGCAAATAAAGTATGAGAAAATTGCTGAGGCGGGCTACTTTTTGTGCAACAAGCAGAGCAGCGCGTCAGAAGGCGCTGCTCCCGGGATCTTATAATTTACCGGTGTAGTGCCAGCGCAGATAGCGCAGCAGGCGGATCTGTCGGGTAATGCGGCTCGGCTGCGACAGCAGGCGATACAGCCACTCGAGGCCGAGGTTCTGCCAGACCTTAGGCGCACGCTTAACGTGACCGGTAAAGACGTCGTAGGTGCCGCCTACGCCCATATAGAGCGCGTGCGGATGCACCAGACGACAATCACGCATCAGGATCTCCTGACGCGGAGATCCCATCGCCACGGTAACGATTTTCGCGCCGCTGTCGCGAATACGCTCAAACAGCGCCTGGCGCTGGTCTGCCTGGGAGTAACCGTCCTGAGTACCCACAACGTTAACGTTCCACTGGCTGCGCAGCTTCGCTTCCGTTTGCGCCAGCACATCGGGCTTCCCGCCGAGCAGAAATACCGGCGTACCCTGCTCGCCCGCTCGCGCCATCAGCGCCTCCCACAGGTCGGCACCCGCCACGCGAGAGACTTTCGCCTCCGGGAATTTCGCCCGCACGGAGCGCACCACGCTAATGCCGTCCGCATACTTAAATTCCGCGTTCTGAATCAGCGTACGCACCTCGGCATCATCTTCCACCACCAGCATTTTTTCCGCATTAATCGCGACCAGCGTGCCCTGGCGGATTTGCCCGTCGGCGAACAGGAAATCCAGCGCATGCTGCATATCCCGCCAGCCAAGAAGCGCCAGGCCACGCAGATTGTACTGCGGTGCCGAATGCATATCCGTCATATTCTCCATCCCTTTCAAAGCTGCGGCTGCGTGGAAAACTTCAGGCGACGCTTAATCAGCCCCGCGCTATCCAGCAGCCAGTAAAGCAATTTTGCTACCACCAGGCAGGCGCCAAAGATGAGCATAAAGAAGACCACTCGCGAGCCAAATGCATCAAGACCTTCACGCGCCAGCACAATCATGTTGAAGATGGCGCCAAAGCAGAAGCTGTGCAGGATCGCCGCCTTATAGGGATTGGTTTCCCGGTTTCCCAGGCTGTAGAGCCAGTCGAACCATTTAATGATCAGCCCGACCACCACCGCCCCCAGCGGAATAAACCAGACGCCGCCCATCACCACCAGGGAGCCAATCAGCGTCGGCGAAATCGCCAACCCGGTGTGGTAATTCAGCACTTCCCAGGTGAAGTAGTTGGCAGAGTTCAGCACCGTTCCCGGACGGTCCGGCCACAGCCAGGTCGGAATAAAGACGTAGAAGTCGCGCACGACAGGTGCCAGGCCCTGGAACTCAATCTTATCGTAGTTTTGCAGGAGCAGTGCCAGGTTCTCCCACGGCGAGAAGGTATCACGCGTCAGATAGAGGAAGGTATAAAATGCCTCATCGCCGCTGACGTCCAGGCCATAGCGACGCAGCGCCAGCCAGAACATGCCGACAATCCCCAGCACGCCCGCCGCCGCCAGCATCCATAGCGAGATCCAGCCGCGAATAATGCCGATAAACAGGAAAATGGCGAAAGCGATAATAATATTGGCCCGCGTGCCGCCAACGATAGCGTAGGTCAGCAGGCCAAAAGTGACAGTGGCGACGAGGAAAAACAGCCAGCCTTTTACGCCCTGGCGCAAAAAATAGATCACGAGCATTGCCGGAATAAAGAAGTAAAAGAACCGCTTTAACGCCACGCCTGAAACATCGCTGGAAAAAATCTGACTGTAGGAGGTCAGCTTAAACAGCAGGAAACCGTTGTGCATAAAGAACACACCCACGCTGAGCAGCGCAATCCCCATCAACAGTATCCAGGTCAGATGGGTTTCCACGCGGTTCATGGTGAACAGCGGCCGACGGGGTCGCTCAATGCTACTCCGCGTCCGCAGCCGGGTTTTATACGCCACATAGTACACCGCGTAAAAACAGGTGGCGGCCAGCAGGGTCTGCAACAGCACTTCCGGCGGAGCCACGCCAACGTCAAAACGGAAGACCAGCACGCTGGTCAGCGGGAAGCCGAAGAAAAAGGTCAGTAAAAACAGCAATGAGAAAAAGACATTGAAGTTAAAGCGCACCCGGCGAAATTCAAACCACGTCAGGGTGGCGATAAACAGCGTCGCCAGCAGCCAGACCACCAGTAATCCACTGAACTGCATCAGGCTCATTGCGCTTCTCCTGCTGCAATACGCAGCGCCTGATGCCAGGGCGCCAGATAGTTGGGACGGAAAAACGCGATCTGGCTTTTATCGACCAGCGCCAGCTGCCGTTGCGCTTCGCGCACCACCTGCTCGTTAAGGGGATCGACGGTAAAAAGCACCGGGATGCCCTGGGCGCTCATATCCTGCCAGAACGGGTTCTCGCGGTTCAGGACGCAGGGAACACCAGCCTGAATCAACAGGCACAGCGTGCCGATCCCCTGCTGACGGGCAAAAATGAAATAACCCAGATCGCAGCGGCGCAGCAGCGCCAGGTAGTCGTCAAAGGCCAGCTTATCGCGGAGGATCTGCAGATTTTCGCGGCTAAACAGTGTCAGCCCTTCCCGCTCAACCTCGGCGATATACGCCTCGTTGTTGGCCGGATACCCCATCGGAACGATGACGTTGACCGTATCACCAAACTGCTGATGGACCGCCCGCAGCGCCTGCAGATGTTCGTTGCTGCGATCGCCGGAGTTCCCCACCAGCACCGTCAGCTTGCCTTCACGCGGCGCGTCGTTGGCCAGCGTGTTCAGCGCCGGGTCCATGCGGGTCGGGAAATAAAGCAGCTCGCTACGGACCTGCGGGTGCCGCCCCGCAAAATAGTGGATATCGCCCTGAGTGGCGAACACGCAGCCGACGCGGCCCTGGGCCATCCGGCGCAGCGGATAGAAGAGGCGGAATTTCCAGCCGCTGGAAACCTCGTAGAGATCCGCCCCCCAGATATGCCAGTTAAACTGCTGTGGACGGATACCGCCGCGCAGCAGCGCCAGCCACAGGCCGGAATTAAACTGGCCGTGGAAGAAAAAACGCTGCTCAGGGTTTGCCTTCGCCCGGGCGACAACGGCCGCGGCCAGCGATTTTTTATCGGCAAAAAACGTCAGCGCGAGCGCCGGGCAGGCCTGGCTCAGGCCATCGTCCGGACCGGCAACCATAAATTCACGCGCAAGTGCGCTTGTCGGCGCCAGCTCGTCGTTAAAGAACCGCAGAACGGTCTGGTTATGGTGTGGGATATTCGATCCCAGTACGTGTATCAGTGCAGTCATGCCCGTCTGTGCCAAAGTAAGAACACCACGCTACAGAGCGTAAAGTAAACGATATAGGTCGCCATATAGGCCTGCGCCGCGCCCAGCGCGCCGCGTGCCGGGATCAGCCAGTATGCAAAGCCGCTCAGCAGCGCAAACTGGCTAATCTCCGCCAGAATGTAAAATCTCAGCGAGGCTTTGGCGATCACCAGATAGCCATAAACGTAAGCACCCACTTTCAGTACATCGCCCACCAGTTGCCAGGCAAACAGATCCCGCATGGCGGTAAACCGGTCGGAAAACAGCAGCCAGATAGCGACGTCCCGCAGGAGCCAGACCGTCAGACTGGCGGCCGCAACGGCGGGTAACACAAACTTCAGCGAGCGCATCACTTCCCGGCCAATCGCCGGTTTCTCGGTCAGGCGCGACAACGTCGGCAGCAACCAGACGCTGAACGAGGCGGTAATAAACTGGAGATAAGCATCGGAAATGCTGCTGACCCCCTGCCAGATCCCCACTTCGTCCCAGCTGTAGTGCGCCGCCATCAGGTTACGCATCATCACATAGGCTACCGGCAGCGTCACCGACGTGATCAGCGCCATCAGGGTAAACTTACCCAGCTGCCCGGCCAGCCAGCCGTCCCAGCGGGGTTTTAGCCAGGCCAGCGGCACGCGGCCACGTCGCCAGAGCATAAGACCCGCAGGCACCACCACCAGCGCCGGAACCAGCGCCAGCCCCAGCAGCGCGCCCTGATAGCCGCCCAGGCGGTAACAGAGATAGTAGGCCGCGACGCCGATCAGGCTACCGGCAATCAGCGACAGCGCATTGCCCGCCGCATCGCGAAAGCCCTTCATTAACGCCAGCAGCAGGTTCGCCCAGGCGATCCCCATCTGCACCAGCGCCACCAGCTGTACCAGTCCCTGATAGTGAGTGTGGCCGAACAACCCCTGGCTGATGGGTGCCGCCGCCAGCAGAAACACCAGTGCCAGCAGCGTAGAGAACCCCAGCACCATCGCCGACGAGGTGCCGACGACCTTGTTCAACTGCACCGGGTCATCCTGATACTGGGCAACAAATTTGGTTACGCCGTTAAAAATCCCGGCACCGGCGAGTACACCCAGCACGGTAACCATCTGACGAAAGTTACCGGCTTGACCGACCCCAGCCGGACCGAACGATACCGCCAGCAGTTTGACCACCACCAGCCCGGCACCGATCTTGATAAGCGTGGACGCCGCCGTCCACAGTGATGCTTTGGCCAGCGACATATCAGCGGAAGTAGCTCAGCAGCGTATTAATCACGTTGCGCTGGTTCACCGATGCCAGGTTATAAAACAGCGGCAGACGTAGCAAACGCTCACTCTCTTTCGTGGTGTAGCGATCTTCGCCGTGGAATACGCCAAATTTTTCCCCTGCCGGACAGGCGTGCAGAGGAATGTAATGGAACACCGCGAGAATTTCGGCCTCTTTCAGCCAGGCAATTAAGCGGCTACGGTCTTCCATATCGCGCAGCTTAATGTAGAACATATGGGCGTTATGACCGCAGTCTGCCGGAATGACGGGCAGCTCGATACGCCCGGACTGCGCCAGCGGCAACAGTGCGTCATAGTAGGTCTGCCACAGGGCCAGACGCTGCTGGTTAATACGCTCCGCGGCTTCCAGCTGTGCCCACAGATAAGCTGCCTGTAAATCCGACATCAGGTAGCTGGAGCCAATATCGCGCCAGGTGTATTTATCCACCTGTCCACGGAAGAACTGGCTGCGGTTGGTGCCCTTCTCGCGAATAATTTCCGCCCGTTCGATCAGCGTTTTATCGTTGATTAAGGTTGCACCGCCTTCACCACCCGCCGTGTAGTTCTTGGTTTCGTGGAAGCTAAAGCAGCCGATATGACCAATCGACCCCAGCGCCCGGCCTTTATAGGTCGACATCACTCCCTGCGCGGCGTCTTCCACCACAAACAGGTTATGTTTTTTGGCGATGGCCATAATGGTGTCCATTTCGCAGGCTACGCCCGCGTAATGCACCGGCACGATAGCCCGGGTTTTATCGGTGATCGCCGATTCAATCAGCGTTTCATCGATGTTCATCGTCTGCGGATGAACATCGACAAAGACGATTTTGGCGCCACGCAGCACAAATGCATTGGCGGTGGAGACAAAGGTATAGCTCGGCATGATCACTTCATCACCGGGCTGGATATCCAGCAGCAGCGCCGCCATCTCCAGCGAAGCAGTACAGGATGGGGTCAGCAGGACTTTGGCGCTGCCAAATCGCTGCTCCATCCACTGCTGGCAGCGTCGCGTGTAGCCGCCGTCGCCGCACAGCTTGCCGCTGCCCATAGCTGACTGCATGTAATCCAGTTCCGTACCGACCACGGGAGGCGCATTAAATGGGATCATGATCTTTTACCTGTATAACCAGTACGCGGTGCTTTCAACATTGGCCCCGCTCTGAATGTAACGTTTAAGCGCGGCGGTATTCCCGGTCTGGGTTGCCACCCGCAGTGTGGTCAGCTGTCGCGCCTGTGCCCAGCCCAGCGCGGCCTGCATCAGTTCAGCACCCGCCCCGCGTCCCGCCAGCAGGCCGATTCGGGCCTCTTCATCACCAAGCTGGCGCAGGGAGACAAAGCCCCGGATATCGTCGTCGGTGCGCAGCACCAGGCACTGATGATCGAACAGGCCTTTTACCGCATTCTCAATCCAGCGGGCATAAAAGCGACCGCTGGCATCTTCTGCATACCAGGGCGCACGAAACCGGCTTTGGGCAAACGCGGCGGCGGCCTGTTGTCGCAGCAGCGGGATATCCGCCTCAGTGGCAATCTCTGCCGTCGTAGCCTGATGTTGACCCACGCGCAGGGAGAGATCGATCTCACCTTCAACCAGGCGAAAGCCCATCTGCTGCAGCGCGTCCAGCCAGTCGGCACGTGCCGCCGGGATTTTCACCTGCAGTCGCGCCCATCCCGCCAGCACCGCTTCACTCAGCGGCTCTGCCGTCTCGTTGATCCGCAGAATAGCGCTGGGCAGGCCGAAGAATTCGCTCTCCCAGCTCAGCGGCTCAATACTGGCGCGGACGGACATGTTACTGGCCCGCCATCAACGCCATACCCCTTTGGTATCGACGATATACGGCTGCGTCACCGTATTGCCGTCAATCGCCTTGAACGGCTGGTGATCGACCAGCATCACCAGCACGTCGGCGGTGGCCAGCGCATCGTCAATACTGGCCAGCGTGCACAGGCCGTTCAGACGGGCAGGGAGCTGATGAATATTCGGCTCCACCGCCAGCGTTTCTCCGCTGTGCCAGCGGGCCAGCTGTTCGGTAATTTCCATCGCCGGGCTTTCACGTAGATCGTCGATGTTCGGTTTAAACGCCAGCCCAAAGCAGGCAATTTTCACTTCGCTGGCACGCTTGCCGCTGGCGGTCAGGCAGTCCGCCACCGCTGCTTTGACCTGGTTAATCACCCAGTGCGGCTTCCCGTCGTTCACTTCACGTGCGGTGCGGATCAGGCGAGCCTGTTCCGGGTTTTGTGCCACGATAAACCAGGGGTCGACTGCGATACAGTGGCCGCCCACGCCCGGTCCAGGCTGAAGGATATTGACGCGAGGATGGCGATTCGCCAGACGAATCAGCTCCCAGACGTTAATCTCGCGGTCGGCGCAAATCAGCGACAGCTCGTTGGCAAAGGCAATATTGACGTCGCGGAAGCTGTTTTCCGTCAGTTTGCACATCTCGGCGGTGCGGGAGTTGGTCACCACACACTCGCCCTCCAGGAAAATGTTATACAGGTCGCTGGCCCGAGCCGAGCATACCGGCGTCATCCCGCCGATCACCCGATCGTTTTTAATCAGCTCAATCATGACCTGGCCTGGCAGCACACGCTCCGGGCAGTAGGCAATATTGATATCTGCCGCTTCGCCCACCTGCTGCGGGAAGGTCAGATCGGGACGCATTTCCGCCAGCCACTCGGCCATCTGCTCGGTGGCGCCCACCGGCGAGGTAGATTCGAGGATCACCAGCGCGCCCGCTTTCAGTACCGGTGCAATCGATTTTGCCGCCGCTTCGACATACCGCATATCCGGCTCATGGTCGCCCTTAAACGGCGTCGGAACCGCAATCAGATACGCGTCCGCTTCAACCGGCGTGGTACAAGCCTGCAGATAGCCCCCGGCCACTGCCGTTTTAACGACGCTGCCCAGGTCGGGTTCAACAATATGGATCTCGCCCTGATTGATGGTATCCACAGCATGCTGGTTAACATCGACACCCACCACGCGCTTCTGACGCGAGGCGAAGGCCGCCGCCGTTGGCAGGCCGATATAGCCGAGGCCAATCACGGAAATGGTAGAAAAACTCATAGCGTTATCCGATTATTTTTTAGTTCATGCAAAATCCGGCCACAGGCCTGGCCATCCCCGTAAGGGTTATGGGCCCGGCTCATGACGTCATATTCTTCTTTGTCATTCAGCAAGCGGGTGACTTCTTCCACGATACGCTGGTTGCTGGTGCCCACCAGTCGAACGGTGCCCGCTTCGATGGCTTCCGGACGTTCGGTGGTATCGCGCATCACCAGTACCGGGGTGCCGAGGGAAGGCGCTTCTTCCTGGATCCCGCCAGAATCGGTCAGGATCAGCCAGGCACGCGTCATCAGCCAGACAAACGGTAAATAGTCCTGAGGTTCGATCAGCACCACGTTCGGCACATGGCCGAGAATACGGTTGACCGGCTCGCTAACGTTAGGATTCAGATGGACGGGATAGACGATCTGCACATCTTCATGCCGTGCTGCGATATCCGCCAGCGCGTGGCAGATCTGTTCAAATCCGCGGCCAAAGCTCTCCCGACGGTGGCCGGTGACCAGAATCAGTTTTTTCTCTTCGTCGAGGAAGGCGTACTTCGCCGCCAGTTCTGAACGCAGCTGTTCATCGGCCAGGACGCTGTCGCGCACCCAGAACAGGGCATCAATAACCGTATTGCCGGTCACGAAGATCTGGCTATCGGAGAGGTTTTCCCGCAGCAGGTTCTGCCGGGAATTCTCCGTCGGCGCAAAGTGGTACATCGCCAGATGACCGGTCAGGGTCCGGTTTGCCTCTTCCGGCCACGGGGAGTAGAGGTCGCCCGTGCGCAGCCCCGCCTCAACGTGCCCGACCGGGATACGCTGATAAAACGCGGCCAGGCTGGTGGCCAGCGTAGTAGTGGTGTCACCGTGGACCAGGACAACATCCGGCTTGAAGGATTCCAGAATAGGCTTCAGGCCTTCCAGAATGCGGCTGGTAATTTCCGTCAATCCCTGGCCCGGGCGCATAATATTGAGATCGTAATCCGGGACGATGGAAAACAGGTTCAGAACCTGATCGAGCATCTCCCGGTGTTGGGCAGTTACGCAAACTTTCGCCTCAAAATACGGATCCTTTGCCAGCGCATGGACCAGAGGAGCCATCTTGATAGCCTCCGGACGCGTACCAAATACAGTCAGTACTTTCACATCGATTCTCTTCGATTGGATGGTGAAGGCCCGCCGCCCTCACCACGGACGGCAGTTTATATTTTGCGACGGCGGACGAGCGCCACGCCTGAACCGATCAACGCACCGACGATTCCCCACATGATCATCAGGAACAGGCGGCGCGGGCTGTCGCGTTTAACGGGTTCTTCAGGCGTTCGCAAATAACGGTAGGTCTGGAAACGTGGGTCCAGCGTTGGCCCCACGTTGAGTGTAGTCAGCATTGCACGGTTCTGGTCGTAGTCGAGGTCATACTCGGCCCCCACGGCCTGCAGATTCTCCAGGCGCCCCTGCAGCATTGGACGGCCCAGCAGGAACAGCTCGGAATCCGGTAGTTCGTCCGCCGGTACGTCCGTTTCACTGCGGGAGATATTGTGCTGCTCGGCAATTTTCAGCGCCTGTTCAATACTGTGGATACGGCGGTTAAAAATGGATTTCGCCACCTCTTCCTGCCGTTTCACCTGCGCTTTCATCTGGATGGTACGGGCAGCCCATGCGCCCTTCAGCTCATCATTGAGATGACCCGCCGCACGCTGGCTGGCGAACGCCACGTACTGACGTAGCAGGTTATTGGCATCCGCACCGTTTTCCGCCGTCAGCTTAACGCTGTCGTAGACGCTGCGCGCAGCATCGCCGGGCATAAACTGGATGTCGTTAATCAACTCATCCAGCAAAGCGGCATCCGCCCTGGAGTTGCCGACCATGCGCTGCTTGTAGTAATCCGTCTGCGACCAGAACTCCCGACGCGTATCCCAGGATGCCAGCTGCATAATAAATTCTTTGTATGACTCATCCATCACCGAGGGCTGGTCCACCGGCGCCAGATTGGCCTTTACGTCAAGGTTGCGCAGGAACTGCTGCTGGGAGTAGAACCCGCCCAGCATATTCACCGTCGGGCGGTCAGTGATAGCCGTGGCGCTCCACTCCTGTCGGGCGAAGAAGGTATAGATTAAGGCGACCAGAGCGAATAACAGCGCAATGCCCACTATCCACAACTTTCCCGCCCACAACGTCCGAAACAGGCCGCGGATATCCAGTTCATTCTCAGCGCTCACTTGCTGTGCTCCCGGTAATGGTTGTGTCATCACTTCCCCAGCTTTACTTGGTTAATGTTGAGGTATTGCCGTTCTTCCGCCGCATACGACGCTTCACGCGTTTAATCAGTCTGGCCACTTTCCAGGCCCGTTTAATACAATAGCCGTAGAGGAAAAATGCAAGCAAGAATAGTGCCAACATTGCCCATTCCGGAACAATCTGAAGATATTCGCCAAGAACACCGATTAAGGCCAGGAGGGCAGCTGCAAGCGTGATCAGCACAAAGGCCTGACGGGAAGTAAACCCGGCACGCATAATCAGATGGTGGATATGCTGGCGATCCGGTGAGAAAGGACTCATCCCTTTGCGCAGTCGGCGATACATAATGGCGATCATGTCCATCAGCGGGATGGCAATGATCCACAGTGCGGTGACCGGGCTAATAGGGTGGGTCGCGCCCTGCGTCGTTTCCAGCAGGATCCAAATCACCGTAAAGCCAATCAGCGTACTGCCGGCATCCCCCATAAAGACTTTATAGCGGGTACCCAGAACGCCGAGATTAAGCAGAATGTACGGGAGGATCGCGACGATCATCGCAAAACACCACATCGCGAGGCTGGTCTGCCCATCAAACCACAGAATGATCCCAATCGCCGCAAAGGAGACGCTGGACAGCCCCCCAAGCAGGCCATCGATCCCATCAACCATATTAAAGGCGTTGATGGCGGCCCAGACGGCAAACAGTGTCAGGAAGTAGCCAAACGGACCGAGGACCATTTCCCACGAGCCAAAAATATATCCCAGGCTGCTGAGGTAAAGTTTCCCCACGACCATCATGACGATGCCAATAACGGCCTGGACTGTGGCGCGGATTTTGACGCTAATGTCATAACGATCGTCAAGAGCCCCAACCAGCACCAGCACGCCGGCACAGGCCAGGTACAACGCGGCGTGCGGAATGTAATAATCTGCAATGGCAAAAGAGAAGCAGATCCCTGCGTAAACCGAAATGCCACCGACCAATGGAATCAATCCCTGATGTCGTTTTCGGAAATTCGGTTTATCCACTAAACCAACCTTTTTAGCCGCCTTGCGCGCAAAAAAAAGGAACAGAGTCGTGAACAAAAAAATACTGAATAGATCAGTACCTACGGTCAGTAAATTCACAATGCATGTTCTCAGCGTATATTGATACCTAAAGTATAACCATGAAGCCAGCTCTCCAGAAGGGGGAGTAAGATACAGAGCCAGCAAATTCGTTTATTTTTCAACCAGACAATCCATTTATGGCCGTGTTATTGCTTCCTTAATCATTTTTAAAACTCTGCAATGGCGAGACTATCGTGCTTAAAGCGTATAGGCAGAAATGAAAAACGCCACGTAAAAACGTGGCGTTTTTTTTGACACATGCCGGACTACGAGCGTTTCATCATGTCGAAGAAATCGTCGTTGGTCTTGGTCATCGCAAGTTTGTTGATGAGGAACTCCATTGCGTCGATTTCACCCATCGGATGGATGATTTTACGCAGGATCCACATCTTCTGCAGCTCTTCCTGAGTGGTGAGCAGCTCTTCTTTACGGGTACCGGAACGGTTGTAGTCAATCGCCGGGAAGACGCGTTTTTCAGCGATTTTACGGGAGAGGTGCAGCTCCATGTTACCGGTGCCTTTAAACTCTTCGTAAATAACCTCGTCCATTTTGGACCCGGTATCAACCAGCGCCGTCGCGATGATGGTCAGGCTACCACCCTCTTCCACGTTACGCGCCGCGCCGAAGAAACGCTTCGGACGATGCAGGGCGTTAGCGTCCACACCACCGGTCAGTACTTTACCGGAAGCCGGAACCACGGTGTTGTACGCACGCGCCAGACGAGTAATGGAGTCGAGCAGGATGATCACGTCTTTCTTGTGCTCAACCAGGCGTTTGGCCTTCTCGATAACCATTTCCGCAACCTGTACGTGACGGGATGCCGGCTCGTCAAAGGTAGAAGCGATAACTTCACCTTTTACCAGACGCTGCATCTCGGTCACTTCTTCCGGACGTTCGTCGATCAGCAGGACCATCAGCACGCAGTCCGGGTGGTTGTAGGCAATGCTCTGCGCGATATTCTGCAGCAGCATAGTTTTACCGGCTTTCGGCGGTGCCACAATCAGACCACGCTGGCCACGGCCAATCGGTGAGGCCAGATCCAGTACGCGAGCGGTTAAATCCTCGGTCGAACCGTTGCCGCGTTCCATACGCAGACGTGAGTTTGCGTGCAGCGGCGTCAGGTTTTCGAACAGGATTTTATTACGCGCGTTCTCCGGTTTATCGAAGTTCACCTCGTTAACTTTCAGCAACGCAAAGTAACGCTCACCCTCTTTCGGGGGGCGAATCTTACCTGAAATGGTGTCACCAGTACGGAGGTTGAAACGGCGGATTTGGCTAGGGGATACGTAGATGTCGTCGGGGCCTGCGAGGTAGGAACTGTCTCCGGAGCGGAGGAAACCAAATCCGTCCTGCAGTATCTCAAGCACGCCATCGCCAAAGATATCCTCGCCACTCTTTGCGTGCTGCTTCAGGATGGCGAAAATGATGTCCTGTTTGCGCATACGTGCCTGGTTTTCCAGACCCATATTTTCGCCGAGAGTAATCAGATCAGAAACCGGCGTATTCTTTAATTCGGTAAGATTCATAGTGATGTGGGTTCTTAAACTCGGGGGAAATCTCGAACTTAATGTTGTGAATGGTATGGCAGGAACATCCATGCCTGTTTGCGGCCATCAACTCATGTCTGTTCGCTGCCTGGTCACAGGAGAGTACACAGAACTGAAACGACAAGACGGATTGAGTGACGAGCCCGGAATTTTTTGCTTCTCGCGCTTTGCGAAGCGGGAAGTCTCGGGTAAAGCAAGATTCAACGACTATTAGAGATGTTTAATATGAAGTCAACATTAACTTAGCACGACTCAAGACGGGCGTCCAGCGATCCGAACAATTCAGAACCACCAGACGCCAGAATTAAGAGATGACTTACGCCAGATTGGCGTCAAGGAACTCTTTCAGCTGACCCTTGGACAGCGCACCCACTTTGGTGGCAGCCACTTCGCCGTTTTTAAACAGCAGCAGAGTCGGGATACCACGGATACCATACTTCGGAGCCGTGCCCGGGTTCTGGTCGATGTTCAGCTTCGCAACGGTCAGTTTGCCGTCATACTCCTCAGCGACTTCATTCAGAATCGGGGCAATCATTTTGCAAGGACCGCACCACTCTGCCCAGAAATCAACAAGAATCGACCCTTCCGCTTTGAGTACATCCGTGTCAAAACTGTCATCAGTCAGGTGAATAATTTTATCGCTCATATATAACTCCACAGGAATAAGCCTGGCGTATTGGTGTAGCATTAACCAACGACTTGATGTCGCATTAGCCAACTAAAGGTTGACTTTATTTCATCGGATACGCTTTCGTAAAGCAATAGTAAGCTGATATTCTACCACACTATGAGCAAAACACATTTAACAGAACAGAAGTTTTCCGACTTCGCCCTGCACCCTCAGGTGATCGAAGCCCTTGAAAGTAAAGGGTTTCATAATTGCACGCACATTCAGGCATTGGCCCTTCCGCTAACGCTGGCGGGTCGTGACGTTGCGGGTCAGGCGCAAACCGGTACCGGAAAAACGATGGCGTTTTTAACGTCAACGTTTCATTACCTACTCACTCACCCGGCAATTGAAGACCGCAAAACCAATCAGCCACGTGCGTTGATTATGGCGCCGACGCGCGAACTGGCGGTACAGATTCACGCCGATGCGGAAGTGCTGGCGCAGGCGACCGGCCTGAAACTGGGTCTGGCCTACGGCGGTGACGGCTACGATAAGCAGCTGAAAGTGCTGGAAAGCGGCGTTGATATTCTGATCGGCACCACCGGTCGTCTGATCGACTACACCAAACAAAACCACATTAATCTGGGTGCGATCCAGGTTGTGGTGCTGGATGAAGCCGATCGCATGTACGATCTCGGCTTTATCAAAGATATCCGCTGGCTGTTCCGCCGTATGCCGGCGACCGATCAGCGTCTGAACATGCTGTTCTCCGCGACGCTCTCTTACCGCGTGCGTGAGCTGGCGTTCGAGCAGATGAACAACGCCGAATACGTTGAAGTGGAACCCGAGCAAAAAACCGGTCACCGCATCAAAGAAGAGCTGTTCTACCCATCCAACGAAGAGAAAATGCGCTTACTGCAGACGCTCATCGAAGAAGAGTGGCCGGATCGCGCGATTATCTTCGCTAACACCAAGCATCGCTGCGAAGATATCTGGGGCCATCTGGCCGCGGACGGTCATCGTGTTGGCCTGCTGACCGGCGACGTGGCGCAGAAAAAACGCCTGCGTATCCTGGAAGATTTCACCCGTGGCGATCTCGATATTCTGGTCGCAACCGATGTAGCGGCACGCGGCCTGCATATTCCTGCCGTGACACACGTCTTCAACTACGATCTGCCGGACGACTGCGAAGACTACGTGCACCGTATTGGCCGTACCGGCCGCGCAGGCGCCAGCGGGCATTCCATCAGCCTGGCCTGTGAAGAGTACGCGCTGAACCTGCCGGGAATTGAAACCTATATTGGTCACTCGATTCCGGTAAGCAAGTACAACTCAGATGCTCTGATGACCGACCTGCCGAAGGCGAAACGCCTGGTGCGCACAGCACGTCCCGGCAATGGTCCACGCCGTAGCGGCGGTGGTGCCCCCCGTAACCGTCGTCGTTCAGGTTAAAACATAAATGCTCAGCTCCGCCTCGCTCTATGCAGCTATTGATCTCGGTTCGAATAGTTTTCATATGCTGGTTGTGCGCGAGGTGGCAGGAAGCATTCAGACTCTGACGCGCATTAAGCGCAAGGTTCGTCTTGCCGCGGGTCTCAACGGCGAAAACTCGCTGTCCGATGAGGCGATGGAGCGAGGCTGGCAGTGTCTGCATCTGTTTGCAGAGCGACTGCAGGATATTCCCCCCGCCCAAATCCGCGTGGTGGCAACGGCAACGCTGCGCCTGGCGACAAATGCGGATGCGTTTATCGCCAAAGCACAGACGATCCTCGGCTGCCCGGTTCAGGTGATCAGCGGTGAAGAAGAAGCCCGCCTGATTTATCAGGGCGTGGCGCACACCACCGGCGGCGCAGACCGACGCCTGGTGGTGGATATCGGCGGAGCCAGCACGGAACTGGTGACCGGCACCGGCGCACAAACCACCTCTCTTTTCAGCCTGTCGATGGGCTGTGTCACCTGGCTCGAACGCTACTTTACCGATCGCAACCTCGCCAAAGAAAATTTTGACGAAGCCGAACAGGCTGCCCGGGATGTGCTGCGTCCCATCGCCGATGAGCTTCGCTATCATGGCTGGAAAGTGTGCGTCGGCGCTTCAGGCACCGTCCAGGCGCTGCAGGAAATTATGATGGCGCAGGGGATGGATGAACGCATTACCCTGCCCAAGCTCCAGCAGCTCAAACAGCGCGCCATTCAGTGTGGACGCCTGGAAGAGCTGGAAATTGAAGGCCTGACGCTGGAGCGGGCGCTGGTATTTCCCAGCGGGCTGGCTATCCTGATTGCCATTTTCAATGAGCTTAATATTCAGTGCATGACCCTGGCGGGTGGCGCGCTGCGTGAAGGTCTGGTCTACGGCATGCTGCATCTGGCAGTCGATCAGGATATCCGTAGTCGCACGCTGCGTCATATTCAGCATCGTTTTATGGTCGATACCGTGCAGGCACGCCGCGTTGCCGCCCTCGCACGACGGTTTGCCGAATCGGTGCAGACAGAATGGAACCTGGACAATTACAGCATCGACCTGCTGCAAATGGCCGGTGAACTGCACGAAATTGGACTGAGCGTCGAATTTAAGCGCGCACCTCTGCATGCGGCCTGGCTGGTGCAGAATCTCGATTTACCCGGTTTTACGCCAGCGCAGAAAAAGCTGCTGGCCACGCTACTGCTCAACCAGACCAATGCACTCGACCTCTCATCACTCCATCAGCAAAATGCGGTCCCGCCGCGCGTGGCCGAGCACCTCTGCCGTCTGCTGCGACTGGCGATTATTTTCTCCGGCCGCCGTCGGGACGACCATCTGGCGGCGATTACGCTGACGGCAACGGGAGAGACGCTGCGCCTCACGCTGCAGGAAAACTGGCTCGCGGCTCATCCTCTGGGTGCGGAGCAGCTTGAGCAGGAGAGCCAGTGGCAAAGCTACGTGCACTGGCCGCTGGAAGTGGAATAACCTCTTATTCCTTACCTTTGGCTTTTGCCAGCATCGCTTTTAAACCGGCAACCCGACTCTGCCCGGTTTGCATCCGTTCTTCCGCACTCACCACTTTACGTTCAGTTTCCCAAATCAGATCGTCCTGCGGCAGCTCCAAGAGGAAACGGCTCGGCTCAGGACGGACCAGCTCGCCGTACTGTCGGCGCTCTTTGCAGAGGGTAAAGATTAGCTCTTTCTGCGCACGGGTGATCCCCACATAGGCCAGACGCCGCTCTTCATCGATATTTTCTTCATCAATACTGCTCTGGTGTGGCAGCAGGCCCTCTTCCATTCCGACCAGGAAGACGTAGGGAAACTCCAGACCCTTCGAGGCGTGCAGCGTCATAAGCTGGACCTGATCGGCTTCTTCCTCACTTTCACCACGCTCCATCATGTCGCGCAGGGTAAAGCGGGTAACGACCTGCGTCAGGGTCATCGGCTCATCAAGTTCGTTGCCCTCCAGCATTTCCGTCATCCAGCCGAAGAGGGTGTTAACGTTCTTCATCCGCATTTCGGCCGCTTTCGGGCTGGGCGAGGTTTCATACAGCCAGGACTCGTAATCCACGCCGTGGATCAGATCCCGCACGGCAGCCACCGGCTCCCGCTCGGAAAGCCGCTGCACCTCGCCCAGCCAGTGGGTAAAGCGCGTCAGCGATTCATAGCCGCGGCCGGTTAGCGTCTGATTCAGGCCCATATCAAAGCTGGCGGCAAACAGGCCTTTATTGCGGGTCATCGCCCACTCACCCAGTTTTTGTAATGTCGCCGGGCCGATTTCACGCTTCGGCGTATTCACTATACGCAGAAAGGCGCTGTCGTCGTCCGGGTTGGTCAGCACCCGCAGATAGGCCAGCAGATCCTTAATTTCCGGACGCGAGAAGAACGACGTCCCGCCGGAAATACGATACGGGATGCGGTTCTGCATCAGGAATTTTTCAAACACACGCGACTGGTGGTTGCCGCGATAGAGAATGGCGTAATCCTTGTACCCGGTCTTATTCACAAAGTGATGGGCGATCAGCTCTCCGGTCACGCGCTCGGCCTCATGCTCTTCATGATTGGCGCTCAGCACCTTCAGCTCCGGGCCGTAGCCCAGTTCCGAGAACAGTCGCTTCTCGAAAACGTGCGGGTTATTGGCAATCAGGATGTTGGCCGCTTTCAGAATGCGCCCGGAGGAGCGATAGTTTTGCTCCAGCTTAATCACCTGCAGCGCCGGAAAATCCTGGCTCAGCAGCACCAGGTTCTGCGGTCGCGCGCCGCGCCAGGAGTAGATCGACTGATCGTCATCCCCCACCACGGTAAAGCGCGCCCGGCTCCCCACCAGCAGCTTAACCAGCTCATACTGGCTGGTGTTGGTATCCTGGTACTCATCCACCAGCAAATAGCGAATTTTGTTCTGCCAGCGCTCACGCACCTCTTCATTGCGCTGCAGGAGCAGCGTAGGGAGCATGATCAGATCGTCGAAGTCCAGCACATTGCAGGCCTTCATATGCCGCTCATAGAGGCCATAGCAGTGGGCAAAGATCCTGTCCCGTTCACCCTGCGCCTGGGCCGCCGCATGGGCGGGCGTCATCAGATCGTTTTTCCAGTTGGAGATCGTCGAGATCAACTGCTGGAGCAGAACTTTGTCATCATCAAGCAGTTCTTCGGTCAGCTCTTTCAGCAGCGCCGTCTGGTCCGTATCATCGAACAGGGAGAAGTTAGACTTCATCCCCAGCGCGACATACTCGCGCTTAATGATATCCAGCCCCAGCGTATGGAAGGTAGAGATCATCAGCCCGCGCGCTTCCGCACGTCCCAGCGTTTGCCCGACGCGCTCTTTCATCTCCCGCGCTGCCTTGTTGGTGAAGGTCACCGCCGCGATATGCCGCGCCTGATAGCCGCAACCACGGATCAGATGCGCAATTTTATTGGTGATGACGCGGGTTTTGCCGGAACCGGCACCCGCCAGCACCAGACAGGGCCCGGTGACAAATTCGACGGCTTGTTGTTGGCCTGGATTTAAACGCATGAAGTCCTTCAACGAAAGTCGGGAGGGGGGAAAAAGTGCGTGGTAGTATAGCCAGCGTCATCCATACGACTCAAGGCACGATCATGGCAAAAACAGCGGCAGCAATGCATATTCTTGTAAAAGAAGAGAAACTGGCTCTGGAACTTCTGGAGCAGATCAAAAACGGCGGCGACTTCGAGAAGCTGGCGAAGAAACACTCCACCTGCCCGTCAGGCAAAAAGGGCGGACACTTAGGTGAATTCCGTCAGGGCCAGATGGTTCCGGCTTTTGACAAGGTCGTGTTCTCCTGCCCGGTGCTGGAGCCAACCGGCCCGCTGCACACCCAGTTCGGCTACCACATTATCAAAGTGCTGTACCGCAACTAACAGAAAGGCCTTCTCAAAGAGAAGGCCTTTCTGTCTGGAAATATTCCCCTATGGATTTCGACTTGCGGGAAGGCGGCAAGTGAATACAGCCCCAGGAGCATAGATCACTATGTGACTGGGGTGTATGAGCGCTGCCAACGCATCCGCGAGTCGAAAGACGACGGGGAATTAGCCTGCGACGGCAATACGTTTCATATCCGTCATATAACCGCGCAGCTTCTGGCCCACTTTTTCGATAGCGTGGCTGCGAATGGCTTCGTTCACGTCGCGCAGCTGGGCGTTATCTACCGCACCTTCGGTGATGGCTTTACCCAGATCACCCGCCTGCAGCGTGGTCATAAACTCTTTCAGCAGCGGTACGCAGGCATAGGAGAACAGGTAGTTACCGTATTCTGCCGTGTCGGAGATAACCACGTTCATTTCATACAGGCGCTTACGGGCGATGGTGTTGGCGATCAGCGGCAGCTCGTGCAGAGACTCATAGTAAGCTGACTCTTCGATGATGCCGGAATCGACCATGGTTTCGAACGCCAGCTCAACGCCTGCTTTCACCATTGCGATCATCAGCACGCCGTGGTCAAAGTACTCCTGCTCACCGATTTTTCCTTCCTGCTGCGCTGCAGTTTCGAACGCGGTTTTGCCGGTCTCTTCACGCCAGGTCAGCAGGTTTTTGTCATCGTTAGCCCAGTCAGCCATCATGCCGGATGAGAACGCGCCGGAGATGATGTCATCCATATGTTTCTGGAACAGCGGAGCCATAATGCCTTTCAGCTGCTCGGACAGCGCGTAAGCGCGCAGTTTCGCCGGGTTGGAGAGCCGATCCATCATCAGAGTAATGCCACCCTGCTTCAGCGCTTCGGTAATGGTTTCCCAGCCGAACTGAATCAGTTTTTCCGCGTAGGCCGGCTGAGCGCCGTCCGCCACCAGCTTGTCGAAGCACAGCAGAGAACCCGCCTGTAGCATACCGCACAGGATAGTCTGCTCACCCATCAGGTCAGATTTCACCTCGGCAACGAAGGAGGATTCCAGCACGCCCGCACGGTGACCACCGGTCGCCGCAGCCCAGGCTTTGGCAATCGCCATGCCTTCGCCTTTCGGATCGTTTTCCGGGTGAACCGCGATCAGGGTCGGTACGCCAAAGCCACGTTTGTACTCTTCACGCACTTCAGTACCCGGACACTTCGGTGCCACCATTACCACGGTGATGTCTTTACGGATCTGCTCGCCCACTTCAACGATGTTGAAGCCGTGAGAGTAGCCCAGCGCCGCACCGTCTTTCATCAGCGGCTGTACCGCACGCACAACGTCAGTGTGCTGCTTGTCCGGCGTCAGGTTAACCACCAGATCCGCATGCGGGATCAGCTCTTCGTAAGTACCGACTTTAAAACCGTTTTCGCTCGCTTTACGCCAGGAGGCGCGTTTTTCTGCGATGGCTTCTTTACGCAGGGCGTAAGAGATATCCAGACCGGAGTCACGCATGTTCAGACCCTGGTTCAGACCCTGAGCACCACAGCCGACGATGACCACTTTTTTACCCTGAAGGTAGCTTGCGCCATCGGCAAATTCGTCGCGGCCCATAAAGCGACATTTACCCAGCTGCGCCAGCTGCTGGCGCAAGTTCAAAGTATTAAAGTAGTTAGCCATGGTGAAACCTCGTTGTGATGTTGTGCTTATTGTTCGGTTCGCGTTTGCGAGAATGTACTTACTATATGACAGGAAATGCGTTGCTTAAATTGATATATTAACAACGTTATGTTGCAAGAACTGCAACGCCAAAATGTGGAGTCTGTCTCATGGATTTACGCGATCTGAAAACCTTCCTGCACCTGGCGGAGAGCCGCCATTTCGGTCGCAGCGCACGCGCCATGCATGTCAGCGCCTCCACGCTTTCCCGGCAGATCCAACGCCTGGAAGAGGATCTCGGCCAGCCGCTGTTTGTCCGCGATAATCGCACCGTCACGCTGACCGAAGCGGGTGAAGAGCTGCGAACTTTCGCCCAGCAAACCCTGCTTCAGTATCAGCAACTACGCCATACCATCGATCAGCAGGGACCGTCGCTTTCCGGCGAGCTGCATATCTTCTGCTCCGTCACCGCCGCCTATAGCCATCTGCCGCCGATCCTCGACCGCTTCCGCGCCGAACATCCCTCGGTGGAGATTAAGCTCACTACCGGGGATGCCGCTGATGCGATGGAAAAAGTGGCGACCGGCGAGGCGGACCTGGCCATAGCCGGTAAACCGGAGACGCTGCCCGGCGCGGTGGCCTTTTCGATGCTGGAGAATCTGGCGGTGGTGCTGATCGCCCCGGCACTGCCCTGCCCGGTGCGTAGCCAGGTTTCGCAGCCGGACCCTGACTGGTCAACTGTACCGTTTATTATGGCCGATCAGGGACCGGTCCGCCGTCGTATTGAGCTGTGGTTCCGACGCATGAAAATCAGCAACCCGTCAATTTATGCCACCGTCGGCGGCCATGAGGCGATGGTGTCGATGGTCGCACTCGGCTGCGGCGTGGCCCTGCTCCCGGAAATCGTGCTGGAAAACAGTCCGGAGCCGGTGCGCAATCGCGTGATGATTTTAGAGCGCAGCGATGAGAAAACCCCGTTTGAGCTGGGCGTCTGCGCACAAAAAAAGCGGCTGCATGAGCCGCTTATTGAAGCTTTCTGGAAAATCCTGCCGGGCAACTAGCCCGCAAGGAAGAAGCGGAATGCCGGGTTCTGGCTCTCGTCGTGACAATCGTAGCCCAGCTCGTTGAGCCGGGTTTCGAAATCCGGCTCGTGCTCGCCCAGTTCAAAGGCGGCCAGCACGCGGCCATAGTCGGTGCCGTGGCTGCGATAGTGGAACAGGGAGATATTCCAGTGGGTGCCGAGCGTATGCAGGAATTTCAGCAGCGCGCCGGGGGATTCCGGGAATTCAAAGCTGAACAACCTCTCCTGCAGCGGCTTCGACGGGCGTCCGCCGACCATATAGCGCACGTGCAGCTTCGCCATTTCATCGTCAGACAAGTCCACCACGCCGTAGCCGCCTTCATTCAGCAGGCTGATGATCTCTTTGCGTTCTTCCAGGCCCCTGCTCAGGCGTACCCCGACAAAAATACAGGCGTCTTTGGCATCGGCAAAGCGGTAGTTAAACTCAGTCACCGAGCGGCCGCCTAACAGCTGACAGAACTTAAGGAAGCTGCCTTTGGTTTCCGGAATGGTTACCGCCAGCAATGCTTCGCGCTGTTCGCCCAGCTCGCAGCGCTCGGACACATAGCGCAGGCCGTGGAAGTTGACGTTCGCCCCTGACAGCACGTGCGCCAGTCGCTCACCGCGAATATTATGCTGCGCGATATATTTCTTCATCCCCGCCAGCGCCAGCGCGCCGGACGGTTCAGCAACCGCACGCACATCTTCAAACAGGTCTTTCATCGCCGCACAGATAGCGTCGCTGTCGACGGTGATGATGTCGTCGAGATACTCCTGAAGCACGCGGAAGGTTTCGTCTCCGATACGCTTTACCGCCACGCCTTCGGCAAACAGCCCGACGCGAGGCAGATCCACCGGATGCCCGGCATCCAGCGCGGCTTTCAGGCAGGCGGAATCTTCCGCTTCCACCGCAATCACTTTGATTTGCGGCATTAGCTGTTTGATCAGTACCGCCACGCCCGCCGCCAGACCGCCGCCGCCGACCGGGACAAATATCCGGTCAATATGCGCATCCTGCTGAAGCAGCTCCAGGGCCAGAGTGCCCTGACCAGCTATCACCATCGGATGATCGAACGGCGGCACCCAGGTAAAGCCGTGCTGCTGCGCCAGCTCAATCGCTTTGGCTTTCGCCTCGTCGAAATTTGCGCCGTGCAGCAGGACCTCGCCGCCGAAACCGCGTACCGCATCGACTTTAATATCGGCCGTCGCAACCGGCATCACAATCAGCGCCTTCAGGCCCAGTCTTGCAGAAGAGAACGCCACGCCCTGAGCATGATTGCCCGCCGAGGCGGTGATCACTCCCTGCGCTTTCTGCTCCTCCGTCAGACCGGCCATCATCGTGTAGGCACCGCGCAGCTTAAAGCTGTGGACCGGCTGGCGGTCTTCGCGCTTCACCAGGACCACGTTATCGAGGCGCGAAGAGAGCTTGTCCATTTTCTGCAGCGGCGTTACCTGCACCGCTTCATAGACCGGTGCCCGCAGCACCGCCCTGAGATATTCCGCCCCGTCAGGCGTGGCGGAAAGAGGTTGCGGCTCAGCCATCATCAGCCTCCGAGCTTGGATTTATCGCGAACCGCGCCTTTATCCGCGCTGGTCGCAAGGCTGGCGTAGGCACGCAGGGCGAAGGAGACCGCACGCTCGCGTGCTTTCGGGGTCCAGGCCTGATCACCGCGTGCGTCCTGAGCTTCGCGGCGTGCCGCCAGATCCGCATCGCTGACCTGCAGCTGGATACCGCGGTTTGGGATATCGATAGCGATCAGATCCCCGTCTTCGATAAGCCCGATACTGCCGCCGCTGGCCGCTTCCGGGGAAACGTGGCCGATAGAGAGGCCCGACGTACCACCGGAGAAACGTCCGTCGGTGATCAGCGCACAGGCTTTACCGAGGCCCATTGATTTCAGGAAGGTGGTCGGATAGAGCATTTCCTGCATCCCCGGCCCGCCTTTCGGCCCTTCGTAGCGGATCACCACCACATCGCCCGCCACTACTTTGCCGCCGAGGATCGCCTCGACTGCATCGTCCTGGCTTTCGTAGACTTTTGCAGGACCGGTGAATTTCAGAATGCTGTCATCCACGCCCGCCGTTTTTACAATACAGCCGTTCTCAGCGAAGTTACCGTAGAGCACCGCCAGACCGCCGTCTTTGCTGTAGGCATGTTCCATCGAGCGGATACAGCCATTGGCGCGGTCATCGTCGAGGGTATCCCAGCGGCAGTTCTGCGAGAACGCCTTTGTGGTGCGAATGCCCGCCGGACCGGCGCGGAACATCTCTTTGACCGCCTCGTCTTTGGTCAGCATCACGTCATACTGATCCAGAGACTGGGGCAGCGTCAGGCCCAGGATATTTTTCACTTCGCGATTCAACAGCCCGGCACGGTCCAGCTCGCCAAGAATACCGAGAACGCCACCGGCGCGGTGCACATCCTCCATATGGTATTTCTGGGTGCTGGGCGCTACTTTACACAGCTGCGGCACCTTGCGGGAGAGCTTGTCGATATCGCTCATAGTGAAGTCGATTTCCGCTTCCTGAGCCGCAGCCAGCAGGTGCAGAACGGTATTGGTCGAGCCGCCCATGGCGATATCCAGGGTCATCGCGTTTTCAAACGCGGCCTTGCTGGCGATATTACGCGGCAGCGCGCTGGCATCATCCTGCTCGTAGTAGCGTTTAGTCAGTTCAACGATGCGTTTACCGGCGTTGAGGAACAGCTGCTCGCGATCGGCGTGGGTCGCCAGCAGAGAGCCGTTGCCCGGCTGGGACAGGCCCAGCGCTTCGGTCAGGCAGTTCATTGAGTTAGCGGTGAACATCCCGGAACAGGAGCCACAGGTCGGACAGGCGGAACGTTCAACCTGTTCACTCTGCTCGTCGGAGACTTTCGGATCCGCGCCCTGAATCATCGCATCGACCAAATCCAGCTTGATGATCTGGTCGGAGAGTTTGGTTTTTCCGGCTTCCATCGGGCCGCCGGAAACAAAGATCACCGGAATATTGAGACGCAGGGAAGCCATCAGCATCCCCGGGGTGATTTTGTCACAGTTGGAGATGCACACCATCGCGTCGGCGCAGTGGGCATTTACCATATATTCAACCGAGTCGGCAATCAGCTCACGGGACGGCAGAGAGTAGAGCATCCCCCCGTGGCCCATGGCGATACCGTCATCGACAGCAATGGTGTTGAACTCTTTGGCGACGCCGCCTGACGCCTCAATTTGTTCCGCAACCAGCTTACCGAGATCGCGCAGGTGCACGTGCCCCGGCACAAACTGGGTAAACGAGTTCACCACGGCAATAATCGGTTTTCCAAAATCGTCGTCGGTCATTCCAGTGGCGCGCCACAGCGCACGGGCACCCGCCATATTACGGCCATGCGTTGTGGTAGCGGAACGATACTTAGGCATGCTTTGTTACTCCCAATCTTTCTGTTGAATGGGGCGGTGCGTGCCGCCCCATTTATATGTCTTAGTTAACCTGATCCAGCCAGCCCCATTTATCTTCCGTTTCACCGGTGAAGAGGCCAAAGAATGCATCCTGAATACGTTTAGTCACTGGACCGCGGCGACCTTCGCCGACCTGGATGCCGTCGACGCTGCGCACCGGCGTGATTTCTGCAGCGGTGCCGGACATAAAGACTTCGTCCGCAAGATATAGCGACTCACGGGATAGCACCTGCTCGCGCACCTCGATACCCAAATCTTTCGCCAGTTTGATAATGGCGTCGCGGGTAATGCCCGGCAGCGCGGAGGAGGTGAACGGCGGGGTAAACAGAATGCCGTCTTTCACTTCAAACAGGTTTTCACCTGCGCCTTCTGAGATATAGCCCTGTACATCCAGAGCGATACCTTCCTGATAACCGTGGCGACGCGCTTCGCTGCCAACCAGCAGAGAGGAAAGGTAGTTACCGCCAGCTTTTGCCGCCGTCGGAATGGTGTTCGGTGCCGCACGGTTCCAGGAGGAGACCATCGCATCGATGCCCTGCTCCAGCGCTTCCGCACCCAGATACGCGCCCCACGGGAAGGCGGCGATAATCACATCGGTGGTGTAGCCTTCAGGCGGGTTTACGCCCATGCCCACGTCACCGACAAAGACCAGCGGACGAATATAGGCGCTGGTCAGGTTGTTTTTGCGCAGGACCTGACGGCAGGCTTCCATCAGCTCATCGACGCTCTGAGAAACCGGGAAACGGTAAATTTTGGCGGAATCACGCAGGCGCTGCATATGTTCACGATGACGGAAAACGACCGGCCCTTTATGAGAATCGTAGCAGCGGATGCCTTCAAACACCGAAGTACCGTAGTGCAGGGCGTGGGACATTACATGAACCTTCGCGTCTTCCCAGCGTACCATTTCACCATTGGACCAGATGTAGTCAGCTTTTTTCGTCGTCATTTTCGTTCCTATTGCGCTCAGGCGCTGATTTGTTGTGATGATGTTGTTCGTTGCTGGATCTCTACGCGAGCCACGTCGATCAGTTTATTTAACTGACTAAACAGTAAGTCGACAGGTCGGGGACTGGCAACGGTCAATTCGATATTTATGTTACGGGCATCGGTGGCGAGCTCCATATTCATGGCGCACACCTGAAAACCACGGTGGCGTACCACGCGCAGCACGCGTTCTAATGTTTCGGGATTGAAGCGGGCTTCTACGGCGACCTGATGATGCATCATGATAATTTCTCCAGCATTTGCGAGTTACTGGCGCCCGGTGGCACCAGAGGCCAGACATTTTCAAGCTCATCAATTGAGACATGAAGCAGGTAAGGCCCCTCGCTGTTCAGCATAGTGTCGAGAGCCGTAGCAACCTGGTCTTTACGAGTGATGTGCTGGCCGGGAATACCGAAGGCCTGGGCCAGCATGAGGAAATCGGGGTTATCGGTGAGGGTCGTTTCGCTGTAGCGCTCTTTGAAGAACAGCTGCTGCCACTGGCGGACCATACCTAAGCGCTGATTATCCAACAGGACGATTTTCAGCGGCAGCTGCTTGCGTTTTACGGTGCCCAACTCCTGAACATTCATCATGAAGGAGCCGTCACCGGAGATACAGATCACCGTGTCGTGCGGTCGTGCGACCTGCGCCCCAACCGCTGCTGGCAGGCCAAAGCCCATCGTCCCCAGACCGCTGGAGGTAATGAAATTTTCCGGGCGGCTAAAGACCATATGCTGCGCGGTCCACATCTGATGCTGGCCCACGTCGGTGGTCACCACGCTCTCGGCAGGCATACGCTCTGAAAGCTGTTTCAACAGGAGCGGGGCATAGATGGCCTCGCCCGGATGATCGTAGCGCCATGGATTCGCTTCGTTCAGCGCTGCAACCTCCTGCTGCCAGGCCGCAATATTCAGTGGCTGCTGGAGGGCAGGCAGCAGTCGGTTCAGAGAGCCTTGCAGGGAAACGTGCGCCTGACGCAGCTTGCCGAACTCGGCCGGGTCAATATCCAGATGGATCACTTTCGCATGCGGCGCAAAGGTATTGAGCTTGCCGGTGACGCGATCGTCAAAGCGTGCCCCAACGGCAATCAACAGGTCGCACGCCTGAACCGCCAGGTTCGCCGCTTTGGTACCGTGCATCCCCAGCATACCGGTGTAAAAAGGGTGTTCAGCCGGGACAGCCCCAAGACCTTTCAGCGTCACAGCCGACGGGATATTTGTGACGGCAATAAATTCTCGCAGCGCAGGAACAGCCTGAGCCATACCGACGCCGCCGCCGACGTAGAGCATCGGTTTTTCCGCGCTGGCCAGCATGTCGCAGGCCTGTTGCAGAGCGCTATGCGGCAGCGCATCTTCATCTGCCACGGTGGATAACCACGGCTCAAGATCCCCGCTGGCTAACTGAATATCTTTTGGGATATCAACCAGTACCGGGCCAGGGCGGCCGGAGCTGGCGACCTCAAATGCTTCGGCCATCACGCGCGGCAGGTCCTCAAGGGATTCAACCAGGAAACTGTGCTTGGTACAGGCCAGCGAGAGGCCCAGTACGTCAACTTCCTGGAAGGCATCGGTGCCGATCAGCGGGGCGGCAACCTGCCCGGTGATGGCGACAACCGGTACGGAATCGAGCAGCGCATCGGCCAGTCCGGTCAGCAGGTTCGTTGCGCCCGGGCCGGAGGTGGCGATACAAACGCCGGTTTTGCCGGTGGAACGCGCATAACCGATTGCGGCCATCGCAGCGCCCTGCTCGTGTCTGCACAGGAGGTGCTCCACGCCGCCGTCATACAGTGCATCGTAAACCGGCATAATTGCGCCGCCCGGATAGCCGAAGACCATATCGACACCCTGCGCTCGCAAAGCATGTACCACCCACTGTGCCCCGTTCATAGTTACTTCCCCGTCGCGAATCGAGAGAAACAGAATTTTATGCTACTTATCATTCTCTGCTCCTCGCTTATGTTTTTAGGTCATAAAAAAACCCCCGGACCTTTCGGTGCGGGGGTCTTAGTTCGTTAAGGCTTGATTTTTAAGCCTTTCCTCGTCCAAGTGCAGCCCCGCACGGTGGGATAATAATCACCACCACGCTAATCACGACCAGGCTAATCACTCGTAGAAGGGCTGTCATTTTGTGTTCTTTTGGCTTCTTGTTCGAAGGAATACCTAAAGAGTTACCATAGACAGAGGTTATGACACAAGAAATATTTGCACTTAATTTTCTACGTGGCCAAAGACTTTCTTTGGAAGCAATTGTTTTCCATGAGGAAAACAGAAAAGGGACGTGTTTTAAGAATTCGCAGCTTCCGTCATCCGCCGCACGGGCGTATCAACCCAGTTAAAATCACCTTTTGCGAGTCGGCTCGCCTTACAAAAGAAAGCATACATTCTGTTGGTAAAATGCAGGAACCCTGCGCGTAAATACGCGATTGACGAGATTGAGGCTTATCGAATTCACAGCATAATCCCCTTTCAGGAGGGGCTATGTTACTATCTATCGTCTATACT
>DATEKR010000182.1:0-5688 GCA_035277345.1 Enterobacteriaceae bacterium
GACGGCTGGTATCATCAGGCTCCGGAGATCCATAAAAGCATCGGCATTCTGCTGATGATGGGGCTGGTTATCCGCCTGATCTGGCGCGCCGTCTCTCCACCACCTCCGCCGCTTAAAAACTATTCCCGCATGACGCGGATAGCTGCCGTCGTGGCACACGCCCTGCTTTATCTGGTGCTGTTCGCTATTTTGATTAGTGGCTATCTGATCTCTACCGCCGACGGTAAGCCCATTAGCGTCTTTGGCTGGTTCGATATCCCTGCGACGCTCAGCGACGCGGGTGCTCAGGCCGACCTGGCGGGACAAATTCACCTGTGGCTGGCCTGGAGCGTGGTGATCCTCTCCGCCCTGCATGCGCTGGCCGCCATCAAACACCATTTCATCGATAAAGACGACACCCTGCGCCGTATGCTGGGTAAATCGTCCTCACAATCTGGAGCCTGAGATATGAAAAAGAGCCTGCTGGGATTCACCCTGGGAACACTGCTGTTCGCCACGGGCGCGGCCACCGCTGCCGACTACAAGATTGATAAAGAAGGTCAGCATGCCTTCGTCAACTTCCGCATTCAGCACCTTGGCTACAGCTGGCTGTACGGGACCTTTAAGGATTTCGACGGGACCTTCACCTTCGATGAAAAAAATCCGGCGGCAGATAAAGTCAACGTCACCATTAACACCACCAGCCTGGATACCAACCATGCCGAGCGTGACAAGCATCTGCGCAGCGCAGATTTCCTGAACTCAGGTAAGTTCCCGCAGGCGACCTTCGCCTCTACCGCGGTGAAAAAAGAGGGTGAGAAACTGGATATTACCGGCAACCTGACGCTGAACGGCGTGACCAAACCGGTCACTCTGACTGCGCAGCTTATCGGTCAGGGCGACGATCCCTGGGGCAATAAACGCGCCGGTTTCGAAGCCAACGGCAAAATCAGTCTGAAAGACTTTAACATCACCACTGACCTGGGCCCGGCTTCTCAGGACGTGGAGTTGATTATCTCTGTTGAAGGCATCCAGCAGAAATAAACAGAGCGCCCGGCATGAGCCGGGCGTCTTTTATCAGGAAGAACTTTCCGTATCCGGGTCAGGAATGCCCAGACGGGTATTGAGTCTTCCGCGAGACTTATTGAAGATTTTATTGCCGTTTTCACGACCGGCACGACGCCGACGCTGCTCCTCTTCCGGCAACGCACTCTCTTCCTGGCAGGCTTCGCTACAGCATCCGGCAAACTTCTCCGCGCACGCAGGGCACTGAATAAACAGCAGATGACAGCCGTCGTTCAGACAGTTGGTGTGGTCATCGCAGGCTGTGCCGCACTGGTGGCAGTGGGAAATAATCTCATCGGAGATGCGCTCCCCCATACGCTCGTCGAAAACAAAGTTCTTGCCGACAAAACGCACCGGCAGCCCCTGCTCGCGTGCCCGACGGGCGTATTCGATAATGCCGCCTTCAATATGCCAGACTTTACTGAAACCGTTGTGCTTCATCCAGGCGCTGGCTTTTTCACAGCGAATACCGCCGGTGCAGTACATAACGATCTTCTTGTCCTTATGTTCCTGCATCATCTCTACGGCTTTCGGGAGCTGCTCGCGGAAGGTGTCCGCCGGGATCTCCATCGCATCCTCAAAATGGCCCACTTCGTACTCGTAGTGGTTGCGCATATCGATAAACACCGCGTCAGGATCGTCGAGCATGGCGTTAACTTCCGCTGCCTTCAGGTATTCGCCTACATCGGCGGCATTAAAGGTCGGGTCGTCGATGCCGTCGGCCACAATGCGTTCGCGCACTTTCAGCCGCAGCACCCAGAATGATTTGCCGTCGTCATCCAGCGCGATATTCAGGCGCAACCCGTTCAGGGCCGGGTCAAAAGCGTAGAGAAGCGCCCGGAGCGCCTCAATTTTGCTTTGCGGCACGCTAATCTGAGCGTTGATGCCCTCGCGGGCCAGGTAGATCCGCCCGAAGACATCAAGTTCGGTCAACTCTTTATAGAGCGTATCCCGGGTTGCCTTCGGGTCAACAATAGTGAAATATTTATAGAATGAGATCGTGGTGCGCGGCTCGGTTTCGGCCAGCATGCGCGCCCTCAGTTCCTCATTCGAAATGCGGTTGTGTAACACTGGCATGGTGTTCCTGTCCTGCAGTCGTTGATGAGCGGTTTAAACGCGGCGGATAATATAGTAAACCGCGTTAATTTACATCCATACATTTTACGCTACATTTTTGTCACCCCGTTTTTTCGCGGCGGAATATAGCGTCGAAGTTGCTTTTTGTGCCGCGTAATTTTGGCGTAAAACAAAAAAATGTAACAATAGAGTGCGTTTGAAAGAAAAAGAGACAGGAGAGTCATGACCCAGTTACCCAAATTTTCCGCCGCGCTGCTGCATCCGCGCTACTGGTTAACCTGGTGCGGTATTGTGGTTTTGTGGTTAATCGTCCAGCTTCCCTACCCGCTTATTTACCGTCTTGGTTGTGCGATGGGTCGTCTGGCACAGCGCCTTATGCCGCGGCGGGTGAAAATCGCCGAGCGCAATCTGGAACTCTGTTTCCCGCAGATGAGCGCGCAGGAGCGCCGTCGCAAGGTACGTGAGAACTTCGAATCTGTCGGGATGGGCGTCATGGAAACCGGTATGGCCTGGTTCTGGTCAGATCGCCGGATCACGCGCTGGACCGAGCCCAGCGGTATTCACTACCTGCGGGAATTGCAGGCCCAGAAGCGCGGGATCCTGCTGATCGGCATCCACTTCCTCACCCTCGAAATGGGTGCCCGTATGTTTGGTTTGTCCACACCCGGAATCGGGGTTTACCGCCCGAATGATAACCCGCTTATCGACTGGCTGCAGACCTGGGGCCGTATGCGCTCCAATAAATCAATGCTCGACCGTAAAGATCTCAAGGGAATGATTCGGGCGCTAAAAAGCGGAGAAGTGATCTGGTACGCACCCGATCATGATTACGGCCCCGGCAGCAGCGTCTTTGTCCCGCTGTTCGCCGTTGAACAGGCGGCCACCACCTCCGGAACCTGGACCCTGGCCCGCCTCTCTAAGGCCTGCATCGTGCCCTTCGTTCCGCGCCGTAAACCGAATGGTAAAGGGTATGAGCTCATCATCCTCGAACCGGAGTGTGCGCCGCCGCTGGACGACGCCGAAACCACCGCCGCCTGGATGAACAGTATTGTTGAGCAGTGCATTATGATGGCCCCCGAGCAGTATATGTGGCTGCACCGCCGCTTCAAAACGCGCCCGGAAGGCGCTCTCCCGCTCTACGACTAACTCTCCCTGACGGGCCTTACTCGTAAGGCCCGTGCTGCGCGTCTATCGGCAACAGCAATGTATCAAACACCAGCGAAAGCGGCAGGTCGAGGATGGTCAGGAAACGCCAGCCGGAATCCCGCACGTCCCATTGCACGCCCGGATAATACTGGTTGCCATGCCCCTGCCCGGGGATCGTCCGGCTGATAATGCTGCCGCAGCCGCTGAGCAGCAGCACCATGATAGTGATGGCAAAAAGCTTCACGCGTGCCCTCCGTTCAGTGTTACCTATCAGTCAAAAAAATACCGGCGCGAGGGCCGGTATTTTCCTTTACCTGAAGCTTATTTCGCAGGCAGCGCCTGCGGGTTCAGCTCCAGCGCCTGGTAGTGGCTTACCCATGACGAATACTTCTCCGGTGCCGCCCATACACGATAGTGTAGTCGGGACAGCGTCACGGGGTCGCTCAACAGCACCAGCCGACGATCGCGATTGAGTTTATCCGGCGTCTCATTCAGTGCCTGCTCAACGTGACGGTCACGAGCGATATCCAGCACGTGGCTGGCGCGGTGACGCGCCGTGGCCATAGCCGTTGCCAGAGCGTTAAATGACGGGTTAAACACCGCGTGCATAAAACCATCGTCCAGGGTACGGCTGCGGTTCAGGGTCAGATACTTGTCCGTATCAACCAGTACCTGCGGCGGGGAGTACTCTTCCGGGATCAGGAACAGCTTCCAGCGTTTGGTTCGCAGACCGATAGTCGACCGGCTGGAGATCACCGAGACAAACGGTGACAGGATCAGCGAGAAGACAATCGGCGCCAGCCAGAACAGGAAGCGTAGATCCAGCCACGCCATCCCGACTGCCCAGACCAGGCCCAGCAGCAGCTGCGAGCCGTGGCGCATAAACGCCTCGCTCCACGGAGTCGAGTCATCATCGCGCTGCGGCGAGTTCCAGACGACTTCCCAGCCGAGGAAGGCGCTGACCACAAACACGGTGTGGAAGAGCATACGCACCGGCGCCAGCAGCACCGAGAACAGCACTTCCAGCAACAGCGACAGCGTGACGCGCAGGAAGCCACCAAACTCTTTCGAGCCTTTGCACCAGATCAGAATGATACTGAGCAATTTCGGCAGGAACAGCAGCACCATGGTTGAAGCAAACAGCGCAATCGCCAGCTCCGGACGCCACTGCGGCCAGACCGGGAACAGCTGCCGGGGTTGCAGGAAGTATTGCGGCTCCGTAAGGGCATGCACCACCTGCAATGCGGTCGACAGGGCGAGGAACATAAACCACAGCGGCGCAGAGAGATAGGACATCACCCCGGTCAGGAACACGGCACGGTGTACCGGATGCATTCCTTTCACCAGGAACAGACGGAAGTTCATCAGGTTGCCGTGACACCAGCGGCGGTCGCGCTTAAGCTCATCGAGCAGGTTTGGCGGCAGCTCTTCATAAGAGCCCGGCAGATCGTAGGCGATCCACACGCCCCAGCCTGCACGACGCATCAGCGCAGCTTCAACAAAGTCGTGGGACAGAATTGAACCGGCAAAGGAGCCTTCGCCCGGCAGCGGCGCAAGAGCGCAGTGCTCGATAAAGGGTTTCACGCGGATGATCGCGTTATGTCCCCAGTAGTGAGACTCACCCAGCTGCCAGAAATGCAGACCGGCGGTAAACAGCGGCCCGTACACGCGTGTCGCAAACTGCTGGCAGCGTGCATAGAGCGTGTCCATACCGGATGCTTTCGGCGAAGACTGGATGATACCGGCGTTAGGGTTGGCTTCCATCAGACGCACCAGCCCGGTCAGACAGTCGCCGGTCATCACCGAGTCGGCGTCCAGCACCACCATATAGCTGTACTGGCTACCCCAGCGACGGCAGAAGTCATCGATGTTGCCGCTCTTGCGCTTAACGCGACGGCGACGGCGACGATAGAAGATCTGGCCTTCGCCCTGAACTTCAGCGATCAACTCCATCCATGCTTTTTGCTCGGCGACGCAGATATCCGGGTTGTAGCTGTCGCTCAGGATATAGACATCAAAGTGGGCAGCGTTGCCGGTGGCTTTCACCGATTCCCAGGTCGCACGCAGGCCGGCGAAAACGCGATCTACATCTTCGTTGCAGATCGGCATAATCAGCGCCGTGCGGTGTTCCGGGTTCAACGCTTCATCCCCCACCGTTGAGGCCGAGATACTGTATTTATCACGGCCGATCAGCAACTGCAGGAAGCCCATCAATGCCGTCCAGAATCCGGCTGAAACCCAGCAGAACAATACGGCAAACAGGATCAGGATCCCCGATTGCAGGATGTAAGGCAGGAGCTGCATAAAGGAGACCCACAGATCCTGACCGACCATATCCGTCGGGTTGATCAGCGCCCAGCCCTGGTAAGGCAGAATGGTCTTCATGTACCAGGTGGCGACCACAGTTTGTGCCAGGGTCAG
>DATEKR010000183.1:0-62960 GCA_035277345.1 Enterobacteriaceae bacterium
TGGGTCTGTTGTTCCTGGTGATGTTCCGTAGCGTTGCGAAGAAAGCAACCAGCGGCGTTCCCGGTAAGTTTCAGACGTTTATTGAGCTGGTGATAGGCTTTGTTAATGGTAGCGTGAAAGACATGTACCATGGCAAAAGCAAGCTTATCGCACCACTGGCTCTGACGATCTTCGTCTGGGTGTTCCTGATGAACCTGATGGATTTACTGCCGATCGATCTGCTGCCGTATATCGGTGAGCATGTCTTTGGGCTGCCTGCGCTGCGTGTTGTACCGTCTGCGGACGTCAACGTCACGCTCTCTATGGCGCTGGGCGTGTTTATCCTGATTCTGTTCTACAGCATCAAAATGAAAGGCATCGGCGGCTTCGCGAAAGAACTGACGCTGCAGCCGTTCAATCACTGGGCATTTATTCCGTTCAACTTAATCCTTGAAGGGGTAAGCCTGCTGTCCAAACCGATTTCACTCGGTCTGCGACTGTTCGGCAACATGTATGCCGGTGAGCTGATTTTCATTCTGATTGCTGGTCTGCTGCCGTGGTGGTCTCAGTGGCTTCTGAATGTGCCATGGGCCATTTTCCACATCCTGATCATTACGCTGCAAGCCTTTATTTTCATGGTTCTGACGATTGTCTATCTGTCGATGGCGTCTGAAGAGCATTGATTTTTACCAACACTACAACGTTTTAACTGAAACAAACTGGAGACTGTCATGGAAAACCTGAATATGGATCTGCTGTACATGGCTGCCGCGATTATGATGGGCTTAGCGGCGATCGGTGCTGCAATCGGTATCGGCATCCTCGGAGGTAAATTCCTGGAAGGCGCAGCGCGTCAGCCGGATCTGATTCCTCTGCTGCGTACACAGTTCTTTATCGTTATGGGTCTGGTGGATGCTATCCCGATGATCGCTGTAGGTCTGGGTCTGTACGTGATGTTTGCTGTCGCGTAAGCGTTGCTTTAACTAAGCAATTTTTTAGAACGTTAACCAGATAAGAGGCATTGTGCTGTGAATCTTAACGCAACAATCCTCGGCCAGGCCATCGCGTTTGTCCTGTTCGTTCTGTTCTGCATGAAGTATGTATGGCCGCCGATTATGGCTGCCATTGAGAAGCGTCAAAAAGAAATTGCTGACGGTCTCTCTTCTGCTGAACGGGCTAAGAAGGATTTGGACCTTGCACAGGCCAACGCGACCGACCAGCTGAAAAAAGCCAAAGCGGAAGCCCAGGTGATCATCGAGCAGGCGAACAAACGTCGCGCTCAGATCCTGGACGAAGCTAAAGCTGAAGCAGAACAGGAACGTACCAAAATCGTGGCACAGGCTCAGGCGGAAATTGACGCCGAGCGTAAACGTGCTCGCGAAGAACTGCGTAAGCAAGTTGCTATCCTGGCTGTTGCTGGCGCCGAGAAGATCATCGAACGTTCCGTGGATGAAGCTGCTAACAGCGACATCGTGGATAAACTTGTCGCTGAACTGTAAGGAGGGAGGGGCTGATGTCTGAATTTGTTACGGTAGCTCGCCCCTACGCCAAAGCAGCTTTTGACTTTGCCGTCGAACACCAGGGCATCGATCGCTGGCAGGATATGCTGGCGTTTGCCGCTGAGGTGACGAAAAACGAACAAATGGCAGAGCTACTTTCTGGCGCACTGGCGCCGGAAACACTTGCGAAGTCGTTTATCGCCGTTTGTGGTGAGCAGCTGGACGAAAACGGCCAGAACCTGATTAAGGTGATGGCTGAAAATGGTCGTCTTGTCGCGCTCCCGGATGTTCTTGAGCAGTTTATTCAGTTACGTGCGGCCAGCGAGGCCATTGTAGATGTGGAAGTCACCTCTGCAAGCGCACTGAGTGAAGAACAGCTTTCGAAGATTAGCGCTGCGATGGAACAACGTTTGTCACGCAAAGTTAAGCTGAATTGCAAAATCGATAAGTCTGTAATGGCGGGCGTAATCATCCGAGCGGGTGATATGGTCATTGATGGCAGCGTACGCGGCCGTCTTGAACGCCTTGCAGACGTCTTGCAGTCTTAAGGGGACTGGAGCATGCAACTGAATTCCACCGAAATCAGCGAACTGATCAAGCAGCGCATTGCTCAGTTCAGTGTTGTGAGTGAAGCTCACAACGAAGGTACTATTGTTTCTGTAAGTGACGGTGTTATCCGCATCCACGGCCTGGCCGATTGTATGCAGGGTGAGATGATTTCCCTGCCGGGTAACCGTTACGCTATCGCACTGAACCTGGAGCGCGACTCCGTAGGTGCAGTTGTGATGGGTCCGTACGCTGACCTTGCCGAAGGCATGAAAGTTAAGTGTACCGGCCGTATTCTGGAAGTGCCGGTTGGTCGTGGCATGCTGGGTCGTGTAGTAAACACCCTGGGTGCGCCGATCGATGGTAAAGGTGCTGTTGATAACGACGGCTTCTCGCCGATCGAAGTTATCGCACCGGGCGTAATCGATCGTCAGTCGGTCGACCAGCCTGTGCAGACCGGTTATAAAGCCGTTGACGCCATGATCCCAATCGGCCGTGGCCAGCGTGAGCTGATCATCGGTGACCGTCAGACCGGTAAAACCGCGATGGCGATCGATGCGATCATCAACCAGCGCGATTCCGGCATCAAATGTGTGTACGTGGCTATCGGCCAGAAAGCGTCCACCATTTCGAACGTGGTTCGTAAACTGGAAGAGCACGGCGCACTGTCTAACACCATCGTTGTGGTAGCGACCGCGTCTGAATCCGCTGCACTGCAGTACCTGGCACCGTATGCCGGTTGCGCAATGGGCGAATACTTCCGCGACCGCGGTGAAGATGCACTGATCGTTTACGATGACCTGTCTAAACAGGCCGTTGCTTACCGTCAGGTTTCCCTGCTGCTTCGTCGTCCGCCAGGACGTGAAGCCTTCCCGGGCGACGTATTTTACCTCCACTCCCGTCTGCTGGAGCGCGCATCCCGCGTAAACGCGGAATACGTTGAGAACTTCACCAAAGGTGAAGTGAAAGGTAAAACCGGCTCCCTGACCGCACTGCCGATCATCGAAACCCAGGCGGGTGACGTTTCTGCGTTCGTTCCGACCAACGTAATCTCCATTACCGATGGTCAGATCTTCCTGGAAACCAACCTGTTTAACTCCGGTATTCGTCCGGCGGTTAACCCGGGTATCTCCGTATCCCGTGTGGGTGGTGCAGCGCAGACCAAGATCATCAAGAAACTGTCCGGTGGTATTCGTACCGCACTGGCACAGTATCGTGAGCTGGCGGCGTTCTCTCAGTTCGCATCCGATCTGGACGAAGCAACCCGTAAGCAGCTGAGCCACGGTCAGAAAGTAACTGAACTGCTGAAACAGAAACAGTATGCCCCTATGTCTGTTGCACAACAGGGCCTGGTACTGTTCGCGGCAGAACGCGGTTACCTCGACGATGTGGAACTGGCGAAAGTCGGTAGCTTCGAAGCCGCTCTGCTGGCTTACGTCGACCGTGATCACGCTCCGCTGATGCAAGAGATCAACCAGTCCGGTGGCTATAACGACGAAATCGAAGGCAAGCTGAAAGGCATCCTCGATTCCTTCAAAGCAACCCAGTCCTGGTAAAGTCTGACGGCCTGCCTTAGGGCAGGCCGCAAGGCATTGAGGAGACGCTCATGGCCGGCGCAAAAGAGATACGTAGTAAGATCGCAAGCGTCCAGAACACGCAAAAGATCACTAAAGCGATGGAGATGGTCGCCGCTTCCAAAATGCGTAAATCGCAGGAGCGCATGGCAGCCAGCCGTCCTTATGCAGATACCATGCGCAAAGTGATTGGTCACCTTGCTAACGGTAATCTGGAATATAAGCACCCTTACCTGGAAGAACGCGACGTTAAACGCGTGGGCTACCTGGTGGTGTCGACCGACCGTGGTTTGTGCGGTGGCTTGAACATTAACCTGTTCAAGAAACTGCTGGCGGATATGAAAGAGTGGTCCGATAAAGGCGTTCAGTGCGATCTCGCAATGATCGGCTCAAAAGGCGTGTCTTTCTTTAACTCCGTTGGCGGCAATGTTGTCGCACAGGTGACAGGTATGGGGGATAAGCCCTCCCTGTCTGAACTGATCGGTCCGGTTAAAGTGATGTTGCAGGCCTATGATGAAGGCCGTCTGGACAAGCTGTACGTTGTCAGCAACAAATTTATTAACACCATGTCCCAGGCTCCGACCATTACCCAACTGCTGCCGCTGCCGGCATCAGAGGATGATGATCTGAAGCATAAATCCTGGGATTACCTGTATGAACCCGATCCGAAAGCGCTGCTGGATACCCTGCTGCGTCGTTATGTCGAATCTCAGGTTTATCAGGGCGTGGTAGAAAACCTGGCCAGCGAGCAGGCCGCACGTATGGTGGCGATGAAAGCCGCAACCGATAATGGTGGCAGCCTGATTAAAGAGCTGCAGTTGGTATACAACAAAGCTCGTCAGGCCAGCATTACTCAGGAACTTACCGAGATCGTCGGTGGTGCGTCCGCGGTATAACCAGGTTATTTCGTAGAGGATTTAAAATGGCTACTGGAAAGATTGTCCAGGTAATCGGCGCCGTGGTCGACGTCGAGTTCCCTCAGGACGCCGTACCGCGCGTGTACGACGCCCTCGAGGTGACAAATGGTTCTGAAACTCTGGTGCTGGAAGTTCAGCAGCAGCTCGGCGGCGGTATCGTGCGTACCATCGCTATGGGTTCTTCTGACGGCCTGCGCCGTGGTCTGGAAGTAAAAGACCTCGAGCACCCGATTGAAGTCCCGGTAGGTAAAGCGACCCTGGGTCGTATCATGAACGTACTGGGTCAGCCGATCGATATGAAAGGCGACATCGGTGAAGAAGACCGTTGGGCTATTCACCGTCAGGCACCGTCCTATGAAGAGCTGTCCAGCTCTCAGGAACTGCTGGAAACCGGCATCAAGGTTATCGACCTGATGTGTCCGTTCGCTAAGGGCGGTAAAGTCGGTCTGTTCGGTGGTGCGGGTGTAGGTAAAACCGTAAACATGATGGAGCTGATCCGTAACATCGCGATCGAGCACTCCGGTTACTCCGTGTTTGCAGGCGTGGGTGAGCGTACTCGTGAGGGTAACGACTTCTACCACGAAATGACCGACTCCAACGTTCTGGACAAAGTATCCCTGGTTTACGGCCAGATGAACGAGCCGCCGGGAAACCGTCTGCGCGTTGCGCTGACCGGTCTGACCATGGCTGAGAAATTCCGTGACGAAGGTCGTGACGTTCTGCTGTTCGTTGACAACATCTACCGTTACACCCTGGCCGGTACTGAAGTATCCGCACTGCTGGGCCGTATGCCTTCAGCGGTAGGTTATCAGCCGACCCTGGCGGAAGAGATGGGTGTTCTTCAGGAACGTATCACCTCCACCAAAACCGGTTCTATCACCTCCGTTCAGGCGGTATACGTACCTGCGGATGACCTGACTGACCCGTCACCAGCCACCACCTTTGCGCACCTTGATGCAACCGTGGTACTGAGCCGTCAGATCGCGTCTCTGGGTATCTACCCGGCCGTTGACCCGCTGGACTCCACCAGCCGTCAGCTGGACCCGCTGGTTGTGGGTCAGGAACACTACGACACCGCGCGTGGCGTACAGTCCCTGCTGCAGCGTTACCAGGAGCTGAAAGACATCATCGCCATCCTGGGTATGGATGAACTGTCTGAAGAAGACAAACTGGTGGTAGCACGCGCACGTAAGATCCAGCGCTTCCTGTCCCAGCCGTTCTTCGTTGCAGAAGTATTCACCGGTTCTCCGGGTAAATACGTCTCGCTGAAAGACACCATCCGTGGCTTTAAAGGCATTATGGACGGCGAATACGATCACCTGCCGGAGCAGGCGTTCTACATGGTCGGTTCTATCGACGAAGCCGTGGAAAAAGCCAAAAAACTTTAACGCCTTAATCGGAGGGTGATATGGCAATGACTTACCACCTGGACGTCGTCAGCGCAGAGCAACAAATGTTCTCTGGTCTGGTCGAGAAAATCCAGGTAACGGGTAGCGAAGGTGAACTGGGTATCTACCCGGGGCACGCACCGCTGCTCACCGCCATTAAGCCTGGTATGATCCGCATCGTGAAACAGCACGGTCATGAAGAGTTTATCTACCTGTCCGGCGGTGTGCTTGAAGTGCAGCCTGGCAGCGTGACCGTTCTGGCTGATACCGCGATTCGTGGTCAGGATCTCGACGAAGCGCGAGCCCTGGAAGCGAAGCGTAAAGCTGAAGAGCACATTCAGAACTCTCACGGTGACGTGGATTACGCTCAGGCATCTGCGGAGCTGTCTAAAGCTATCGCAAAACTGCGTGTTATTGAGTTGACCAGAAAAGCGATGTAACACCGGCTTGAAAGCATAAAGGCCAGTCTGGATCCCAGGCTGGCTTTTTTTTATGCTTTCGTTTCAGATTATTTGAAACTGAAAAGGTGTTTTAATTTTTTGTGATTTCCATCACAAATATGTTGATCGGTTAAAAAATGAAGAGTAGACTTCTTTTCTGTGAGGTAAGTCACAAAAAAGAACACTCAAACAAACGAGGAAGACATCATGAAACTGATCAACAAAATCATCGCTTTCTTCAACAACATGAACGTATCTTTCGGTACTTTCAATCTGTAATCCATCACGCTGTACCGCTAACTAAAACGACAACACATGCGGTGTGAACAGAGTTGAAAAAGTCGCCTGATGGCGTAAAGCCAGTCAGCCAAACGTCGGAAAGAGGCCGCAACGGATAACGTTGCGGCCTCTTCTTTTATGGCGCCAGAGCACGCTGTTGAACCCATCTTAGATTTCGCTGTCATTATCCTGTCATATTTCATATATTGCGCTCAAAAGTCACCCACCCCGGGTGATTTTTTTAGTGATTAAAAGCCACCGTAGTGTCCATAACTAAGGCTTTCTTAAGGTTCATTCGTTACGGTTCGTTATTATTTTTTTGCACAGGCAAGCGTATGCACTTCACACAGAATCAGGCTGAACGGAAGTTCAGTTTAAAAGCCCTGGGATGGGTTTTGCTCTATTTTTGGTATTTCTCTTCGGTTCTTCAGATTGTCATCTATGCAACGGGATACAGCGGTTCGACCGGCCTGCGTGACTCCCTGCTCTACAGCTCTTTGTGGTTCATTCCCGTCTTTCTGTTCCCGCAGCGCACGCGCATTATCGCCGCCGTGATTGGTATCGTCCTGTGGGCAGCCTCTGTTGCCGCGCTGGGCTATTACGTCGTTTACGGACAGGAGTTTTCACAAAGCGTTCTGTTTGTGATGTTTGAAACCAACGCCAGCGAAGCCAGCGAGTATCTGAGCCAGTATTTCAGCATCAAGCTACTGCTGATTACGCTTGCCTACACTCTGGGCGCTATCCTGCTGTGGACTCGTCTGCGTCCGGTTTATATTCCAAATCCGTGGCGCTGGCTGATTTCCTTTGCCATTCTGTTTGGCCTGGTACTGAACCCGGTCGGTAAACAGTGGCTTATCAAGAAAAACAGTATCGGGGATTCATTCGCAAGCATTTCTTCCCGCATTGAGCCCGCCGCGCCCTGGCAATTTATCATTGCTTATACGGAATACCGCGCTCAGTTAGACAGCCTCAACAGCCTGCTGACCTCCAACAACGCGCTTGCCCCTTTGGCCAATCTGAAAGATGCCTCCGGCAACGAGCCGCGCACGCTGGTACTGGTGATTGGTGAGTCCACGCAGCGTGGTCGCATGAGTTTGTACGGCTATCACCGCCAGACTACGCCTGAGCTGGATGCATTGCATAAAACCGATCCGCAAATGACGGTCTTTAATAACGTCGTCACGTCTCGTCCTTATACCATCGAAATTCTGCAACAGGCGCTGACCTTCGCGAACGAAAAAAATCCGGACCTGTATCTGACCCAGCCGTCGCTGATGAACATGATGAAGCAGGCAGGCTATAAGAGCTTCTGGATCACCAACCAGCAGACGATGACCGAGCGCAACACGATGTTGACCGTGTTCTCAAGGCAGACGGACAAGCAGTACTATATGAATCAGCAGCGCACCCAGAGCGCTCGCGAGTATGACTCCAACGTCCTGGCACCGTTTAAAGAAGTGCTGGCCGACCCGGCACCGAAGAAATTCATCATCGTGCACCTGCTGGGAACGCATATTCGCTACGACTTCCGCTACCCGAACGGCTGGAACAAATTTGACGGTAAAACAGACGATTTACCTCCAGGTTTAACCGGAAGAGAGCAGGCATCTTATAACAGCTACGATAACGCCAACCTGTTCAACGACCATATCGTCTCGACGCTGATAAAAGACTTTAAAGCCACCGATCCTAACGGCTTTATGCTCTATTTCTCCGATCACGGGGAAGAGGTTTACGACACTGCACCGCATAAGACCCAGGGACGTAATGAAAGCGACCCTACGCGCCGTATGTATACCGTGCCGTTTATTCTCTGGACGTCGACAGCCTGGCAGCAGGCGCATCCCCGGAGCTTCGCGGGTGATGTTAACCGTAAATACAGCAGCTCAGAGCTTATCCACACCTGGTCTGATTTGGCTGGCTTAACGTACGACGGCTATGATGCAACCCGCTCAATCACCAGCCCGCAGTTTGTTGAGACAACCCGCTGGATTGGCAACCCTTACAAAAAGAACGCGCTGAGGGATTACGACACGCTGCCTTATGGCAATGAGGTGGGTAATCAGTAAAGCACAGAGGCTCTATACGCTGAGCCTCTGATAAAGGAAGCAGGCCTGAGAATTCAGGCCTGCTTAACATTAAGGTTTACGCAGAAAATCCCCGGTATTAAAGCTTCCGTCGGCGTTGCGCAGCAGCGGCTGCGGCAGATCCAGCGACTTATACGCTTTCATATCCAGCGCCTTACCCTCTTTATTGACGCTCTTTCCATCGACAATAAAGTAGTTAGTGGCATCAATATTCCCGATCACCGCATCATCATATTTCCCCGGCTCGCTGCGCAGAGACAGGTTGCCGGTAAAGACGCCCTGGGTGCTGGCATCGCCGTAAGGACTCGGGCGGAAGATATAGTTAAAGCGCAGGTTGTTGGCCGCAACGTTGTTGGAGACCACCAGCTTGCCCGGGTTGAAGTTATCGGTGAAACCGTCCAGGTGATTACCTACCGCAATGCTGTTACGCACCACGTGGGCCACCGGCTGCCCTTCACCACCCAGCTTAAAGCCGTTGCTGGTGTTGTTGCGGGCAATGGAATCAACGATAGTGACGACGCCGTTCGCACCGTCTTCGATTTTATTAAACAGATCGAAGCCATCATCGATATTGTCGTGCGAGTAGCAGCCTTCCAGGCGGTTGCCTTCGCCCACGCGCATTTTCACTGCAAAACCGTCGGCGTTAATTTTGCCCGGATCCTCATTGCTGAAGGACTCTGAGTTCAGCACCCGGTTATGGCTGGCCCACAGCGGGCGACCGATCTTATCTGGTGAGGAGATCTGAATACCGGTGTCGTCATTTTTATACGCCACCACGTTCTCGATCAGGTTATGGCTACCCTGGATGCGCAGGCTTTTTTCGGTGATCTCAATCCCTTTCAGATGCCAGTAGCTGGCGTCAAGCAGCATGCCGTGGATCACCGTTTTACCCTCGGCTTCGAGCGCTTTGGGCTTATCCTTCAGGCCGCTGGCCGATACCGGGATATCGGTTTTCGGGTAATCGCCGGCGGCCAGTACGATTTTGCCTCCGGCAGGCACCAAGGCAATGGCCGTCGCCAGATCCAGCGGTGACGCTGCGGTGCCGCTGGCATCGGCTTTACCCTGCGGCGCAGCATAGAGCGTGGATGCGGTAACGGCGCTGATGCGCTCAACGTTCAGGCTCTGCTCAACCGGCGTTTTGTCTTTTCCGCTGGTGGGGGTGAAGACAATATTAAAGCTGTTCTGCGCCTGCAATTTTGCCGGCAGGGTGAACATTTCCCCGGCCTTCACCGGTTTATCAGACCCGATCACCACTTCGTTCTGACGAACGCTAAACTGCCCGTCATAGTTGGCGCGAGCCTGAACCACATAATGCTCAGTGGTGCTTTTGCTGGCGGAAGCAACCTGCATCACCACCGGCCAGGCTTTGGCAACATACGGCTTTGACGGTACGGTTTGCGCGGTGGAGGTGGTGAGCGTCGCATCGCTGACGGTGATTTTTGCGTTACGGGAGGCAAAGAAACCTACGTAGAACTGGTTCTTATCCTGGACGGTGACCAGGTCAGCATGGGGAACGGTTTTGGTTTCCCACTGGTCGCTGCCTGCCGGAGCCCAGCCGGTGATAAAACCGTCGTTGGTACGTTCAAGACGCAGGCGGAAGGTCGGCGTTTTTTGCAGATCCACCTCTTCTTTATAGCTCTCTTTCTTGATGGATGAGCCGGCATTGCCCCAGGGCTGGCTGATCCCTTCGCGGGCGATAGCCTGCATTTTGACCCGGTTAGCGTCTTTTTTATCCTGGGTCATAATGGCGTTCATTACCATATTTGACGCCGCAGGAAACTCCTCATAGCCCTCTTTCAACGGCTCCTGGCGCGGATTGCCAATAATGTCGCGAACCAGCAGACCGGCACCTTCCTGGGCTGCCGGTTTTGCGCCGTTTTCCGGGCCGAAGTGATCGACGGTCACCGTGGCCTGCAGGACAAAGTTTTCGCTGGCGGGCAGGGTGGTGTAAAAGAAGGTGAGGCCATCGTGGGAGTTGGCTATTTTGCCGCCGCGGCTTTCGATGGTGATGGGCTTATCCAGACCTGCCGTACTCTCCACGGACAATTTCTTGCCGTCGATCGTCACGTTGTTAACACCTACCTTTTCCGGCAGCACGTTGGATGAGAAATTCACATCCGTCGACTGGCCGAAAGCAATAGCTTTCCAGACCGGGGTATCAGCTGCTTGTGTCGTAAAGGCAACAGCCGAACAACAAAGGGTCAGGGCCAGAGGTATCTTATTATTCATCTTATTCTCCTGAGTAAAAATTGGCCTTATTATGGTCAAAATGAAATGCCGTTTCTTTTTTGTGCGTCACAATAATCACTTATTAAAACAGTGTTTTGCTTTAGGATTTTCTTTATTCAGGTGTCAAAAAAACAGCAAAAGCATTGGGATAGCGCGATGCACGGGAAATGAGCGGTTTTTTTCCGCGACAAAGCGCGGTGAAATGGTCGAAAATAGCCGTCTGAATCACAGTACCGGACCGGCATTGAGCGTTTTATCTGCATCTCGTTTCATGACGAAAAATATGTAGAATTTTCAACGTCGAAACGGTTTACTTCACTCCTTAATTTATCGTCAGGATGCGTATGTCAAACAGTGCGATGAGCGTGGTTATTCTTGCCGCTGGCAAGGGAACCCGCATGTATTCCGATCTCCCGAAAGTGCTACATACGCTGGCAGGGAAAGCGATGGTGCAGCATGTTATTGATGCGGCTAACCATCTGGGTTCCCGTCAGGTGCATCTGGTTTACGGCCACGGAGGCGAGCTGCTGAAGCAGGCGCTGCACGGCGACACGCTGAACTGGGTCCTGCAGGCGGAACAGCTGGGAACGGGCCATGCGATGCAGCAGGCCGCGCCCTGCTTTGCCGATGACGAAGATATTCTGATGCTCTACGGCGACGTGCCGCTGATTTCCGTCGCCACCCTCGAACGTCTGCGCGCGGCGAAGCCGCAGGGCGGTATCGGCCTGTTAACGGTCACGCTTGACGACCCCACCGGCTATGGTCGTATTACCCGGGAAAACGGCGTGGTGACCGGCATCGTCGAGCAAAAAGACGCGACCGATGCCCAGCGCCAGATTCAGGAGATAAACACCGGCATTCTGATCGCCAACGGCGCAGATATGAAACGCTGGTTGTCGAAGCTCACCAACAACAATGCCCAGGGTGAATACTACATCACCGATATCATTTCGCTGGCGCATCATGAAGGACGTGAGATCGCCGCCGTACATCCTGAGCGCATCAGCGAAACGGAAGGCGTTAACAACCGCCTGCAGCTTTCCCGTCTGGAGCGTATCTACCAGTCCGAGCAGGCCGAAAAGCTGCTGCTGGCTGGCGTGATGCTGCGCGACCCTTTGCGTTTCGACCTGCGCGGTGAACTCGTCCACGGGCGTGATATCGAAATCGATGCTAACGTGATTATCGAAGGCCGCGTCGTGCTTGGCGATCGCGTTAAGATTGGCGCGGGCTGCGTGCTTAAAAACAGCGAGATTGGCGATGACTGCGAAATCAGTCCTTACAGCGTGGTTGAGAACGCCCGTCTGGAAGCTGCGTGCACTATCGGGCCATTTGCCCGCCTGCGTCCGGGTGCAGAACTGCTGACGGGGGCCCACGTGGGTAACTTCGTCGAAATCAAAAAGGCGCGCCTGGGCAAAGGCTCCAAGGCGGGTCATCTGAGCTACCTGGGCGATGCGGAAATTGGCGATAACGTCAATATCGGTGCCGGTACCATCACCTGCAACTATGATGGTGCCAACAAACACCTGACCCGGATTGGCGATGACGTCTTTGTTGGCTCCGATACGCAGCTGGTGGCACCGGTTAGCGTCGGTAACGGAGCGACCATTGCTGCCGGTACTACCGTGACTCGCGATGTCGCCGACAATGAATTAGTCATCAGCCGCGTGCCGCAGGTCCATAAGCAGGGCTGGCAGCGTCCGGTGAAGAAAAAGTAATTTTATCCTCTCCGTCAGGAGAGGCTGGGATGAGGGTAATAAGATAATTACCCCGTCCCGAGGCAGTAAATATAAAAATAACCCCACTCTCTACAAGGCTCGGGGTGCCCGTAAAGGGCAAACAACAGGTTAGCGACAACGCATGGCATCATGCCAAAATCGGAATCAAATACTATGTGTGGAATTGTTGGCGCAGTCGCGCAACGTGATGTAGCGGAAATTCTGTTAGAAGGTTTACGCCGTCTGGAATACCGGGGCTATGACTCCGCGGGTCTGGCGGTGGTGGATGAAGCCGGGAATATGTCCCGTCTTCGTCGTCTCGGTAAGGTGCAGGTGCTCTCTCAGGCGGCGGAAGAACATCCGCTGCACGGCGGTACCGGTATCGCGCATACCCGCTGGGCGACTCACGGTGAACCTTCCGAAAGTAACGCGCATCCGCATGTTTCTGAACACATTGTGGTGGTGCATAACGGCATCATTGAAAACCATGAACCGCTGCGCGAAAGCCTGAAAGAGCGCGGCTACACTTTCGTATCAGAAACCGACACGGAAGTGATTGCTCACCTGGTGCACTGGGAGCTGGCACAGGGCGGCACGCTGCGCGAAGCCGTGCTGCGTGCGATCCCGCAGCTGCGCGGTGCCTACGGCACGGTGATTATGGACTCCCGCGATCCGAGCACGCTGCTGGCGGCCCGCTCCGGTAGCCCGATGGTGATCGGCATGGGGATGGGTGAAAACTTTATCGCTTCCGATCAGCTGGCTCTGCTGCCGGTGACCCGTCGCTTTATCTTCCTGGAAGAGGGCGATATCGCGGAAGTGACCCGCCGTAGCGTGGTGGTGTTCGATAACACCGGCGCGCAGGTGAAGCGTCAGGAGATCGAATCTAATCTGCAGTACGACGCGGGCGACAAAGGTGCCTATCGTCACTATATGCAGAAAGAGATCTACGAGCAGCCTAACGCCATCAAAAACACGCTCACCGGGCGTATCAGCCACGGCGAAGTGGATTTAAGCGAGCTGGGCCCGCAGGCTAACGCGCTGCTGGAGAAGGTTGAGCATATCCAGATCGTCGCCTGCGGTACCTCGTACAACTCCGGGATGGTTTCCCGTTACTGGTTTGAAGCCCTGGCGGGCGTCTCCTGTGACGTTGAGATTGCCTCTGAATTCCGCTACCGCAAATCCGCGGTGCGCCGCAACAGCCTGATGATCACCCTCTCCCAGTCTGGTGAGACGGCGGATACCCTGGCCGCGCTGCGCCTGTCAAAAGAGCTGGGCTACCTCGGTTCTCTGGCCGTGTGTAACGTGCCTGGCTCGTCGCTGGTGCGCGAATCCGATCTGGCGCTGATGACCAACGCCGGGACCGAAATCGGCGTTGCTTCCACCAAAGCCTTCACCACCCAGCTGACCGTTCTGCTGATGCTGGTGGCGAAGCTGGGACGTCTGAAAGGTCAGGATGCGTCGATTGAGCACGATATTGTGCACGGTCTGCAGGCGCTGCCGAGCCGTATTGAGCAGATGCTGTCTCAGGACAAACGTATTGAAGCGCTGGCGGAAGATTTCTCCGACAAGCATCATGCGCTGTTCCTCGGCCGTGGCGATCAGTACCCTATCGCCCTCGAAGGTGCGCTGAAGCTGAAAGAGATCTCCTACATTCACGCGGAAGCCTATGCGGCAGGGGAGCTGAAACACGGCCCGCTGGCGCTGATCGACGCGGACATGCCGGTTATCGTGGTGGCACCGAATAACGAACTGCTGGAAAAACTGAAGTCCAACATTGAAGAAGTGCGCGCCCGTGGCGGCCAGCTGTACGTCTTCGCTGACCAGGATGCCGGTTTTGTCAGCAGCGACAATATGCACATCATCGATATGCCGCACGTCGAAGAGGTGATTGCACCTATCTTCTACACCGTGCCGCTACAGTTACTGGCTTATCACGTGGCGCTGATTAAAGGCACCGACGTTGACCAGCCGCGTAACCTCGCGAAATCGGTCACCGTAGAGTAAATGCTAAAACGCCCTGCAATGCAGGGCGTTCTTTTATTTCACTTTGCTTTCCAGCGAACTCAGGCTGCGATCCATATCATTCAGCCTCTGAGTTAGCCTGTCGTTGCCGCTGCTCAGCTTATCGTTTTCGCGGCTTAACTCTTCCATCGACCTTTTCAGTGACTGGTTCTCTCTTTTCAGATCGTCAATCTCTTTGCTGAGGTTTGCGCTACTGTCTTTCAGTCCGGATGCTGTCTGACTCTGCTGGTTGCTGAGCTGGCGCTTCATTTCTTCAGCATTTCTTTGCAGATCCGCGAGTTCCCTCTTCAGTGTTGCGACCTCCTCCTGCGTTTTTTTGATTGCCGGAACAGAGATCGCTGAACTGATGGATAAATACGCGGTATTGGCATTATTGTTGGCACCGTCACTGACGACGATCCCGTCACTCTGGCCAGAACCCTGGCTCCATTCTACTTTTTCGGCATGGCTATACATTGAGGACGCCAGCGCTAACAGCCCAACGGTAAACGCAGTTCTTCTGAACATCGTATTCTTCCTGATTAGCAAGTGATGGGATTACGTTAAAGGATGAAGACCCTGAACAAACCAGATTTTAATCAATTATTTCTGCATTTATTTATGACAAACCGTCATCTTCAGCTACTTTTTTCAGTGTCACAAAAAGAAAATTTTACTGCAAAGCTATTGTCATGAGTAATCTTATCTGTTTGATTTATAACGATTAATATTGAATGTTTTTGATGGGATTTTTGTTGTCATAAAACTGTAATAATTCGTACATTTATCTGTCACCAAAGTGTCCTACTTTGCTCAACGTAGCAACTCAAACAACGATTTACGAATCACTGCAGGAGACATTATGAACGTTATGCGTACCACTGTCGCAACTGTTGTCGCCGCGACCTTATCTCTGAGTGCTTTTGCTGCTAACGCAGCAGCGAGCCTGACTGGTGCAGGTGCAACTTTCCCTGCGCCGGTGTATGCCAAATGGGCTGATACTTACCAGAAAGAAACGGGTAACAAGGTTAACTACCAGGGTATCGGCTCCTCCGGTGGTGTTAAACAAATTATCGCAAACACCGTTGATTTCGGTGCTTCTGATGCTCCGCTGTCTGACGAAAAACTGGCTCAGGAAGGTCTGTTCCAGTTCCCGACCGTGATCGGCGGGATCGTTCTGGCTGTGAATATTCCGGGTCTGAAATCTGGCGAGCTGGTGCTGGATGGCAAAACCCTCGGCGACATCTACCTTGGTAAAATCAAGAAGTGGGATGACGCTGCAATCACTAAACTGAACCCGGGCGTTAAGCTGCCTTCGCAGAACATCGCGGTTGTGCGTCGTGCTGACGGTTCCGGTACTTCTTTCGTATTCACCAGCTACCTGGCGAAAGTGAATGAAGAGTGGAAATCTAAAGTCGGTTCCGGCTCTACCGTTAACTGGCCGACCGGTCTGGGCGGTAAAGGTAACGACGGTATCGCTGCGTTCGTACAGCGTCTGCCGGGCTCCATTGGCTACGTTGAGTATGCCTATGCCAAGCAGAACAACCTGACCTACACCAAACTGAAGTCTGCTGACGGTAAAGACGTAAGCCCGACTGAAGAAAACTTTGCTAACGCAACCAAAGACATCGACTGGAGCAAATCCTTCGCACAGGATCTGACTAACCAGAAAGGTGACAACGCGTGGCCGATTACTTCCACTACTTTCATCCTGGTTCACACCAAACAGGCTAAGCCGGAGCAGGGCGCTGAAGTGCTGAAGTTCTTCGACTGGGCTTACAAAAGCGGTGGCCAGCAGGCAAGCGATCTGGACTACGCCAGCCTGCCGGAAAGCGTTGTTGAGCAGATTCGCGCTGGCTGGAAAGCTAACGTGAAAGACAGCAGCGGTAAAGCGGTCTACTAAGCAGAATGTTGTTACCCTGACCTGATGGAAAGGGGCGGGGTGAGGCGGAAACGCCTCACCCCAAACTTTCTCTCCGGGAGAGAGAATAGAAAGCTAACTACCTGAAAAACGATTAATATGCTCGCTTTCAGGTCCAAACTTAAAGAGTGAAATATGGCTGCTACTAAGCCTGCTTTTAACCCGCCGGGTAAAAAAGGTGACATGATCTTCAGCGCGCTGGTAAGACTGGCTGCGCTGATTGTGCTATTGATGCTCGGTGGCATTATCGTTTCCCTGATTATCTCCTCCTGGCCAAGCATGAAAGAGTTTGGCTTTGCGTTCCTGTGGACCAAAGAGTGGGATGCGCCGAACGATATTTACGGTGCGCTGGTACCGATCTACGGTACCCTGGTGACTTCCTTTATCGCACTGCTGATCGCCGTACCGGTGAGCTTCGGCATTGCTCTGTTTCTGACGGAACTGGCCCCCAACTGGCTGAAGCGCCCGCTGGGTATCGCTATTGAACTGCTGGCGGCTATTCCGAGTATCGTCTACGGCATGTGGGGCCTGTTTATCTTTGCTCCCCTGTTTGCCACCTACTTCCAGGAGCCGGTGGGCAATGTCCTGTCGAACATTCCGTTTGTCGGCGCCCTCTTCTCCGGCCCGGCGTTCGGTATTGGTATCCTGGCCGCAGGCGTCATCCTCGCCATTATGATTATCCCTTACATCGCAGCGGTGATGCGCGATGTGTTCGAACAAACCCCGGTGATGATGAAAGAGTCGGCCTACGGTATTGGCTGCACCACCTGGGAAGTTATCTGGCGAATCGTTCTGCCCTTTACCAAAAATGGGGTGATAGGCGGGGTGATGCTGGGATTAGGCCGTGCGCTGGGTGAAACCATGGCGGTGACCTTTATCATCGGTAACACCTACCAGCTCGACAGCGCATCCCTGTTTATGCCGGGGAACAGTATTACCTCCGCGCTGGCCAATGAGTTCGCGGAAGCGGAATCCGGCCTGCACGTTGCGGCGCTGATGGAACTGGGTCTGATCCTGTTTGTGATTACCTTTATTGTGCTGGCGATTTCTAAGTTTATGGTGATGCGTCTGGCGAAAAACGAGGGGGCGCGCTAATGGCTACGCTCGAAATGCAGTCCACCGCTGAGCTTGCGGAATCACGCCGCAAAATGCAGGCGCGTCGTCGTAACAAAAACCGTCTGGCGCTGACGCTCTCGATGGCGACGATGGCTTTCGGCCTCTTCTGGCTGATCTGGATCCTGATGTCGACCGTGACGCGTGGGATCGACGGGATGTCGCTGGCGCTGTTTACCGAAATGACCCCGCCGCCGAATACGGCGGGTGGCGGTCTGGCCAACGCCCTGGCGGGCAGTGGCCTGCTGATCCTCTGGGCGACCATTTTTGGTACGCCGCTCGGCATCATGGCCGGGATTTACCTGGCTGAGTATGGCCGTAAGTCATGGATTGCCGAAGTCATCCGTTTTATTAACGACATTCTGCTCTCTGCACCCTCTATCGTTGTGGGTCTGTTTGTCTACACCATCGTGGTGGCGCAGATGCAGCACTTCTCCGGCTGGGCGGGCGTGATTGCGCTGGCGCTGCTGCAGGTACCGATCGTTATTCGTACCACCGAGAACATGATGAAACTGGTGCCGGACAGCCTGCGTGAAGCGGCCTATGCGCTCGGCACGCCGAAATGGAAGATGATCTCCTCTATTACTCTGAGGGCATCTGTCTCCGGCATTATTACCGGCGTCCTGCTGGCGATTGCGCGTATCGCGGGTGAAACCGCCCCGCTGCTGTTTACCGCGCTCTCCAACCAGTTCTGGAGCACCGATATGATGCAGCCGATTGCCAACCTGCCGGTGACCATCTTCAAATTCGCCATGAGCCCGTTTGCCGAGTGGCAGCAGCTGGCCTGGGCGGGCGTGCTGATCATCACCCTGTGCGTACTGTTGCTGAATATCCTGGCGCGCGTCATTTTCGCGAAGAATAAACACGGCTAATTTTTTGCGGCGCGGCGAAACGCGGTGCCGGATGAGGAAAGAGAAAAAGATGAGTATGGTTGAACAGACTCCGGGCAAGATTCAGGTTCGCGATTTGAACTTCTACTACGGTAAGTTCCATGCGCTGAAAAACATCAATCTGGATATCGCGAAAAACCAGGTCACCGCGTTTATCGGGCCGTCAGGCTGCGGTAAATCCACGCTGCTGCGTACCTTTAACAAAATGTACGAGCTCTATCCGGATCAGCGTGCGGAAGGTGAAATCCTGCTGGACGGTGACAATATTCTCACCAACACCCAGGATATCGCGCTGCTGCGCGCCAAAGTCGGGATGGTTTTCCAGAAGCCGACGCCGTTCCCGATGTCTATCTATGACAACATCGCGTTTGGCGTGCGCCTGTTTGAGAAACTCTCGCGTGCCGATATGGATGAGCGCGTGCAGTGGGCTTTGACCAAAGCCGCATTGTGGAATGAAAGCAAAGATAAGTTACACCAGAGCGGGTACTCTCTCTCTGGTGGTCAGCAGCAGCGTCTGTGTATCGCGCGCGGTATCGCGATCCGCCCGGAAGTGCTGCTGCTGGACGAGCCGTGTTCGGCGCTGGATCCGATCTCTACCGGTCGTATCGAAGAGCTGATCACCGAGCTGAAGCAGGATTACACCGTGGTGATTGTGACCCACAACATGCAGCAGGCTGCACGTTGCTCCGACCATACGGCGTTTATGTATCTTGGCGAGCTGATTGAATTCAGCAAAACGGACGATCTGTTTACCAAGCCCGCGAAGAAACAGACTGAAGACTACATTACTGGTCGTTACGGCTAATCAGGAGTGCGCAATGGACAGTCTTAACCTTAACAAACATATTTCCGGCCAGTTCAATGCTGAACTGGAGCATATTCGCACTCAGGTCATGACCATGGGCGGGCTGGTGGAGCAGCAGTTATCTGATGCGATCACCGCGATGCATAATCAGGATGGCGAGCTGGCGAAGCGGGTTATCGACGGCGACAAACAGGTCAATATGATGGAAGTTGCCATCGATGAAGCCTGCGTGCGGATCATCGCCAAGCGTCAGCCGACGGCAAGCGATCTGCGTCTGGTGATGGCGATTATCAAAACCATCTCCGAGCTGGAACGTATTGGTGACGTGGCGGATAAAATCTGCCGCACGGCGCTGGAGAAATTCTCCCAGCAGCACCAGCCGCTGCTGGTAAGCCTGGAGTCGCTGGGCCGTCACACCGTGCAGATGCTGCACGATGTGCTGGACGCGTTTGCCCGGATGGATCTCGACGAAGCGGTGCGTATCTATCGCGAAGACAAGAAAGTGGACCAGGAGTACGAAGGCATTGTACGTCAGCTGATGACCTACATGATGGAAGACTCCCGCACGATCCCGAGCGTACTGACCGCGCTGTTCTGCGCCCGTTCCATCGAGCGTATCGGCGACCGTTGCCAGAATATCTGCGAGTTTATCTTCTACTTCGTGAAGGGGCAGGATTTCCGTCACGTTGGCGGTGATGAACTGGATAAACTGCTGGCGGGTAAAGATCCGAAAGAGTGATGCATTAAGGCCGGACAAGATTCCGGCCTTATTTTTAGCGAGTAATATTCCACCCGCGTTGACGCCACAGCTCAGGCAACGCTGCCAGATCCGTAAAGGTAGTCACTTTTGGGTGATCGAGCGGCTGATTGTGCGGGTCGGCGCAGAAGTAGTACACCTCCATTCCGGCAGCAATTCCCGATTGCGCCCCCGCGGAAGAATCATCGACCAGAATGCAGTTTTCCGGATTCACGTTCATCGCAATCGCTGCGTGGAACATCAGGGCCGGGTCTGGCTTCCAGCGCTGGATATCGTAGCCGCTAAACAGTTTTTCCGGGAAGTGGTGCAGCATGCCGGTTTTGCCCAGAGAGTGCTGCATTTTGCTGACCGGGCCGTTTGATACCACGCACATCGGCACGTTCATCGAATCCAGCAGCGCATTCGCCCCGACAATCACCTGCAGTTCGCTGTCGAAAAGACGTGCGACCTCGGCGCGATATACCGGTTCCAGATCGGTTTTTGCCAGATTCACCCCGTGTTCGGCGTTAATCCTGTCGATGATCTCGTAGAGCTTCACGCCCTTAAACCGCTTAAAGACGGTTTCCAGCTCCAGCGTGATGCCATATTCCGCGAACATATGGACGTAGGCGCGTGAACAGATGACTTCGCTATCAACCAGCGTGCCATCACAGTCAAAAAATACCGCTTCGATTTGGGACATCACATTTCCCTGTTAACAAGTTTAACGATTACTTAAAGCAATTTGCCGCACGCAATCGTTGCCGTATAAGCAAAATCAATGAAAAAAAGTATGCGACAACCGTCAATAGTGCCTCATTTTGGTATAGGATAGCGACGAATTTTCCCTCCTTATGTTTGGAAACAGATAATGAGCCAACAACACAATACCCAGGCCTCAAACCCGGGATTGCTTGAACGTGTGTTTAAACTGCGGGATCACGGCACAACGGCACGCACCGAAGTGATCGCCGGTTTCACTACGTTTTTAACGATGGTTTACATCGTTTTTGTTAACCCGCAAATTCTTGGCGCGGCGGGCATGGACACCAGCGCGGTCTTTGTGACCACCTGTCTGATCGCCGCCTTCGGCAGCATCATGATGGGCCTGTTTGCCAACCTGCCGGTTGCACTGGCACCGGCGATGGGTCTGAACGCTTTCTTCGCCTTTGTGGTCGTCGGGGCGATGGGTCTGCCGTGGCAGATCGGGATGGGTGCCATCTTCTGGGGCGCCGTTGGCCTGCTGTTGCTGACGATTTTCCGCGTCCGCTACTGGATGATTGCCAATATTCCGATGAGCCTGCGCGTGGGCATTACCAGCGGTATTGGTCTGTTTATCGGCATGATGGGGCTGAAAAATGCCGGTATTATTGTCGCGAACCCGGAAACCCTGGTCACTATCGGTAACCTGACCTCGCACAGTGTCCTGCTGGGCGCGCTGGGCTTCTTTATCATCGCCATTCTGGCATCCCGTAATATTCATGCTGCGGTGCTGGTGTCTATCATTGTGACCACCCTGCTGGGCTGGCTGATGGGCGACGTGCAGTATCACGGTATTGTTTCAGCACCGCCGAGCGTCACCACCGTGGTCGGCCAGGTTGACCTTGCGGGCTCCTTTAACCTGGGCCTGGCGGGTGTGATTTTCTCCTTTATGCTGGTCAACCTGTTTGACTCCTCCGGCACCCTGATTGGCGTGACCGATAAAGCCGGTCTGGCCGATGAGAAAGGCAAATTCCCGCGCATGAAGCAGGCGCTGTACGTGGACAGCATTTCGTCGGTAGCCGGTTCCTTTATCGGCACCTCTTCCGTGACGGCCTATATCGAGTCCTCTTCCGGCGTTTCCGTGGGTGGCCGTACCGGCCTGACGGCCATCGTCGTGGGTCTGCTGTTCCTGCTGGTGATCTTCCTGTCGCCGCTGGCCGGGATGGTGCCGCCGTATGCCGCTGCGGGCGCGCTGATTTATGTTGGCGTACTGATGACCTCCAGCCTGGCACGCGTGAAGTGGGACGACCTCACTGAATCCGTACCGGCCTTTATCACCGCCGTAATGATGCCGTTCAGCTTCTCCATTACCGAAGGGATCGCCCTGGGCTTTATCTCTTATTGTGTGATGAAGCTGGGTACCGGCCGCGTGCGCGAAATCAGCCCGTGCGTGGTTGTGGTGGCGCTGCTGTTCGTATTGAAGATTGTGTTTATCGACGCCCACTAAGCGTCAAACTGCCCTGGCGTAGTACGTCAGGGCAGGCTGGTAAAGCGCATCAGGCGTCCGGCAGGTTCATTGATGCGGGAATGGGCATCGGGCAGGCTGGTCCAGCCGTGCAGGCTATCGTATTCCCAGATTTTCAGGCGTTCGATGGCCGGGCTGACGGCGACGGACCAGACCAGGACGTCTTCTGCATCACAGATTGCTTCGATGGGTGCCGGGGTGGCGAGGCGCAAACGTCCCGCACCAGGCTGCAGCTGCAGAAATGCCGGGTCGGTGTTATGCAGATTGCCACTCAGCTTCAGCACGCTACGGCGCAGGGTCGTCAGCTGGGAGCGGGCTTCGTTGGGATCGTTCTGGTTATTGATCCACAGGGTTTCGTTGCTGGAAAACGTCGGTTTCTCCGTGACGCGGGGCAGCTGAAAACCGTGGCTGGCGCGCTGAAGCTCCATATCCAGGCCGCATTCGCCTTCGGTGGTGAGCGCGACGCCGACCATATTGCCCGTGTACGTCAGTGAAAAACGCGGCAGAAGTTCATCCTTAAAACGCGGTCTGCCATCCGGGAGAGTGATGATTTCCGGTAGCGTTCCGATACCGTAAAGCATAAACATCAGCTCGGCCAGCAGCGTCCTGGAAGCCAGAAAACGAATACGTCGATGTTCGGGCAGACGGTTTGCCTCGCTGTGACAAGGATCCGATAGCCGCAGAGGAATGAGATGGTCGTGCTTAAGGATCCCTCTTGCAAAATGCGTTGCCATTTTTCGCTCCGTGATAATGGTCAATGATGAATAAAAGCGGTAAATATATTATCGCTCAATTTGCGTAGTTTTTAATCCGTAAATGCGTAAATGAGAAGACCTTAAGTGGGTTTTTTACATTTCCTTTGATGTAACGTCAGGGTTGCTTGCGAATCAACGCCCCGATAATGGGTATTCTGCCCACTTCTTGTACTTCCTCCCACCGTACCCTTTTTTCTGCCTGATGTCTTTGTTGTTGAAATTCTCAATAATTTTTTAAAACGATAATCATTTTCATTTAGATATAGCTTGTGCTATATAAATTAGCATGAGCTATATTTGAAGTAATTTTAATCATCATACGGAGAAACCGGCATGCTCCTGAAAACCAAAAAACTGATCCTGCTGGCCTGCGCGCTGTCGGCGATGACGACATCCGCCTGGGCTGAACAAAAGTTCAAAGTGGTCACCACCTTTACGGTGATTGCCGATATGGCAAAAAACGTTGCGGGCGATGCGGCAGAGGTGACCTCGATCACCCGCGCCGGGGCAGAGATTCATGAGTACCAGCCGACGCCGGGGGATATTAAACGCGCCCAGGGCGCGCAGCTTATACTCTCCAACGGTATGAACCTGGAACTGTGGTTCCAGCGCTTCTACCAGCATCTGAAAGGGGTGCCGGAAGTGGTGGTGACCACCGGGATCACGCCGATGGGCATCAGCGAAGGGCCCTATAACGGCAAGCCCAACCCCCATGCCTGGATGTCGCCGGATAACGCCCTGATCTACGTTGATAATATCCGCGATGCGCTGGTGAAGTACGATCCGGCCAATGCCGCTACCTATCAGCGTAATGCCGAAACCTATAAGCAGCAAATCACCGCGGCGATCGCGCCAATCCGCGATGAACTGGCCGCTATCCCGCAGGAAAAACGCTGGATAGTCACCAGCGAGGGTGCTTTCTCCTATCTGGCCCGCGACTTTGGCCTGCGCGAACTCTATCTGTGGCCGATTAACGCCGATCAGCAGGGAACGCCGCAGCAGGTGCGTAAGGTGATCGATAAGGTGAAGCAGGACAAGATCCCGGCCATCTTCAGTGAGAGCACCGTTTCAGACAAACCGGCCCGTCAGGTAGCGCGTGAAACGGGCGCGCATTACGGCGGCGTACTCTACGTCGACTCCCTCAGTGCGGAAAAGGGCCCGGTTCCCACCTATATTGATCTCTTGAAGGTCACGACGCGTACGCTGGTGCAGGGTATCAATGACGGGTTGAAGGAGTAAGTCTATGACAATAGCGCAGCAGTCTGAAGAACGACGCCCGGCCATTGATGTCAGGGAGGTCGGCGTCACCTACCGTAACGGACACACCGCACTGCGCGATGCCAGCTTTCAGATACCCGGCGGCTCGATTGCTGCGCTGGTGGGCGTGAACGGCTCCGGGAAATCGACACTGTTTAAGGCGATTATGGGCTTTGTTCGCCTCTCGTCCGGGACAATTTCTATTCTCGATATGTCGGTTCGTCAGGCGCTGCGGCAAAACCGCGTGGCCTATGTTCCCCAGGCGGAAGAGGTGGACTGGTCATTCCCGGTGCTGGTGGAAGATGTGGTGATGATGGGCCGCTATGGCCATATGGGCATGCTGCGTCGGCCAAAGGAGAAGGACCAGCAGATCGTCACCGATGCGCTGGAGCGGGTCAATATGCTGGAGTACCGGCACCGGCAAATCGGCGAGCTCTCCGGCGGGCAAAAAAAACGTGTCTTTCTGGCGCGCGCCATTGCCCAGCAGGGACAGGTGATCCTGCTGGATGAGCCTTTTACCGGTGTGGATGTGCAGACCGAGGCTAAAATTATCAGCCTGCTGGCGGAGCTGCGCGACGAAGGGAAAACCATGCTGGTATCGACCCACAATCTTGGATCGGTCACCGAATTCTGCGACTACACGGTGATGGTGAAAGGCACTGTGCTGGCCAGCGGCCCGACGGAAACCACCTTTACCGCCCAGAATCTGGAGCAGGCGTTTAGCGGCGTTCTGAGGCGCGTGGTGCTGAGCGGCTCGGAAGAGCACATCATCACCGACGATGAACGACCGTTTATCTCTCACCGTCCTGCGCCGGGGAGCGAATCATGATTAGCTGGCTGCTGGAGCCGTTCGGCTATCAGTACATGCTTAACGCCATGTGGGTCTCCGCGATGGTCGGCGGCCTGTGTGCGTTTTTATCCTGCTACCTGATGCTGAAAGGCTGGTCCCTGATTGGCGATGCGCTCTCGCACTCTATTGTGCCGGGTGTCGCCGGAGCCTATATGCTGGGCCTGCCGTTTGCGCTGGGGGCGTTTCTCTCCGGAGGCCTGGCGGCGGGCAGTATGCTGTTTCTGAACCAGCGAACCCGGCTAAAAGAGGACGCTATTATCGGCCTGATCTTCTCCTCTTTCTTCGGCCTGGGCTTGTTTATGGTCTCCCTGAATCCGACCTCGGTTAATATTCAGACCATCGTGCTGGGCAATATTCTGGCGATTGCGCCGGAGGATATTATCCAGCTGACGGTGATTGGCGTCGTGTCCATTGCGCTGCTGCTGTTGAAATGGAAAGACCTGATGGTGTGCTTCTTTGATGAGAACCACGCCCGCGCCATTGGCCTGCGTCCTGAGCGCTTAAAAGTGCTGTTCTTCACCCTGCTGGCGGTGTCGACGGTGGCGGCATTGCAGACCGTTGGCGCGTTTCTGGTTATCTGCCTGGTGGTGACGCCGGGGGCAACGGCCTGGCTGCTGACCGACCGTTTTCCGCGCCTGCTGATGATCGCCGTGGCGATCGGCAGCATCACCAGTTTTGTTGGCGCCTGGGCCAGCTATTATCTCGACGGTGCGACCGGCGGCATTATTGTCGTCGCCCAGACGCTGCTGTTCCTGCTGGCCTTTGTTTTCGCGCCTAAGCACGGCATCCTGGCGAACCGCCGACGTGCCCGCCAGGCCGCTCAGGAGGCATTATGATTGAACTCCTTCTGGAACCGCTGCAGTTCGGGTTTATGAATAACGCCCTGCTGATCTCGCTGATTGTTTCCATTCCCTGCGCGCTGCTCTCGGTATTCCTGGTCCTGAAGGGCTGGGCACTGATGGGCGACGCCATGAGTCATGCGGTGTTCCCTGGCGTCGTGCTGGCCTGGATGGTGGGCGCACCGCTGGCGGTCGGGGCCTTTATCGCCGGGCTGTTTTGCGCGGTAGCCAGCGGCTATATCAAGGATCATAGCCGCATCAAACAGGATACGGTGATGGGGATTGTCTTCTCCGGCATGTTTGGCGCGGGGCTGATCCTCTATATCGCCGTGCAGCCGGAAGTGCATCTCGACCATATTTTGTTTGGCGATATGCTCGGGGTAAACGGCAGCGATATTCTGCAGGCGGCGATTATCTCCGCCATGGTGGTTGTGGTTCTGCTGGTGAAATGGCGTGATTTCCTGCTCTATTGCTTCGATGCCCACCAGGCCAGAGCCTGCGGTCTGAATACGGGATTCCTGCACTATGGCTTGCTCTGTATGGTGGCGCTGACCATTGTGGCTACGCTGAAATCCGTGGGGATTATCCTCTCTATTTCCTTGCTGATTGCGCCCGGTGCGATTGCCGTGCTGCTGACCCGCCGCTTCCATCTGGCGCTGATCCTCGCGGCCTGCCTGTCTGCGGTGGTCTCGGTGAGCGGAGTCTGGCTGTCGTTCTTTATTGATAGCGCACCCGCGCCGACAATTGTGCTGCTGTTTACGCTGGTGTTTATCGTTGCCTTTATCTATTCCTCCCTTCAGGAGCGGCGTCTTGAGAGGCGGCGGCTGGCGGTGGAATAAAGAAGAATCAGCTTTCGCAAAGCCGCGTTTAACGCGGTTTTTCTTTATTTAACAAATAACTATAAAGCACATTTTCACTGCTTATAGCAGCAATATTTTCTTTGAATGACAATTTGTATGTAAATGATATTGAGTAGAATTATCGTTTGCGCTTAAATGGCGGGGCTTAAGTGCAGAGTGGAATAAAATAATAAAGGGAATTAGATGGTTAACTAATTGAATTAGCTATCTATTTAGAATAACTCTGCATTATTAACCTTCATTTATCAGAGAAAATCATGCATAACCCAAAAAACAAGCAGTTAGCGTTGCGCAAAACCGTGCTGGCGCTGGCAATTGGCGCGCTGGCTGGTAACGCATACGCCGCGACCAACACCACTTCTGGCGAGAAAAAGGCAGAAGATACCATTGTGGTACAGGAAAGCGCCGCAAGCGATTTTAAAGCCGGCGGGGATACTCTGATTCCGGCCTATCTGGATGGACAGATCGCTAACGGCGGTCGCCTGGGAATGTTAGGCCAGCAAAAAGCGATGGATGTTCCTTTTAATATCATCGGCTTCACCTCGAAGCTGGTGGAAGATCAGCAGGCGCGTACGATTGCTGATGTTGTTCGTAATGATGCGGGTGTGCAGCCGATCCATGGTTATGGCCTTGCTGGTGAAGCTTTCCGTATTCGCGGTCTGAAAATGAACGGCGAAGAAATGCTGATGGGTGGCCTGCCGGGCATTGTATCGCGCCAGATCGTTGACACTCAGATGATCGAACGTATTGAAGTCTTTAAAGGTGCCAACACTCTGGTAAATGGTTCATCAAGCACAGGCGTAGGCGGGGTAATTAACCTTGAGCCAAAACGTGCTGAAGACACACCTATGGCCCGCGTGGGGATGGACTACGCTTCTGATTCTCAGATCGGTACTTCTGTTGATGCGGGTCGTCGCTTTGGGGATAACAACCAGTTTGGTGCCCGTGTGAACCTGCTGCACCGTGAAGGCGAAGGCCGTATTAACGACGATCGCCGTCGCACGACGCTGGCTTCGCTGGGGCTGGATTATCGTGGTGAAAACCTGCGTACTTCTCTGGATGTTGGCTATCAGGAGAAAAAGAACCACGGTGATTCCCTTGGTCTAAACATTTCTGGTGTTCCGGATATCCCTGCGCTGCCGAGCAACTCTCGTAACTACAGTCAGAAATGGAACCGCACCGATATCAAAAGTGAGTTCGGTATGGCGCGTGCAGAATACGACCTGACCAGCGACTGGACGGCTTATGCTGCGATGGGGGGTCAGCATGCTAATGAAATACTTATTTCAGCGTCGAATGTTCTGACTGATAACGCAGGTAATGCAGTTGTGCGCCGAATGGGTACGCACAACGTTTTTGACACCTTTAGCGGTATGGCAGGAATTCGCGGTCAGTTTGATACCGGTTTTGTCTCCCATAAAGTGAACGTGGGTTATTCTGCTGCGACCAAAAACACCAAAATGGCCTGGAACTATCACGACAAAGAGCCAGCCGTAAATATTTATAATCCGCAATTTATTGATGAGCCTGCCACTACTCCAGGGGCCGGTAAATTTAGTGACCCACTGACGACTGAACGCGCGCGCTCTCAGGGAGTTCTGTTAAGCGATACCCTGGGCGTTCTGGATGATACTTTATTGTTTACTGTCGGTGCGCGTTATCAGGAAGTGGTGGCTCGTACTTATTCTCCGGCCACCGGTGCGATGAACCTTGGTGATGCCCAGAACAGCAACCGCTGGTTACCGGGCTATGGCGTGGTCTATAAGCCGTGGGAAGAGGTTTCCTTTTACGCTAACCATACGGAAGCGCTACAGCCGCAGTCCACCAGCATCGCCGGCTTCCCACAGTTTGGTTCACGAGCAAATATTGCTCACTCTAAACAGAACGAAGCAGGGGTGAAGGTTGATTTTGGCAATATCGGCGGATCCATGGCGCTGTTTGAAATCAAAAAGCCTTACGCCTACGGGGATATGACGCTCGGCGGGGAACAGCGTAACCGCGGTGTAGAGCTGAACGTATTCGGTGAGCCGGTTCTCGGCCTGCGCCTGAACGGCAGCACAACCTGGATTGATGCTGAGCTAACCAGAGCTGAAAATGCGGCTAATAAAGGCAATACAGCTATCGGTGTGCCGAGCTTTGTGGCTGTGCTGGGCGCTGAATACGACATCAAACCCATTAGCGGTCTGACTGCCACCGCGCGCCTGAATCATACTGGTTCTCAGTATGCCAACCTGGCTAATACCAAGAAGCTGGATAACTACACAACCCTGGATCTGGGCGTACGCTATCGCATGCAGTTGAATCAGGAGAAAAACCAGATGGTCTGGCGTGTGGGCGTGAATAACGTGACCAATGAGAACTACTGGGGAGGTGTGGATGATTCCGGTACTTATCTGTACCAGGGCGAACCGCGTACTCTGAAAGTCTCAATGAGCTACGACTTCTAATCTTATCGCTCTACAAAGCTCTCCCGCGCTGCGGGAGAGCTTTCCTGCCCTTACTTCTTATACTGCATAGCAGGTAAAAGCCGTTTAACGCCTATAGCGTGTCATTCTTGATTGACCTGTTAAAGCGTGTAATGTTTATTCTACCGCCTATAACCGGTAGGATTAGAGAATGAAGGTCACCAACAGCAAGCAGCTCAGCAGCTATCTGAAAGATGTTCGTATCACGCAGAAACTTTCTCAAGGTAAAGTGGCCAACAAAGTTGGCATTCGTCAGGATACCGTCTCCAGTTTCGAACAACATCCTGATTCCACCAGGCTGGAAACCTTCTTTAAGATCCTGTCGGCATTGAATTTAGAGCTGACCGTTACGCCCAGGAATGCGAACACCGCCAATAACGACCCCGCATCTACTTCATCCTGGAAGGAAGAATGGTAATGGCGGCGCTCGATGTTTATATGAACGGCTATCGGGTGGGGATCCTGACCAAAACGGGCAGTGGCGCTCATCATTTTTCCTATGATGCGGGCTGGCTCAAGTGGTAAGAAATATGCAATTGAGCCGATCTTCCCACGACACTTTTTCCAGACTGCGCAGGCAGTTGGATTTGCCAGAGCGTCAATGGAAAGCATTCTGACTGAATTTGCAGAGTCGATGGATGCTGTGGTTGTGAGTATCAGAAACGCGCTGCCTGTTGATTTTCCGGCACCTGTTTGTGATGCGATTCTGGAAGGGATGCAGGCCAGAGCCAGGCGGTTAATGACCGGGTGGGAGTAAGCACCCGGTGGGTGCTTACTCCTGGTTTTGCTTTATCGACCTTACTTCCCGATACAGAAACTCGAGAAAATCCGTCCCAGCAGATCGTCAGAGGTAAACTCGCCGGTGATCTCGCTTAACGCCTGCTGTGCCAGACGCAGCTCTTCCGCCAGTAGTTCGCCTGCCCATGCGCCCAGCAGCTGCCCTTTGCCCTGCTGCAGATGCTCTGCGGCCGTTTCCAGCGCCTGCAGATGACGACGACGGGCGAGGAAGCCGCCTTCCATACGGGTATCAAAGCCCATACTCTGTTTTAGATGGTTGCGCAGCGCGTCCACGCCGTCTGTCGTGCGGGCGGAGAGGCGAACCAGTGAGTGACCGTTCACCTCGCTGATACCCAGCGTCTCGCCGGTAATATCCGCTTTGTTACGCACCACGGTAATCGGCAGTCTGGCCGGCAGACGGGCAACAAAGTCGGGCCAGATACTGGCCGGATCGACGGCGTCGGTGGTGGTGCCGTCAACCATAAACAGGACCCGGTCAGCCTGCTCAATCTCCTGCCAGGCACGCTCGATCCCGATACGTTCAACTTCATCACTGGCGTCGCGCAGCCCGGCGGTATCGATAATATGCAGCGGCATACCGTCGATATGGATATGCTCGCGCAGCACGTCGCGGGTGGTTCCGGCAATATCGGTCACAATGGCCGCTTCACGGCCCGCCAGGGCGTTCAGCAGGCTGGATTTACCGGCGTTGGGGCGTCCGGCAATAACGACCTTCATCCCTTCTCGTAGCAGGCTACCCTGGCGCGCTTCGGCCCGGACGGCGTCGAGATCGCCGATCGTCGTATTCAGCTGGGCCTCGATTTTGCCGTCGGAGAGGAAATCGATCTCTTCATCCGGGAAGTCGATGGCCGCTTCAACGTAGATACGCAGGTGAGTAAGTGCTTCCACCAGATGATTGATGCGGGCAGAGAATGCGCCCTGGAGCGAGTTCAGCGCCGAGCGTGCGGCCTGCTCTGAGCTGGCGTCAATCAGGTCGGCGATAGCTTCCGCCTGGGCCAGGTCCAGCTTATCGTTCAGAAATGCCCGCTCGGAGAACTCGCCGGGACGGGCGATACGCACGCCGGGCAGGGTCAGAATACGTTTTAACAGCAGGTCGAGGATCACCGGACCGCCGTGGCCCTGCAGCTCCAGCACGTCTTCGCCGGTAAAGGAGTTCGGGCCAGGAAACCAGAGCGCAATGCCCTGATCGAGCGCAGAACCGTCCGTATCTTTAAACGGCAGGTAATCGGCATAGCGCGGCTTTGGCAGCTTACCCAGTACCGCCTGGGCGACGTCGCGCGCGCCGAGGCCGGAGATACGCAGAATGCCGACGCCACCACGTCCCGGTGGGGTGGCCTGGGCGACGATAGTGTCGTTATGGCTCATGGTTTGTCTCGTTTATTACCAATAAAAAAGGCGGTCATCTGACCGCCTTTATTCTAGCGACTGCTTAATCTAATCAGGAGCTTTTCTTTTCGCGGCTATGAAGGCCACGCTTTTCAAGTCCACGATAAATCAGCTGCTGCTGAAGGATCGTCACCAGGTTGCTGACGATATAGTACAGCACCAGACCTGACGGGAACCACAGGAAGAAGACGGTGAAGATGACCGGCATAAAGGTCATGATCTTCTGCTGCATCGGGTCGGTCACGGTGGTCGGCGACATCTTCTGAATGAAGAACATCGTCACGCCCATCAGGATCGGCAGGATGTAGTACGGGTCCTGTGCAGACAGGTCATGGATCCACAGTGCGAACGGCGCATGACGCAGTTCAACGGAGCCCATCAGCATGTAGTACAGCGCAAGGAAGATTGGCATCTGGATCAGCAGCGGGAAGCAGCCGCCCAGCGGGTTCACTTTCTCAGCTTTGTACAGCGCCATCATCTCCTGGCTCTGACGCTGTTTGTCATCGCCCAGACGCTCACGCATAGCCTGAATCTTCGGCTGCAGCATGCGCATCTTCGCCATCGAGGTGTACTGCGCCTTGGTCAGCGGGTACATGATACCGCGCACGATAAAGGTGATCACGATGATGGAGAAGCCCCAGTTGCCCAGGAAGCTGTGGATGAACTTCAGCAGTTTGAACAGCGGCTGAGAGATAAACCACAGCCAGCCGTAATCAACGGTCAGATCCAGGTGCGGCGCAACGGCGGCCATCTTGTCCTGAATTTCCGGACCGACCCACAGGGTGCTGTTCAGCGCGGCAGTCTGGCCCGGCTGTACCACAACCGGCTGCGATTTGTAGCCGATAGCGGCAATGTCGTTGCCAATTTTAGTGGTGAAGAAGTTATTGCTGCCGTCGTTATTCGGTACCCACGCGGTGGCGAAGTACTGCTGCAGCATCGCTACCCAGCCGCCGTTAGAATTCACGTTCAGCTGTTCGTTTTCGGCGATGGTGTCGAATTTGTACTTCTCGTACTTCGTATCCGCCGTCGAGAACGCTGCGCCACGGAAGGTATGCAGCGCAAAGTTGCTGCTACCGGTATCGAGGTGGGCTGGCAGTTTGATGGATTGTTTCAGCTGACCAAAGGTGGAGATCTCCAGCGGTTTTTCGCTGGCGTTCTGCACGTTATAGCCCACGTTTACCGCATATTCACCGCGTTTCAGGGTGAAGGTTTTGGTGAAGGTGTTGCCTTTTTCGTCAGTCCAGGTCATCGGGATCGCCAGCTCTTTCTGACCATCGGCCAGTACGAACGTGTCGCTATCGACGTTGTACAGCGGACGTTCGCCGTTAGCCGGGTTATCCGGACCGTCGCGACCGGTCAGACCGCTCTGCGCCTGGTAGATAAACTGTGCTGAGGTTTCCAGTAACTGGAACGGCTCGTTTGAACCGAGCTCTTTCGGGTAGCCCAACAGGTGCGCCTGCTCAACATCACCGCCACGGGTGTTGATGGTCAGTTCAAGCACGTCGGTTTTAACCGTAATCAGTTTCCCCTGGCCACTGGCCGGCACGCCCTGGTCTGCGGCGCTACCCGCTGCGGTGGTCGTAGTCTGCGTGGTCTGCTGCTGAGGCTGAGGATTTTTATCCTGCTCCCAGGCTTGCCAGATCATGAAAGACACGAACAACAAAGCGATGATAAGAAGATTGCGTTGCGAATCCATCGTTAGTGTTCTCTGGTTTTAGAAGGTCCTGGCGGGACGGGGTCGTCTCCACCCGGGTGTAAAGGGTGGCATTTTAATACGCGTTTCACCGTCAACCAACTGCCTTTTATCATTCCAAACCTGCGCAATGCCTCAATTCCATAGCTTGAACAGGTCGGCGTGAAACGACAGTGTGGCCCGAGCAGCGGACTGATCAGGCGTTGATAGACCCTGATAAGGGCTATCAGGACCCGCGAGCCTGGCGACAGTGGCGGCGCCATAATTTTTCCAACGTTTCCGTAAGAGCACGGTTATCGAGGTCAGCAACCCCCTTCTTCGCCACCACCACGAAATCCATTGACGGCAGTTCGTGTTGACGCAAGCGGAAGCTTTCGCGCGTCAGGCGTTTAATCCTGTTGCGTTCATGCGCACGTTTGACGTTTTTCTTGGCGACGGTAAGACCGATGCGGGGATGCCCCAGCGAATTCTGGCGGCCGAGGATGGTGATTTGCGGCGTGCCAGCACGTTGTGGCTGCTGGAAGACGAATGTGAAATGACTGGGAGTTAACAAACGTAACTCCCTGGGAAATGCTAGCTTAACCACCGAGGGTTAGCTTTCTTACTTGGAAACGGTCAGACGAGCGCGGCCTTTAGCACGACGACGTGCCAGAACCTGACGACCATTTTTAGTAGCCATACGAGCACGGAAGCCGTGAGAACGGTTGCGCTTCAGTACAGACGGTTGAAAAGTGCGTTTCATGGCGATTTCTACCTAAACTTGAATAAATTCACTGACTTTTGCGTATGTCCAATCGCCGAGCGACCAGCTAACGCCGAAGTAATGGGTAATTAAAGAGGCCGGATTGTAATAATTGTACACTCCAGAGTCAATTCTCTTTACCGCATTGCGCATACTTTTCCACGCATCTTTGCGCAAAAAATCTGCGTTTTCGACGCCCGGAATCGAGCATTACGCACCGGGTGGAGAATTATACGGCCTCATCAGTAAAGCGCAAGGATCGTTCGGGATCTTCCTAAGATCGTTTAAGCATGATTTTGTCGCTGCTCATTAAATTTTCAATATGTGTCCTGAATCGTGCCGCGCCCTCGCCAGGATCGATTACACTTAGCCGGTTGCGATCCTTGCCTGTGGATAACCGGGCAAGAAACTGTGAGAAACAGAAGATCTCTGCCTCACTTTAGGCTATGATCCGCGGTCCCGATCGCGATCCGTGGTTAACGATCGGACAGAAACCGCAGATAGCGGTTCGCGCATCGCCCTTTTGGGTCTTGTCGGTGTGCGTCAAAAATCATTAATGTTTCCGCCTTATCTTTTATCGACTTTTGTTCGAGTGGAGTCCGCCGTGTCACTTTCGCTTTGGCAGCAGTGTCTTGCCCGATTGCAGGATGAGTTACCAGCCACAGAATTCAGTATGTGGATACGCCCTTTGCAGGCGGAACTGAGCGATAGCACGCTGGCTCTGTATGCGCCAAACCGCTTTGTCCTCGACTGGGTAAGAGACAAGTATCTCAATAATATCAATGTCCTGCTGAACGAGTTCTGCGGCACCGATGCCCCACAGCTGCGTTTTGAGGTGGGGACTAAGCCAGCGGTACAGACCCTGAGAGAACCGGCAAGCGTTGCCGCACCGGCCCTTGCGGCTCAGGCTCAGGTGGCACGCGTGGCTCCGCCAGCGCGTTCGGGCTGGGACAACGTTCCGGCACCGGCAGAGCCGACCTACCGCTCTAACTTTAGCTTCAAGAATTCATTCGATAACTTCGTTGAAGGTAAATCCAACCAGCTGGCCCGTGCGGCGGCACGCCAGGTGGCAGATAACCCCGGCGGCGCCTATAACCCACTCTTCCTTTATGGTGGCACGGGTCTGGGTAAAACCCACCTGTTGCACGCGGTGGGCAACGGCATTATTGCGCGCAAGCCCAATGCCAAAGTGGTGTATATGCACTCCGAGCGCTTTGTTCAGGATATGGTCAAAGCCCTGCAGAACAACGCGATCGAAGAGTTTAAACGCTACTACCGTTCCGTTGACGCGCTGCTGATCGATGACATTCAGTTCTTTGCGAATAAAGAGCGTTCCCAGGAAGAGTTCTTCCACACCTTCAACGCCCTTCTTGAAGGCAATCAGCAGATCATTTTGACCTCGGATCGTTACCCGAAAGAGATCAACGGGGTTGAGGATCGTCTGAAATCCCGCTTTGGCTGGGGCCTGACGGTGGCGATCGAGCCGCCCGAACTGGAAACCCGCGTGGCGATCCTGATGAAAAAGGCTGACGAGAACGACATTCGTCTGCCGGGTGAAGTGGCGTTCTTTATTGCCAAGCGTCTGCGCTCTAACGTCCGTGAGCTGGAAGGCGCGCTGAACCGCGTTATCGCTAACGCCAACTTTACCGGTCGCGCTATCACTATCGACTTCGTGCGTGAAGCTCTGCGCGATCTGCTGGCGCTGCAGGAAAAACTGGTCACCATCGACAATATTCAGAAGACGGTGGCGGAGTACTATAAGATTAAGGTGGCGGATCTGCTCTCCAAACGGCGTTCCCGTTCGGTTGCACGTCCGCGCCAGATGGCCATGGCACTGGCCAAGGAACTGACCAACCATAGCCTGCCGGAAATCGGCGATGCGTTTGGTGGCCGCGACCATACAACCGTGCTGCACGCCTGCCGTAAGATTGAGCAGTTGCGTGAAGAAAGCCACGATATTAAAGAAGATTTCTCTAACTTAATCAGAACATTATCCTCGTGACGCTATGAAATTTACCGTTGAACGTGAACTCTTATTAAAACCGCTTCAGCAGGTCAGTGGCCCGCTGGGGGGACGTCCTACGCTGCCGATCCTGGGTAACCTGCTGCTGCAGGTCGCGGACGGTACGCTTTCCCTGACCGGTACCGATCTGGAAATGGAAATGGTCGCACGTGTGGCGCTGACTCAGCCCCACGAGCCGGGTGCCACCACCGTTCCGGCGCGTAAATTCTTCGATATCTGCCGTGGTCTGCCGGAAGGCGCGGAGATCTCGCTGCAGCTGGAAGGCGAGCGGATGCTGGTGCGTTCCGGACGCAGCCGTTTCTCGCTCTCCACGCTACCGGCTGCGGACTTCCCGAATCTCGATGACTGGCAGAGCGAGGTGGAATTCACCCTGCCTCAGGCCACGATGAAGCGTCTGATTGAGGCGACCCAGTTCTCAATGGCCCATCAGGACGTGCGCTACTACCTGAACGGCATGTTATTTGAAACCGAAGGCGAAGAGCTGCGCACCGTAGCCACCGACGGCCACCGTCTGGCGGTCTGCTCAATGCCCATTGGCCAGGCGTTACCCAGCCATTCGGTGATCGTACCGCGTAAAGGCGTGATTGAGCTGATGCGTATGCTCGACGGCGGCGATACTCCGCTGCGCGTGCAGATCGGCAGCAATAACATTCGTGCGCACGTCGGCGACTTTATCTTTACCTCTAAGCTGGTTGACGGTCGTTTCCCGGATTATCGCCGCGTATTGCCGAAGAATCCGGATAAAACGCTTGAGGCTGGTTGCGATCTGCTGAAGCAGGCCTTTGCCCGTGCGGCCATTCTCTCCAATGAGAAATTCCGCGGCGTGCGCCTGTTTGTGCATGAGAACCAGATCAAAATCACCGCCAACAACCCGGAGCAGGAAGAGGCGGAAGAGATCCTCGATGTCACCTACGGCGGCACGGAGATGGAAATTGGCTTCAACGTTAGCTACGTGCTGGATGTGCTTAACGCGCTGAAGTGCGAGAACGTGCGTATTCTGCTGACCGACTCCGTTTCGAGCGTACAGATTGAAGATGCAGCCTCACAGTCGGCTGCCTACGTTGTTATGCCAATGAGACTGTAATGTCGCTCACCCGCCTGTTGATCCGCGACTTTCGCAATATTGAAAGCGCGGATCTTGCTTTATCTCCCGGTTTTAACTTCCTTGTCGGTGCCAACGGCAGCGGCAAAACCAGCGTGCTTGAAGCGCTCTATACCCTCGGCCACGGCCGGGCGTTTCGCAGCCTGCAAATTGGCAGGGTGATCCGCCACGAGCAGGAATCTTTCGTGCTGCACGGCCGACTGCAGGGCGAAGAGCGCGAGATTTCCATTGGCCTGACCAAAGATAAGCAGGGCGACAGCACCGTGCGCATCGACGGCAGCGACGGGCATAAGGTGGCCGAGCTGGCGCTGCTGATGCCGATGCAGCTGATCACCCCGGAAGGCTTTACCCTGCTTAACGGCGGGCCGAAATACCGTCGGGCCTTTATCGACTGGGGCTGCTTTCATAACGAAGCGGGTTTCTTTACCGCCTGGAGCAATCTGCGACGTCTGCTGAAGCAGCGTAATGCCGCCCTGCGTCAGGTCAGCCGCTATGCCCAGCTGCGACCCTGGGATATGGAACTTATCCCGCTGGCGGAGCAGATCAGCCGCTGGCGTGCCGAGTACAGCGCGGCCATCGCCGATGATATGGCGGATACCTGCAAACAATTTTTACCCGAATTTAGTCTCAGCTTTGGCTTTCAGCGCGGCTGGGAAAAAGAGACCGACTACGCCGAGGTGCTGGAACGCAGCTTCGAGCGCGATCGGATGCTGACCTACACCGCTCACGGCCCGCACAAGGCGGATTTCCGCATTCGTGCCGACGGTGCGCCGGTGGAGGACACGTTGTCGCGTGGGCAGCTAAAGCTGCTGATGTGCGCGCTGCGTCTGGCGCAGGGCGAGTTTTTAACCCGCGAAAGCGGGCGTCGTTGCCTGTACCTGATAGATGATTTTGCCTCAGAGCTTGATGATACGCGTCGCGGGCTGCTTGCCAGCCGCTTAAAAGCCACGCAGTCGCAGGTTTTTGTTAGCGCCATCAGCGCTGAACACGTTCTGGACATGTCGGACAAAAATTCGAAGATGTTCAGCGTGGAAAAGGGTAAAATAACGGATTAACCCAAGAAAAAATGAGCGAGAAACGTTGATGTCGAATTCTTATGACTCCTCCAGTATCAAAGTCCTCAAAGGGCTGGATGCGGTGCGTAAGCGCCCGGGTATGTATATCGGCGATACGGATGACGGCACCGGTCTGCACCACATGGTATTCGAGGTGGTCGATAACGCTATCGACGAAGCGCTCGCTGGGCACTGTAAAGACATTATTGTCACCATCCATGCCGATAATTCGGTCTCTGTACAGGATGATGGCCGTGGGATCCCGACCGGTATTCACCCGGAAGAGGGCGTTTCCGCAGCCGAAGTGATCATGACCGTTCTGCATGCGGGCGGTAAATTCGATGATAACTCCTATAAAGTTTCCGGCGGCCTGCACGGCGTAGGCGTATCCGTGGTTAACGCCCTGTCGCAGAAGCTGGAGCTGGTGATTAACCGCGAAGGCAAAACGCATCGCCAGATTTATCAGCACGGCGAGCCGCAGGCTCCGCTGGCGGTAACCGGTGACACGGAAAAAACCGGGACCACCGTCCGTTTCTGGCCGAGCCACGAAACCTTCAGCAACGTCACCGAGTTTGAGTACGACATTCTGGCGAAGCGTCTGCGCGAGCTGTCATTCCTCAACTCCGGCGTTTCCATTCGCCTGAATGACAAACGTGACGGCAAGCAGGACCACTTCCACTACGAAGGCGGCATCAAGGCGTTTGTTGAGTATCTCAACAAGAACAAAACGCCGATCCACCCGAATATCTTCTACTTCTCCACCGAAAAAGACGGCATCGGCGTAGAAGTGGCGCTGCAGTGGAACGACGGCTTCCAGGAAAATATCTACTGCTTCACCAACAACATTCCGCAGCGCGACGGCGGTACGCACCTTGTCGGCTTCCGTACGGCGATGACCCGTACCCTGAACGCCTATATGGACAAAGAAGGCTACAGCAAAAAAGCCAAGGTCAGCGCCACCGGCGACGATGCCCGTGAAGGCCTGATTGCCGTTGTCTCCGTGAAGGTACCGGATCCGAAGTTCTCCTCGCAGACCAAAGACAAACTGGTTTCCTCCGAGGTGAAAACGGCGGTAGAGCAGCAGATGAACGAGCTGCTGGCCGAATACCTGCTGGAAAACCCGTCCGATGCGAAAATCGTGGTTGGCAAAATTATCGATGCGGCACGTGCACGTGAAGCGGCGCGTAAAGCCCGTGAAATGACCCGCCGTAAAGGTGCGCTGGACCTGGCAGGCCTGCCGGGCAAGCTGGCCGACTGTCAGGAACGTGACCCGGCGCTGTCCGAACTCTACCTGGTGGAAGGGGACTCAGCGGGCGGCTCTGCGAAGCAGGGACGTAACCGTAAGAACCAGGCGATCCTGCCGCTGAAGGGTAAAATCCTTAACGTTGAGAAGGCGCGCTTCGACAAGATGCTCTCCTCTCAGGAAGTGGCAACGCTGATCACCGCCCTGGGCTGCGGCATTGGCCGCGACGAATACAACCCGGACAAGCTGCGCTACCACAGCATCATTATCATGACCGATGCGGACGTCGATGGTTCGCACATCCGTACCCTGCTGCTGACCTTCTTCTACCGTCAGATGCCGGAAATCGTTGAGCGCGGCCACGTCTATATTGCCCAGCCGCCGCTGTATAAAGTGAAAAAAGGTAAGCAGGAACAGTACATTAAAGATGACGAGGCGATGGATCAGTATCAGATCGCTATCGCTCTCGACGGTGCGACCCTGCATGCCAACGCCGCAGCGCCTGCGCTGGCCGGTGAGCCGCTGGAAAGACTGGTTTCTGAGTACAACGCCGCACAGAAAATGATCGTCCGTATGGAGCGCCGCTTCCCGAAAGCGTTGCTCAAAGAGCTGGTTTATCAGCCGACGCTGAGCGAAGCCGACCTGAGCAATGAACAGACGGTAACCCGCTGGATTAACGCTCTGATCGCCGATCTGAACGAAAAAGAAGCGCACGGCAGCCTGTGGCAGCTCGACGTTCGTCAGAACGCGGATCAGCAGTTTGAACCGATCGTTCGCGTGCGTACTCACGGCGTGGATACCGACTATCCGCTCGATAACGAGTTTATCACCGGTGGCGAATACCGCCGTCTGTGCACCCTCGGCGAGAAGCTGCGCGGCCTGATCGAAGACGATGCCTTTATCGAACGTGGCGAACGCCGTCAGCCGGTGACCAGCTTCGAGCAGGCGCTGGAGTGGCTGGTGAAAGAGTCCCGTCGTGGCCTGGCTATCCAGCGCTATAAAGGTCTGGGCGAGATGAACCCGGAGCAGCTGTGGGAAACCACCATGGATCCGGAAAGCCGTCGTATGCTGCGCGTCACCGTTAAGGATGCGATTGCCGCCGACCAGCTGTTCACCACCCTGATGGGCGATGCCGTTGAACCGCGCCGCGCCTTTATCGAAGAAAACGCCCTGAAAGCGGCGAATATCGATATCTAAGTCCTCTGTGTGCCTCTTTCATCAGAAAGAGGCACACCTTTTAAAAGAGGCAATCCCGTCTCGTTTTCCTCCCCCTTTTCTCAACAGAGCGCTGCTGTTTTTTGAGCGGAATCGCGTTAGCATGGGAAAGCACTTACTTCTTCCGGGGACCTCATGGCTATTAAACTTATCGCAATCGATATGGACGGCACGCTGCTGCTGCCCGATCACACCATTTCTCCTGCCGTTAAAGAGGCGCTTGCCGCCGCCCGTGCGCGAGGCGTTAACGTGGTCCTGACCACCGGCCGCCCTTACGCTGGCGTGCATCGCTACCTGAAAGAGCTGCATATGGAGCAGGAAGGGGATTACTGCATCACCTATAACGGCGCGCTGGTGCAGAAAGCCAGCGACGGCAGCACCGTCGCCCAGACCGCGCTGAGCTATGACGACTACCGCTATCTGGAGAACCTCTCCCGCGAAGTGGGCTCACACTTCCACGCGCTCGATCGCAATACGCTCTATACCGCCAACCGCGATATCAGCTACTACACCGTGCATGAGGCCTATGTTGCCACCATTCCGCTGGTGTTCTGCGAAGCGGAGAACATGGATCCGAACACCCAGTTCCTGAAAGTGATGATGATCGATGAGCCGGAGATCCTCGATAAAGCCATCGCCCGTATCCCGCAGGAAGTGAAAGAGAAGTACACCGTGCTGAAAAGTGCGCCTTACTTCCTCGAAATGCTGGATAAACGCGTCAATAAAGGCACCGGCGTCAAATCTCTGGCCGACGTGCTGGGCATCAAGCCGGAAGAGATTATGGCGATTGGCGATCAGGAAAATGACATTGCGATGATCGAATACGCCGGCGTTGGCGTGGCGATGGATAACGCCATCAGCGCGGTAAAAGACGCGGCTAACTTTGTCACCAAATCGAACCTGGAAGACGGCGTGGCTTACGCCATTGAGAAATTCGTTCTGAACTAACTTCCCCGGTTTACCTTCTTCAGGCCCGCATCGGTGATGCGGGCTTTTTTGTTGCCCGCATTTTTCTTTTTTTAACTTTTCCGTTACCAGTTGTCGTTTTTGTGATCTGAATTGTAGTACAACCATAATGCATTGTACTACTATCTGGTCGGTGGATGATAAAGACCGCTCAGATTTGTACTTCAATGCTGGGGGTTTTTACGTCAACAGGGATACAGTAATGGCGGTAAACCGTTCAAAGGACCTTTTATGACCATTACGAAGACCGACCGCATCATCGTTACCCTCGGGCGACAGATAGTTAGCGGTAAATACGTACCCGGCGCAGCGCTGCCTTCCGAGGCGGATCTGTGCGAAGAGTTTGAAACGTCGCGCAATATTATTCGCGAAGTCTACCGCTCCCTGATGGCAAAGCGGCTGATCGAGATGAAGCGTTATCGCGGGGCGTTTGTTGCCGCACGCAACCAGTGGAACTACCTCGATACCGAGGTGCTGCAGTGGGTGCTGGAGCATGACTACGATCCGCGCCTGATTAGCGCGATGAGCGAAGTCCGTAACCTGGTCGAACCGGCTATCGCCCGCTGGGCGGCCGAGCGGGCCACCTCCAGCGACCTGGCGCAAATTGAGGCGGCGCTCAATGACATGATCGCCAACAACCAGGACCGGGATGCCTTTAACGAAGCGGATATTCGCTACCACGAGGCGGTGCTGGAGTCGGTTCATAACCCGGTATTGCAGCAGCTGAGCGTGGCGATCAGCTCGCTACAGCGGGCGGTCTTTGAACGCACCTGGATGGGGGATGAAGGCAACATGCCGAAAACCCTGCAGGAACATAAAGCGCTGTTTGATGCGATACGGCATCAGGACGGCAATGCAGCAGAGCAGGCAGCGCTCACGATGATTGCCAGCTCTACCCGAAGGCTAAAGGAAATCACATGACATCACGCTATATCGCTATCGACTGGGGCTCAACCAATCTTCGCGCCTGGCTATACCAGGGTGATGACTGCCTGGACAGCAGGCAGTCCGAAGCGGGCGTCACTCGCCTGAACGGGCGGACATTCGAAGCGGTATTAGCGCAGGTTACCGAGGGCTGGGACCTCGACACCACGCCGGTAGTGATGGCCGGTATGGTCGGCAGCAATGCCGGATGGATTAACGTTCCTTATCTGCCCTGTCCGGCGCGCCTGAGCGATATAGGTCAACAGCTCACCGCCGTCACCGATAACGTCTGGATTATTCCGGGCCTGTGTGTGGCGCAGGATGATAACCACAACGTGATGCGCGGCGAAGAGACGCAGTTGCTCGGCGCCCGCGAATTACAGCCTTCCTCTCTCTATGTGATGCCGGGCACGCACTGCAAATGGGTGCGCGTCGACGGCGAGTCCGTCACCGATTTCCATACCGTGATGACCGGGGAACTCCACCATGTGCTGCTCAACCATACCCTGGTGGGTGCCGGACTGCCGGAGCAGGTCGCCTCTGCGCAGGCTTTTGAAGCGGGATTAACCCGCGGCCTTGAATCCCCGGACCTTTTGCCTCGTCTGTTTGAAGTCCGCGCCTCGCACGTGCTCGGCGCGCTGGCGCGTGAAGAGGTCAGCGAATTTCTCTCCGGTCTGCTGATTGGCAGCGAGGTGGCGAGTATGACCCGCCACGCCAGCCGCGAGCAGGCCGTTACTCTTGTCGCCAGCCCCTCTTTGACCGCGCGCTACCAGCAGGCCTTTTTACTGGCCGGGCGAAGCGCGTCGGCAATCAGTGGCGACGCGGCATTTCAGGCAGGCATAAGGAGCATCGCTCATGCAGTGGCAAAATAGACTTCCCCTTATCGCGATCCTGCGCGGCATCAAACCCGATGAAGCGCACGCCCACGTCGAGGCGGTGATTGCGGCCGGGTTTGAAGCGGTCGAGATCCCGCTTAACTCGCCGAACTGGGAAGCCAGTATTCCCGCGATGGTAAAAGCGTTTGGCGATAAGGCGCTGATTGGCGCAGGTACCGTGCTCAAACTGGAGCAACTGGAGCAGCTTGCCGCGATGGGCTGTACCCTGATGGTTACGCCGAACATTCAGCCAGCGCTGATTAGCCGGGCGGTGGAGCACGGCATGATGGTTTGTCCCGGCTGCGCGACCGCCACCGAAGCCTTTGACGCCATTAATGCTGGCGCACAGTCGCTGAAAATCTTCCCGTCGTCGGCGTTTGGTCCGGACTATATCAAAGCCCTGAAGGCTGTTCTGCCGCCGGAGATCCCGGTGTTTGCCGTGGGCGGCGTCACGCCGGAAAACCTGAAGCAGTGGCTGGACGCGGGCTGTATCGGCGCCGGTCTGGGCAGCGATTTATACCGCGCGGGGCAATCCGTTGAGCGTACCGCGCAGCAGGCAGCCGCATTTGTTAAAGCGTATCGAGAGGCAGTGCAATGAAAATCACCAAACTAACCACTTACCGTTTACCTCCCCGCTGGATGTTCCTCAAAATTGAGACCGACGAAGGCGTAGTTGGCTGGGGCGAGCCGGTTATCGAAGGCCGGGCGCGCACCGTGGAAGCGGCGGTTCATGAGCTGGGCGAATACCTGATTGGTCAGGATCCGGCGCGAATTAACGACCTGTGGCAGGTTATGTACCGCGCGGGTTTCTACCGCGGTGGACCGATCCTGATGAGCGCCATTGCCGGTATCGACCAGGCCCTGTGGGACATTAAAGGCAAGGTGCTGAACGCGCCCGTATGGCAGCTGATGGGCGGTCTGGTACGCGATAAAATCAAAGCCTACAGCTGGGTGGGCGGCGATCGTCCGGCCGATGTGATCGACGGCATTAATACCCTGCGTAAAATCGGTTTTGATACCTTTAAATTAAACGGCTGCGAAGAGTTATCCCTGATCGATAATTCGAAGAAAATTGACGCAGCGGTTAATACGGTGGCGCAAATTCGCGAAACCTTCGGCAATGAGATTGAATTCGGCCTCGACTTCCATGGTCGCGTCAGCGCGCCGATGGCTAAAGTCTTAATTAAAGAGCTGGAGCAGTATCGCCCGCTCTTTATTGAAGAGCCGGTGCTGGCAGAGCAGGCGGAATATTATCCGAAGCTGGCTGCACAAACCCATATTCCGATTGCCGCCGGGGAGCGTATGTTCTCCCGCTTTGAATTTAAACGCGTGCTCGACGCGGGCGGCCTGGCCATTCTGCAGCCGGATCTCTCCCACGCGGGCGGTATTACCGAGTGCTATAAAATCGCCGGAATGGCTGAGTCCTACGACGTTGCCCTGGCCCCGCACTGCCCGCTTGGCCCGATTGCGCTGGCGGCCTGCCTGCATATCGACTTTGTTTCCCACAATGCGGTTCTGCAGGAACAGAGCATGGGGATCCACTACAACAAAGGCGCAGAGCTGCTCGACTTTGTGAAGAACAAAGAAGACTTCAATATGGAAGGTGGGTTCTTTAAACCGTTAATGAAGCCGGGTCTTGGGGTGGAAATTGACGAAGAGAAGGTGATTGAACTCAGCAAGAATGCCCCGGACTGGCGCAACCCATTGTGGCGTCATGTCGACGGCACCGTCGCCGAATGGTAATGCTCGTCATATTTCACGCCATAGCGGCGTGAACTATTTAGAGCATTAAACGTAGTTAAAAAAATAAATCTTTAAACACACCCTCTGTAATTTACAGGGCATGGTGAGGCGACTCGCTATGCCCAAAATCTGGAGACAGATTGCATGGATATTTCAGTTACTGCTGCAAAACCAGGGCGTCGGCGTTATCTGACGCTGGTGATGATCTTTATTACCGTTGTGATTTGTTATGTTGACCGGGCAAACCTCGCGGTGGCGTCCGCCCATATTCAGGAAGAGTTTGGGATTACCAAATCGGAAATGGGCTATGTCTTTTCCGCCTTTGCCTGGCTTTATACCCTGTGCCAGATCCCCGGCGGCTGGTTCCTTGACCGTGTGGGATCGCGGCTGACCTATTTTATCGCCATTATGGGCTGGTCGGTGGCGACCCTGTTCCAGGGCTTCGCCACGGGTTTAATGTCGCTGATTGGGCTGCGTGCGATCACCGGTATTTTTGAGGCTCCGGCATTCCCGACCAATAACCGAATGGTGACCAGCTGGTTCCCGGAGCATGAACGCGCCTCGGCGGTTGGCTTCTATACCTCCGGTCAGTTTGTCGGGCTGGCGTTCCTGACCCCGCTGCTGATCTGGATCCAGGAGCTGCTGAGCTGGCACTGGGTGTTTATCGTTACCGGTGGGATCGGCATCATCTGGTCGCTGATCTGGTTTAAAGTCTATCAGCCACCGCGTCTGACCAAAGGCATTACTAAAGCCGAGCTGGACTATATCCGCGACGGCGGCGGTCTGGTGGATGGCGATGCACCGGTGAAGAAAGAAGAGCGCCAGCCGCTGACCAAAGCCGACTGGAAGCAGGTCTTCCACCGTAAGCTGGTGGGAGTCTATTTAGGGCAGTTCGCGGTCACCTCGACCCTGTGGTTCTTCCTGACCTGGTTCCCGAACTACCTGACCCAGGAAAAAGGCATCACTGCTCTGAAGGCCGGCTTTATGACCACCGTGCCTTTCCTTGCGGCCTTCTTTGGCGTGCTGCTTTCGGGCTGGGTAGCCGACCGTCTGGTGCGTAAGGGCTACTCGCTGGGCGTGGCGCGTAAAACACCGATTATCTGCGGGCTGCTGATCTCAACCTGCATTATGGGTGCGAACTATACCAATGACCCGATGTGGATCATGGCCCTGATGGCGCTGGCGTTCTTCGGTAACGGCTTCGCGTCGATCACCTGGTCTCTGGTGTCGTCTCTGGCCCCGATGCGCCTTATCGGTTTGACCGGGGGTGTGTTCAACTTTGTCGGCGGTCTGGGCGGGATTACCGTACCGCTGGTGGTGGGCTATCTGGCGCAGGATTACGGTTTCGGCCCGGCGCTGATCTACATCTCCGTTGTTGCCTTCCTGGGCGCGCTCTCCTACATCCTGCTGGTGGGCGATGTTAAACGGGTAGGCTAACGTCCTGCCTTGCGTTACCCTGAGGCGATTACAGCGCCTCAGGGTCTCCTTATGAAACAACTCACCTTCGCTCCCCGTCACCATCAGCTCACCAACACCCAAGTATGGACGCCGGACAGCCAGTGGCTGGCTTTTGACGTCCGCCCGTCCGGCGCCTCATTTACCGGCAGCACTATTGAGCGGGTGAATGTCGACAGCGGTGAGGTTGAGGTGCTTTATACCGCACCTGAAGATGCCCACGTTGGGGTCGTGACGGTCAGCCCTCAGGCCGAGGCTTACGCTTTTATCCACGGCCCGGAAAACCCGGATGCCGACTGGTGCTATGATTTCCACCATCGCCGGGGCGTCGTGACCTGCGAGAGGCATACGCGTAATCTGGATGCGATGGATATCACCGCCCCCTTTACGCCTGGCGCGCTGCGCGGCGGCAGCCATGTGCACGTTTTTAGCCCCAATGGGGAATATGTCAGCTTTACCTACAACGACCACGTCCTGCACGAGCGCGATCCGGCGCTGGATTTACGCAACGTCGGCGTGGCCGCGCCTTACGGTCCGGTCAGCCCGCAGGGCAATCATCCGCGTGAATATGCCGGTAGTCACTGGTGTGTGCTGGTCAGCCGGACCACGCCGACCCCGATCCCCGGCAGCGATGAGATCAATCGCGCCTATGAAGAGGGCTGGGTGGGAAATCACCGCCTGGCCTTTATCGGCGATACGCTGTCGGAAAAGGGGGAGAAGGTGCCCGAGCTGTTTATGGTCGATCTGCCCCGTGACGAGCAGGGCTGGAAGCGGGCAGGGACTGCGCCGCTTGAAGGCACGGAAAGCACTCTGCCTGCACCGCCTGCAGGCGTGGTGCAGCGGCGGCTGACCTTTACCCACCAACAACCCTGGCCGGGACTGGCAACCGTTCCGCGTCACTGGGTGCGCGCTAACCCGCAGGCGACAGAAATTGCGTTTCTGATGCGCGATAGCGCGGGCGTGGTGCAGCTGTGGTTGATTGCCGCCGACGGTGGCGAGCCGCGCCAGCTGACCCGCACCGCCACCGGTATCGAGTCGGCATTTAACTGGCACCCTTCAGGCCGGATGCTGGGCTTTGTGCTGGATAACCGCATTGCCTGCTGCGATGCGCAGCATGGAGAGATTCGCTTTTTGACGGCCGATCGTGCAAACCCGCCGTCGGCTGATGCCGTCGTCTTTTCGCCGGACGGAACCCGCATTGCCTGGATGGAAGAGGTGGACGGTTTCCGCCAGCTGTGGCTGGCGGAAACGGGAGAGTAATCAGGGCATCCTGGCCGGTGGGATCGCGGTGTTAATCGCCTGGGTTTCCATTTCGCTTTTCTCAACCCGCGATTTTACCGAGCTGTCCGTGCGGTAGAAATCCCAGGGCAGCAGCAGGGTGTCGAGAAGGGCCGTAAAGGGGAAATCCAGCACCACCAGTGATTTGGTTCCCCAGCCATTTTCATCATCCGACATCATCTCGGCGCTGGCACGGGTGCCGGGCCAGGTGCCTTCCTTACCGCCGGTGTGCGACATCACGCTTGAGCAGCCGCACAGGAGAATCATCCCACTGAATACCATCGTCTTAAAAAGAACGTTTATCATCATGATTTAATCATCGTTGTGGGTATCGGTACGGCCGCTGACGGCAGTCGCAATTTAACAATTAATGCTGTCCCCCCAGTCTAAGCAATAAAGCAGAAACTGCAAAAAAAAGTCGAATATCGCCCCTTGAAAGCCCCGGGAAAAGACCCATTTCAGGAATGTAACCCGATAAAACAGCACGCCTGCGGGGTGTTGAGGGAACATCTGACCTGTCCATTATGGAAGGTTACTCTTTCTCGCTGATTTCAGGAGTCATGTAAATGCGTAACTTTGATCTTTCTCCGCTTTATCGTTCTGCCATTGGTTTCGATCGCCTGTTCAACCTGCTGGAAAACAATCAGAACCAGGGTGGCGGCTACCCGCCTTACAACGTTGAGCTGGTGGATGAAAACCACTATCGCATCGCCATTGCGGTCGCGGGCTTTGCCGAGAGCGAGCTGGATATTACCGCCCAGGATAACCTGCTGGTGGTAAAAGGTTCCCACGTCGCCGAGCAGAAAGAACGGACTTATCTCTACCAGGGGATCGCCGAGCGCAACTTCGAGCGCAAATTCCAGCTGGCGGAAAATATTCACGTTCGCGGCGCAAATCTGGTCAACGGCCTGCTCTATGTCGAGCTGGAGCGCGTGGTGCCGGAAGCCAACAAACCGCGTCGTATCGAAATTAACTAATACTGTCGGATCTGCCCGCCGTAATGGGGGCTATTTAGCAAACCCAGAAGGTTTGCCGCTAACACTCGCTTCTCAGAAGGAGAAATACTATGCGTAACTACGATTTATCCCCGCTGCTTCGTCAATGGATCGGTTTTGATAAACTGGCCAGCACCCTGCAGGGTGCCGGTGGTGAAAGCCAGACTTTCCCGCCCTACAACATCGAAAAAAGCGACGATAACCACTATCGGATCTCTCTTGCACTGGCCGGTTTTAGCCAGCAGGAGCTCGACATCCAGCGTGAAGGCACGCGCCTGACCGTTAAAGGCACGCCAGCTAAGCCGGACACCGAAACCCAGTGGCTGCATCAGGGCCTGGTGACCCAGCCGTTCACCCTGAGCTTTACCCTGGCGGATCATATGGAGGTGGCCGGTGCGACCTTTACCAACGGCCTGCTGCACATTGATATGGTGCGCAACGTGCCGGAGGCGATGGCCCCGCAGCGTATCGCCATCAGCGAACGCCCGGCGCTCAACAGCTAAACGCTGAAGCCTGACTAAGCCCCGTTACGACGGGGCTTTTTTGTGCGCGATCGCCCATACATCCGTCCTCACCTCTGCCAAAATCCACACGGTTATTCCAGTTATTAACAGGGATGCGGCGATGAGTGATATAGCGTTGACGGTCAGCGTGCTTGCGCTGGTTGCCGTTGTCGGTTTGTGGATCGGCAATATCAAAATACGCGGTGTTGGCTTCGGCATCGGCGGCGTGTTATTTGGCGGTATTATCGTAGGCCATTTCGCCGACCAGGCCGGGATAGCCTTAAGCAGCGCGATGCTGCATTTTATCCAGGAGTTTGGCCTGATCCTCTTCGTCTACACCATCGGAATTCAGGTGGGACCGGGGTTCTTCGCCTCGCTGCGGGTATCAGGCCTGCGGCTTAATCTGTTTGCCATTCTGATCGTGGTCCTCGGCGGACTTATCACCACGCTGCTACACAAAATCTTTGCCATTCCGCTGCCGGTGGTGCTGGGTATTTTTTCTGGAGCGGTAACCAACACGCCAGCGCTGGGCGCCGGGCAGCAAATTCTGCGCGATCTGGGCGTGCCCTTCGACACGGTGGATCAGATGGGAATGAGCTACGCGATGGCCTATCCCTTTGGTATCTGCGGCATTCTGCTGACCATGTGGCTGCTGCGGCTGGTCTTTCGCGTCAACGTTGACCGCGAGGCGGAGCTGTTCGATGCCAGCAGTGGCAACGGCCAGGCGCATCTACAGACCATCAACCTGCGGGTGGAAAACCCTAACCTGAACGACCTGGCAATCCAGGACGTCCCGGTGCTCAACAGCGATAAAATCATTTGCTCCCGGCTCAAGCGCGACGACATGCTGATGGTCCCGTCTCCCATTACGCGCATCCAGCAGGGCGACCTGCTGCACCTGGTAGGGCAGCCGGACGATTTGCACAATGCGCTGCTGGTGATTGGTAAAGAAGTTGAGACCTCACTGTCGACGCGGGGCACCGATCTGCACGTCGAGCGGGTGGTGGTCACCAATGAAAAAGTGCTGGGCAAGAAAATCCGCGATCTTAACTTTAAGCAGCGCTATGACGTGGTGATTTCGCGCCTGAATCGTGCGGGCGTTGAGCTGGTGGCCAGCAGCCACGCCAGCCTGCAGTTTGGCGATATCCTTAACCTGGTCGGCCGCCAGGCCTCTATTGATGCGGTGGCCGCCGAAGTCGGCAACGCGCAGCAAAAGCTTCAGCAGGTGCAGATGCTACCGGTGTTTATCGGGATTGGTCTGGGCGTTCTGCTCGGCTCGGTGCCGCTGTTTATTCCTGGATTTCCTGTGGCGCTGAAGCTGGGTCTGGCGGGCGGGCCGTTGATTATGGCCCTGATCCTGGGCCGTATCGGCAGCATCGGCAAGCTCTATTGGTTTATGCCGCCCAGCGCTAACCTTGCCCTGCGTGAACTGGGCATCGTGTTATTTCTGTCGGTGGTGGGGCTAAAATCGGGCGGTGATTTCGTGCATACCCTGACCCAGGGCGACGGCGTTAGCTGGATTGGCTACGGGATCCTGATCACCGCCATTCCACTGCTGACCGTCGGCGTGCTGGCCCGGCTGCTGGTGGGGATGAACTATCTGACCCTATGTGGGATGCTGGCCGGGTCGATGACCGATCCGCCCGCGCTGGCCTTTGCCAACGGTCTGCACGGCACCAGCGGGGCGGCAGCGCTTTCTTACGCCACGGTCTACCCGCTGGTGATGTTCCTGCGCATTATTACTCCGCAGCTGCTGACGGTACTGTTCTGGGGGCTGAGCTAGTCTTGCAATCACAGAGTGCCATTACCGATAATGGCACTCCATGCAGGCTATCTCTGGAGAACAGATGAAACTGTCCCGTCTCGGCGAAGCACCGGATTACCGTTTTTCTCTGGCTAATGAACGCACCTTTCTGGCATGGATCCGCACCGCGCTGGGGTTTCTGGCCGCGGGCGTCGGCCTTGATCAGCTGGCTCCCGACTTTGCCACACCGCTTGTTCGTGAACTGCTGGCGCTACTTCTCTGCCTGTTTGCTGGCGGGCTGGCGATTTATGGCTATCTGCGCTGGCTACGTAATGAGAAAGCGATGCGGCTAAAGGAAGATTTTCCCTATACGCCTGGCCTGTTGATCCTGGGCTTACTACTGCTGGCGGTATCACTGGTGGTGATGGTTCTGGTGTTCTATGCCGGATAGCCGCAGAGCCCGCCGCCAGGCCGATCCCGGTCTGCAGCCGGAGCGGACTTCTCTGGCCTGGCTGCGTACCCTGCTGGGCTACGGGGCGTTGATCGCGCTGGCTATTAAACATAACTGGCAGCAGTCAGGAACGCCGTTCTGGCTTTCGCTCGCGGTACTGGCGCTGGCGGCGCTGATCCTGTGGCGCTACACCCGCAGCCGAACGCGGATGGATATTACCCACAGCGACTTTTTACTGCCCGCGGCCGTGCGCGATAAGTTCTTGATTGCGCTGGCGGTGATGTCCCTGGCGTTGCTGTTTGCCATCAATCATCTTCGGGTGCTGCTGCACCTGTTTGCCGGTTAGCGACCTTTCGCCAGATACTGCGCCATCTCGACCTCCGGTACCATGCCGCCGCCGGTGGCCCAGACCAGATGCGTGGCGTTCTGCAGCTGTGCCGCCGTCAGACCCTGCATCTGCTGATAGCCTGCGTCGGTCGTGGTGTACAGCGGTCCGGCCATGCCCGCCAGCGCCGATGGCTCCAGCTGAATGTTCTCTTCCTGCGCCAGCCAGCCGAGCATGTCGTACAAGCTCTGGTCATCGAGGGTATACACGCCGTCCAGCAGTCTGACCATCGCCCGACCGACAAAACCGGATGCGCGGCCCACTGCCAGACCGTCGGCGGCGGTCAGGTTATCAATCCCTAAATCCTGCACCGCAATACCGTCATGCCGCCCGGTGTACAGACCCAGTAGCATGCAGGGTGAGTGGGTCGGCTCAGCAAACAGGCAGCGTACGTGATCGCCGAAGGCCAGCTTGAGGCCGAAAGCAACCCCGCCCGGTCCGCCGCCGACGCCGCAGGGCAGATAGACAAATAGCGGGTGCTCAGCGTCCACTACGCGTCCCTGTTTTTGCATCTGCGCTTTCAGCCGCTTACCGGCGGTGGCGTAGCCCAGAAACAGGGTCCGGGAGTTTTCATCGTCGATAAAGAAACAGTTCGGGTCCGCCTCTGCCGCTTTACGACCCTGCTCCACCGCCACGCCGTAATCCTGGGCATACTCCACCACCTCTACGCCGTGCTCGCGCAGCTTCGCCTTTTTCCATTCGCGGGCGTCGGCAGACATATGCACCGTCACCTTAAATCCGAGGCGAGCGCTGATAATGCCGATGGAAAGTCCGAGATTCCCGGTCGAGCCGACGGCGATGCTGTAGCCGCCGAAAAATGCCCGGAAGTCGGGCGACATCAGCCTGGTGTAGTCATCCTCTGTGGTCAGCCTGCCCGCGGCCAGGGCCAGTTTCTCCGCGTGGGTCAGTACTTCATAAATACCGCCCCGGGCTTTAATCGACCCCGAGATCGGCAGGTGGCTGTCTTTTTTCAGCAGCAGGCTGCCGGGGATCGTCTGGTTAAATTCGCGCTCCAGCCGCTGCTGCATGGCCGGGATCGCCACCAGGTCTGACTCAATCAGCCCGCCTGAAGCGGCGGTTTCCACAAACGCCTGTGCCAGCCAGGGGGCAAATCGGGCGAGGCGGGCATGGGCATCTTCTACGTCTTCGTCCGTCAGCCCCACGTAAGGCAGCCCCTCGGCCAGCGAGGTCGTTGCGGGGTTAAACCAGCGGATTTCGTTCAGGGCGATAAGATCGCTCAGCAGAGGGAAGTTTTTTACTAACGCATTGATTTCTGATGGAGTCATAGCGCGATCCGATTCATTTGAGCGGGAGATTCAGGCTGTTCAGTGTAAACAGCCTGTCGCGAAATGTCTCTGGGGGAAGCGGGTTTACGCGGCCTGGGGATGACGAGGAAGACGTGATGCTAGCGGCAGCCAGCAGAGCAGGATCAGCAGCCCCATCAGCGTCATCAGCAGGCCGATGCTCGACTGTCCGGTCTGCGGCAGCATCGCTGAGAAGCCTGCCAGCAGGCCGGAGCCGATATTCTGCAGGCCGCCCACCAGCGCCCCGGCGGTACCGGCGAGGAACGGAAATGGCTCCATCGCGCCGCTGGTCGCCAGCGGAAACAGCATGCCTGCGCCGAAGAAGAACAGGGCGGCAGGGACCAGCAGAGTCCAGACGTTCATGATGCCCAGCAGGCCGGGGATCAGCATCATCAGGCCCGCCAGCAGGCAGCTGATCACCGATTGCCACATCAGGGTTGAGACGCGCCGGGCCGGGCGTCCTGCGAACCATGCGCCGAAAAACGCCGCCGGAATGGGCAGAATAAACAGGATGCTGACCGTCATACTGCTCAGACCCAGCACCGAGCCCATCAGCACCCCGGAGCAGGCTTCAAACACGGCAATCCCGGCCAGGCCGCCGATCAGCATCAACAGATAGCAGTTAAAGTCCCCGTGGCCAAACAGGGTCTTATAGCTGGCAATGAGCCGCGTGCGCGGGGCATCCTGCGGACGGGTTTCCGGCATCCAGCGGGCCATGCTGAAGGTGACGCCGATGCACAGCACCAGCAGGAAGGCGTAGCAGGCGCGCCAGTTCCACACCGTATCAAGCACCCCGCCGATCAGCGGTGCCAGCAGCGGGCTAACCAGAATGCCCATATTCAGCAGGCTGTTAGCGTGGCGCAGCTGCGTACCCTGATATAAATCTCGTGGCAGCGTGCGGGCCATGACGCCGCCGACGCCGGTGCCCATCCCCTGCAGGGCGCTGGCGGTAATCAACATCGTCAGGCTATGGGTGGTGATGGCCAGCAGGGTTGCCAGCATGAAAACCGTCATCCCGAAGAGGATCACCGGGCGGCGTCCCAGCCGGTCTGCCAGCGGGCCGTACACCAGCTGGGACAGACCGTAGGTCAGCAGATAGGCCGCCATCACGTGCTGGATCTCTCCCTCGCGGACCTGAAAGTCTGCCGCCATGCCGCTCATCGCCGGGATCCAGATGGTTTGCGCCATCTGGCCGACAGCCACCAGCAGCACCAGCATTAACAGCAGTGAGGGATTCTTATGTCTTTTCATGATTTGCCGGTACGTCTTCAGGATGCGTTAAAGGATAAATTTCTGGCCAATTGCCAAAAAGACAGAGGAATCTACCATGTAAAAAAGACATGGCAATGTTATGTGACGTGAAAGGCGGGCTGTGAGAGGCAGGTTTTCTACACAAGACCCGGCAACAATTGTTGCCAGCATGTAATGGCTTAATGTGATCGTCAGCGCATTTCTTCGCGATCGGACACAAACTGGTTGTCTGCACTGAAAAGCTGTGTTTGTATAAATCCGGTTACTTACATATACACAACAAAACAGGCCCCTAATGCACACCACCTGCTCCGCACTGACCCTACTAAAAACCGCGCACAATGCCGCGGTGGTCGTCGTGCGTGTGGTGGTCGTCGTCGGCAATGCGCCGTAGGGTCCGGAACAACACGATTCCAAACCCCGCCGGCGCAAACCGGCGGGGTTTCTTGTTTTAGCCCCCCCGGAAAGTCGGCCCAGAATAAGAAGGACTGGAGCATGGCAAGTTCGGGCACAACCTCACAACCCACGCGCTATACCGGCGCAGAGTTAATCGTTCGTTTACTGGAACGCCAGGGCATCACCCGGGTCAGCGGTATTCCGGGCGGCACGGTACTGCCGCTGTATGACGCCTTAAGTCAGAGTCAGCAAATTCGTCATATCCTCGCCCGCCACGAGCAGGGTGCCGGGTTTATTGCCCAGGGGATGGCGCGCACCGACGGTAAACCCGCGGTGTGTATCGCCTGTAGCGGCCCTGGTGCGACCAATCTGGTGACGGCGATTGCCGATGCGCGTCTCGACTCCATTCCGCTGGTGTGCATCACCGGCCAGGTGCCCGCATCGATGATCGGTACCGATGCCTTCCAGGAAGTGGACACCTACGGGATAGCCATCCCGGTGACCAAACATAACTATCTGGTACGTGATATCAGCGAGCTGCCGCAGGTGATTGTTGATGCCTTCCGCATTGCCCAGTCCGGCCGTCCTGGCCCGGTGTGGATCGATATTCCCAAGGATGTTCAGACCGCAGAGATTGAACTGAGCGAGCTGCCAGAGCCGGGTAAAAAAACGCCCGCACCGGCATGCGATCCTCAGTCTGTTGCGGCGGCGGCGGCGATGATTAACGCCGCTAAACGCCCGGTGCTCTACCTGGGTGGTGGAGTGATCAATGCCGCTGAGCCGGTTCGCCAGCTGGCGGAAAAAGCCCGTCTGCCGACCACCATGACCCTGATGGCCCTCGGCGTTCTGCCGAAGCGGCATCCGCTGTCGCTGGGCATGCTGGGCATGCACGGGGCGCGCAGCACTAACTTTATCCTCCAGGAAGCCGATCTGCTGGTGGTACTGGGGGCGCGTTTTGATGACCGGGCGATTGGTAAAACCGCCGAATTCTGCCCGAACGCCAAAATTATCCATGTTGATATCGACCGCGCCGAGCTGGGTAAAATCAAACAGCCGCATATCGCCATTCAGGCGGATGTTGCCGATGTGCTGGCGGCCTTAACCCCGCAGCTGGATGCGGATCCGCGTGAGGAGTGGCACCAGCTGGTGGCCGATCTGCAGCGCGAATTCCCCGGCGCGATCCCCGGGGAGGCCGACCCGCTCAGCCACTACGGTCTGATTAACGCGGTCGCCGCCTGCGTTGATGATGAGGCGATTATCACCACCGACGTGGGTCAGCATCAGATGTGGACCGCCCAGGCCTACCCGCTGAACCGGCCGCGCCAGTGGCTGACCTCCGGCGGTCTGGGCACCATGGGCTTCGGTTTACCGGCGGCGATAGGCGCGGCGCTGGCGAATCCGCAGCGCAAGGTGCTGTGCTTCTCCGGTGACGGCAGCCTGATGATGAATATCCAGGAGATGGCGACGGCGGCAGAGCATAATCTCGATGTAAAAATCATCCTGATGAACAACGAAGCGCTGGGGCTGGTACATCAGCAGCAAAGTCTGTTCTACTCCCAGGGCGTTTTCTCCGCCAGCTGGGCGGGGAGCCGCATTAACTTTATGCAGATTGCTGCCGGGTTTGGCCTGCACGCCTGCGATCTGAACGCGGCGGAGGATCCACAGGCGGCCCTGCAGGAGGCGATTTCGCGTTCGGGCCCTGCGCTGATCCACGTGCGCATCGACCCGCAGGAAAAAGTGTATCCGATGGTGCCGCCGGGCGCGGCCAATACTGAAATGGTGGGGGAATAAGCCATGCAACTACCGACTCATGACAACGTTATTCTGGAACTCACCGTGCGCAACCATCCGGGCGTAATGACCCACGTTTGCGGCCTGTTCGCCCGCCGCGCCTTTAACGTTGAGGGCATTCTCTGTCTGCCGCTGCAGAACACCGACCAGAGCCGTATCTGGCTGCTGGTCAATAAAGACCAGCGTCTGGAGCAGATGATCAGCCAGATCGACAAGCTGGAAGACGTGGTGCAGGTGATCCGTCACCAGACCGATCCGGGCGTCTTTAACAAGCTGGGGCTGTTTTTCGAGTAATTGACCGGAGCGCGTCTTCCGCCTCTCGACAAGGCCGGGTTTACCATTATGATGGACGGCCTGAACGGTGGCGGGAGCGCACATGATTTGGTTAATACTGGCAACGCTGGTGGTGGTTTTTGCGATAGGATTTCGGGTGTTAACGTCCGGTTCACGGCGGGCCATTCGTCGTCTGAGTGAACGTCTGGGCATCACGCCCGTGCCGGTAGAATCGATGATCGATCAGATGGGGAAAGTCTCAGGCCACGAGTTTATTCGCTACCTTGAACGCCCTGACGAGGCGCATCTGCTGAATGCCGCTCAGGTGCTGCTGATCTGGCAGGTGGGAATTGTCGACGGTAGCGAGCAGAACCTGCAGTACTGGCACCGGCTGTTGCGAAAGGGTCGGCTTTCGGCGCCGTTGACCGACAGCCACGTTCGCCTGGCTATCGGCTTTTTGCGCGAGCTGGAGCCGGATATCCAGGAGCTAAACGCTTTCCAGCAGCGCTATCACGCGCTTTTTGTGCCTGAAGAGGGCGTTTACTTTCTGCACTGAGAAATAACCCCATTACCCTTTATAGTTGCCAAAATGTTAAGCATGTCACAATGGGAATGATACACTTCGCGACCGTACTGCAAGTTAATCACGCCAGGTGACAATATGACGACCAATTCTCCTCCTGCTTTTGCGCAGGCACCCACCCGACCTAACTGGTCTGCGGTATTTGCCGTTGCGTTCTGTGTCGCCTGCCTGATCACCGTTGAGTTTCTGCCGGTCAGCCTGCTGACGCCGATGGCGCAGGATCTGGGCATTTCCGAAGGGCTGGCCGGGCAGTCGGTGACCGTTACCGCCTTTGTGGCCATGTTTGCCAGCCTGTTTATCACCACCGCGATCCGTACCACCGATCGCCGTTTTGTGGTGATCGTCTTTTCCGTTCTGCTGACCCTTTCCTGTCTGCTGGTCTCCTTTGCCAACAGTTTTGCGCTGCTGCTGGTCGGGCGCGCTTTTCTGGGTCTGGCTCTCGGCGGATTCTGGGCGATGTCCGCCTCGCTCACCATGCGGCTGGTCCCGGCCCGCTCGGTACCGAAAGCGCTGTCGGTGATTTTCGGCGCGGTCTCGATTGCGCTGGTGATCGCGGCGCCGTTAGGCAGCTTTCTCGGCGGCATTATCGGCTGGCGACACGTCTTTAACGGCGCAGCGGTGATGGGCGTGCTCTGTATTTTTTGGGTCTGGCGTGCGTTGCCCTCAATGCCTGGCGAGGCGGCTCATCAGCAACAAAATATGCTGGGCCTGCTGAAGCGCCCGGGCGTGCTGGCGGGGATGATCGCCATTTTTATGTCCTTTGCCGGGCAGTTCGCCTTTTTCACCTATATTCGCCCCATCTTTATGACCCTGGCGAACTTCAGCGTGGATGGCCTGACCCTGGTCCTGCTGAGCTTTGGTATCGCCAGCTTTATCGGCACCTCCCTGTCGGCGATGGTGATGCGTTACTCCGTGCAGGCGGCGCTGGCCTGCGCCCCGCTGGTTCTGGCTATCAGCGCCCTGGTGCTGGCGCTGTGGGGGCAGGATAAAATTGTCGCCTCGGCGATTGCGGTGATCTGGGGACTGTCGTTTGCCCTGGTGCCGGTGGGCTGGTCTACGTGGATCACCCGCACTCTGGCCGATCAGGCGGAAAAAGCCGGGTCTATTCAGGTGGCGGTGATCCAGCTGGCTAACACCTGCGGTGCGGCGGTGGGCGGCTATGCGCTCGATAACCTCGGCCTGCTGTCGCCTCTGGTGCTCTCCGGCATCCTGATGTTGCTGACCGCGATGCTGGTCACCTTCAAAGTCCGCGTGAAATAACCCACTCTTATCTGCGCGTGCGTCCGTCGCACGCGCCCCCTTCGTGCAAAAGCCAGAGTCCGACCAGCGGCATTGAGGCGTATGTCCCTACTACATAAGGGGAATATTCCAGGAAGATAATCAGGCGTAAGGTGAAACGCGTTTTCATTTATCCCGAAAAGGAGCCTGCCATGCCTGCCAGCAACCCGTTTACCGCCAAATGGAGCCGGGGAGGTAACCTGCTATGTCACGGTCACTGGACCATTACCTGGCAGGGCGAGACGCTGACCTTACCGGAATCCCGGCGGGAGAAGGATATGGGAACCTGGGGGATCTATTCGATTATCGATCCGGAAGATGAAACCTTTGCCCAGGGACTCGCCGAGGATGAGTGGATCATTGATAACGTCGACTGGTTGACGGATTTCTTCTTCGATCACGGTATTGCGCTGGAGAGCGAAAACTACCGCGCGTTTTACCGCGCGGTCAACCGGGACGACTGGCGCTGCACCAGCTGCGCCGGCTGTATGTAAACTCAGACGCGGGTTTTATGGCGTCGTGAATCCAGGGCGATCAGCACCACCGAAGAGAGAATGCAGAGGGTGCCAAGCCAGTCCGGCAGGGTGAAGCTCACGCCCAGCAGCAGGACCGACAACAGGGCGCTGCTCAGCGGTTCAGTGCAGCTCAGAATACCGGCCTTCGGGCCACCGATGATTTGCGCGCCTTTCAGGTACAGACTGAAAGTGATCGCGGTGCCAACGACCACCAGATAGAAGAATGCCAGTAGCACGTCGCCGCGTATGGCAATCCCCGCCCCCTGGTTAGCAAAGAACGGCAACAGCATAATGCCGGCAATCGCCATACTCCAGCCGACCACCGGCAATGTCCCGTAGCGGGCAATTAGCGTGGAGGGATACGTGGTATAGAACGCGGCGGCAAAGGCGGAGGCGATCCCCCAGAACAGCGCGGCCGGTGATACCGAAAGTGAAGTGGGATTACCGTGGGTGACCAGCAGGAAGGTGCCGAGCAGCGAGGTCAGGATCGCGGTAAACACCAGTCCGCCGGGGCGCTTTTTCAGCCGCAGGGCAAACCAGGTCACAATGATGGTCGGCGACAAAAACTGTAGCACCGTGGCCGTGGCGGCGTTGGACTTCTCAATCGTCACCAGAAAGGTGAGCTGCACGGTCAGGGCACCAAACAGAGAGAACGCCAGCAGGCTAAGCGCATCCTGACGATTGCGCAGGATCGCGAAAATTTTATCCCCGTTAATAAACGACAGGGTTAGCAGAATAAAGCCTGAGAACAGCAGACGGATCATGGTGAGGAAGGATGCGCCGATCTGGCTTTTCTCCATAATAAACTGCGCGCACACCCCGGAGCTGCCCCAGAGTACGGCGGCGAGCAGAACGTACAGCATCCCTTTCTTGCTGGAACCCATTTTTTCCCCACTGATATTTGTCTTCTCTTTTATCGCGAAGCATCATAGCACAGGCAAATCGTGGGCAAGGGGGGAGTGCTACGGAATGACAAAAGCGCTATCTCCCCGCCCGAAAGACCATTCCCGCGCTGGCAAGCGTAATGGTGGTCAGATGTCGTGTAGGTTTTTAACCAGGGAAATATGTATGAAGAGAGGTTATTCGCTGTCTGTTGCTCTGCTTTTTTTGCTCTTTGTTAACCGGGGCTGGGCTGAAGAGGGCGGGATTGCGCCGAATGTCATCGAGCAGTCTGATGGCATCATTTGTCATGCCGGGAGCAATGAAGCGGAAGTCGTGTTTGATACAGGATTTATCGTCACCTGTTTTTATCCTGATAACGACCTGCTCACGACCTATAAAAAATATCGTGAAAAGTATAAAGAAGACAGCATCCTTAAGCTGTTGAAAGAAGATATCAGTCCGGGTAAGAATGCACGCGTGGAGATCGCCGCCGATTTTATTTATACGTATAAATGGTCGTCGGAACATAAGCTGGAGGTTGAGATTTTCCAGCCTGGCGGTGTAACAACGTTAGAGTTTCAGCAAAAAATGTCCGGTACCACGGTGAAAGACATCTCATCCCCGGACTAACCGGAGCCTGAGATCGTGAAAATAAGAATCGCCATGGGCGGCCTGCTGGCGCTGGCCACGCTGCCGGGCCTGGCCGTACCGCCGGAAACCGATGCAGAGCACCCTGATAATGAACAGTGCGCATGGGTACTGGATACGCTGGTCTCAACCAGCAGCCTGCCGCTGCTTGTGACATCCGGCATCGACCCGAGTAGCGTCAGGGCTGATATTGACCGGCGCGAAGGGCAGCGGCTGATTGCCCAGGTCTCTTTTCCCGTGACACCCGACCCGGAAACGCCGGGGGCTGGACAGCTCGGCTGGGTGCAGTACGATCCCGACAGCGGCGTGCTGGAAGATATCACCACCGATCCGAAAAAGCCTGAGGCGCTCGATTTTGACCGCCGCTATGTGCAGCTCTACGCGGGCTGTCTCCAGCAGAAACCCATGTACAGCGTTATCGGCAAGGGGCGGCTGACGTTCTATCAGAACCCGGAATTAACCAATCCCGTGCCCGGCGTCTTTATCCTCCCCGATGAGCCGGTTCGCTGGCTGGTGGCAAAAGAGAGTGCCGCCCGCGTCCGTTATCAGAGCCGCGACGGACGCATTTACCTGGGCTGGGTGCCCGCATCTCGACTGAAGGTGATTGATTTTAAACGATCGAGTGCGAGACGGTCGTGGAAAAACGAGTAAAACAATTTTATTTTTGAATCTAAAGAGTGATTCTGAAACTCCGTAATTAAATTAATCCTGGTACATTTTCGGGAAAAAGGTATTGATAAGGTTATTGTTTAACACCCGATCAAGACTAAAATCAACCGTGCTTGAAACCGCTATCCCCTGGCGAAGTTCCTGCGGAAAATCCTCAATGGAAGCGAAAATGGTTGGCATAAGATAGCGAAAGTAATCACCCATTCGGGTTTCACCCTCATACCCCACAGGGTAATCCTCTCCTTCACGACTGCCTTCTACGCCGTGGTAAATAAAAAATCCCTTCCGTGAGGGAATATTTACCTCATTGAGATCTTTCGTTTGTTGAGCATTAACCCATGAGGCAACCTTTTCTCTGGATTTAATATGGCGGTAAATCGCTGAGGAATATAAATCCAGAATAGTTTGTCCTTTCTTGTTGTCAGGGTATGTCGTGTACTTATCTGATTCTTCCCACTTGTACTCATTAAGATCGTCTAATACGCTTTCGAAGTCCTCTAATGAGAGAAGGACATCAGGTAACCATCCCCAGCAATTGTTAACCATCACGGCTATTCTTCCGTGTTTATCCATAGCAAACCATGTGTAAATGGTACCGAAGCCAGGCGTCCAGTCTCTGTTTACTACATTCATGATTTCGTCTCTACTGGCTCTAATGAAACCGCCATTTCTAAAGTAATTTGATGATGTTTATTGCCGAAATTTCGTACTGCACCAGGTTTGAACTCATCAAGCGCGTACACTATGCTGACGAAGCATCCTGCCTTAAACAAGCGAGCATCTTTCTTATTGTTAACATAAATCCCAATATCCTGAGTTGAACCATCGTTTAACTGCAGCTCAATGCTGTTGTTAAATCGGGAAGGATCCTGGCCCGCGACATAGGCGCGTTTGATAATGCCTGAGAGAAAGAGCAGAGGTATCCTGCCTTGCTCAATGCTGTCCCACCACTCTCTGGAGCCAAAAAGACCATGTGTTCCATTGAGCCCCATACCCGGCCTGGATTTATCCAGCGTCAGTGCTTGCGTGAGTGCCATATGCTCTGGGTTCATTTCCAGTTCATGAGACAAAAGATAAACCATTTTCATCGGGAATGTTGACGATTGTAAGTTTAATAACATAAGGATCCACGCTATTTATCTGAGTGAAAAATCATCTTTTTTTTTCATCAATTGGCGCAAGAGATCACGCGCTTCTTTTTTTGCTCTTCCTTTACCCGCCAGGGTACGTTCATATTCAGTTACCGTGACTATTTCATTCTTAATGATAGTGTTGTCGATGGTTGAAAGATCAAACTCGATAACGTATTTATAGTTGACCAGGTAAGAGTATATTTCAACACCCTGATCTATGCCCTGACCAAGAAAATATGCTGATTCCACCACACCAAACTCGTTCTTTAAAAACGGGTAGATAATATAA
>DATEKR010000184.1:0-2125 GCA_035277345.1 Enterobacteriaceae bacterium
CCAGATCCCCTTCTGCCCCGGCGTGCTCCTGCAGTTCGCGTGCCATATCGACATGCTTATACTGCTCGGCGGCCAGCTGCTTACGCGAGGAGAAGAGTTCACGGCGGAACTCCAGCCCTTTGTCCAGATGCAGACGACGCTCGTTAGCGTGACGCATATAGTCCGCCGCCACATAGTTAGTGGCTTCGGAGATCAGGTGTTTAAAGAGATCGCGGTCGGACTGGGTCACGCGAATCGCTTCCAGCGTCATGCGGTTTTCACGCAGCGCCGCTTCCATATCCTGGAACGCTTTACGCACGCCGCTGTTTTCCGGCAGCAGGTAGTCGCGCAGAGAGCGGGTGATGGCGCTGGAGATCCCGCCGTACAGCGAGGCCTCAATCAGGCGATAGTATTTGCTACGGTCGGCCGCCGTACGCAGACGACGGGCCACCACGCCCAGATCGAACATCAGCGAGTGGTAGTCGGTGATGGAGTTAAACTGTTTGAACTGCACGCCTTCCATGGTGTCGAGCTTGTCTTTCAGCTCCTGCAGGGTCAGGACGCGCGCCTGGCGCTCGTTCAGCGTTTCGGTCAGCAGCTGCGTCGGCAGGATAGCCGTTGGCAGCCCCTGAATGGCAAAAGGTTTAATATCCACCTTGCGATCGCGTCCGGCGACCTGCTGCAGACGAACCCCGACCACCACGCGCTGATGGCGGGAGTTGATAACGTCCAGCACCGAATAACAGACCCCGGCTTTCAGCTTCCCGTGCAGGCCTTTATCGCGTGACCCGCTGGTCGCACCGGCTTCGGTGGTGTTACGGAAATGCAGCAGGGTTAAATCCGGGATCAGCGCCGTGACAAACGCCGCCATGGTGGTGGATTTACCGGCACCGTTACCGCCGGAAAGCGTGGTGACCAGCGCATCCAGGTCAAAGGTTCGGGCAAAAAAACCGTTCCAGTTAATCAGCGTCAGCGAGCGAAACTTACCGCGTTCAATCATTACTCTTCCTCCCCGCTATCCTGCTGATTTTCTTCATGCTCATCATTAAGCTGCAGATGGTTTTCTACCGGCATCGCCTCGCCGTCGCGGATCATACGCAGCTGCGCTTCACGCGCATCGTCCCCGGAGCGAACATCGGCGCCAAAGCGGAATACCGCTTCGGTGATGCGGAACTTGCTGCTGTCATGGCCCATAAACCAGACCATACCCAGACGGCGCTGGCGGCTCAGAGACGCTCGCACTTTTTCCTGTAACTTCTGTCGGTCGAGATCGGAACCGGTGGAGCGGTTATTCACCAGCTTGAGCAGTTTTGACTCGTCGGCCAGCGACAGCAGCTCGTCATAGAGTTCCTGCTGGGTGAAGATCCCCTCATTGGCCAGCCGCTCCGGGCTCAGGTAGAGGTAGCAAAGGATCTTGCCGACCATCATATCCAGCTCGGAAAGGACCGAGCGCGGGATCAGGGTGCTGGAGCGCGGACGCAGGTAGAAAAAGCCTTCAGGCGCACGGATAAGCTCTACGTTGTAGCGAGCGTAAAATTCCTCAAGATGCTCCTGAAAATCCATTAAAAATGCGTGGTTATCCAGTTCATCGAGGCCGATATGTCGTCCCGCACGCAGCTGACTGTCCAGCGCCGGGAATAAGGGGTTGGCCAGAGCCTGAGCCAGCTTAACCGGCATCACTTGTTCAATATTTGTCGATGACATGCGCCTGTACCTTGGCTCCGTAATCATTAATTAGCTGCCATTTTGCCGGCAACCCGGTGAAATCCGCCTGCGCGATGCCCAGACGTACCGCCTGATCCACAACGATGCGCGCCACGTCAAAATGACGTGCCCGTGGGTATTGCGCCAGATATTCGCGCACGACAAGGCCGAGATCTAACGGCACGCCACGGGTTTTATACACCGCCAGCTGTTCTTCGATCAGCGCCGCAAGCTGCTCACGGATTTCATTAAATTCTTCAAATTCGAGATCCGGCGGCAGTTCGCCGGTCACCTCTTCGTCACGCAGGGACATCTCTTCGTCGCGCATATCCAGCAGCCTGTCGGCGCTGGCGTAGGTCAGCGCCCAGGGCGCATCGAAATAAGTCTGCACCGACTGACGCAGGCGCTGAGCAAAGACGCGGTTTTTATCCATATCGATGGC
>DATEKR010000185.1:0-7742 GCA_035277345.1 Enterobacteriaceae bacterium
CGACCACGCGTTCAACCAGCTCAAGGACTTTCTTGCGGTGCGTCGCGATAACCACCGTTTTACCCGCCAGCCAGGGCTGCATACGGCTGACAAACTCCGCCTCGGTTTCTTCATCCAGCGATGCGGTGGGTTCATCCAGCAGCACAATATCCGGATTGCGCAAAATCAACCGGCTCAGCAGCAGGGACTGAATCTGACCACCGGAAAGCCCGGTTCCGCCCTCCTGTACCCGGTAGTCCAGCCCGTTCGGAAGCTGGTGAATAAAGCCCAGCGCCCCGCTTTTTTCCAGCGCATCCCGCAGTTCCTGGTCGTTGGCCAGCGGCATACCGAGGGTAAGGTTTTCGCGGATCGACCCGTAGAACAGGCGTGAACGCTGCGACAGGTAGCCAATGTCGCGACGCAGATCGGCAGGATCGATATTTTCAGGCTTGATACCGTCCAGGGTCATGACCCCTTCTTCGCAGATCATCAGACCTGCCAGCGCGTTCAGCAGAGAAGACTTGCCGCCGCCGTTGCGCCCCAGTAGCGCAATTCGCTCGCCGGGACGGATCTCCAGAGAATTAATGAACAGTGCCGCGTGCAAGCTGCTGATATGATGGCGAAAACGCGTATCCTTCAGAAGATAGTGACCATGCAGCACGGGCATATGCACCCGCTGGCTCCCCTGGGGGTTATCTACCGGCAGGTCCATCAGGCTGTCCAGCCCGGCGATGGATACTTTGGTTTGCTGCCAGCGGGTGAGGATCCCGGCCAGCTGCGAAATCGGTGCCATCATCCGCGAACTTAATATCGAGGAGGCCACCAGCGCCCCGGTAGAAAGCTCGCCGCTCATCGCCAGCGGTGTGCCGACCAGCACCACGCAAACAAAGACCGCGTTCTGGATCAGATAAGACCAGGAGGTGAGCTGGTGGGTCAGATGCTTGAGTTCCAGGCTGCTTTGCGCAGTCGTGGTGGTGTAATGCAGCCACTGCTGCTGAAAACGGTACTCGGCCTGCAGGCTCTTAATATCATCCAGCCCCTGTACGCTTTCCACCAGCATTGCGCTGCGTAAATTGGACTCACGCATGGCAGCACGCGCCAGCAGCGCCAGTTTATCCTGACACAGGATCCCCGGCAGGACCATCAGCAGCATCCCGGCCAACGGCACCAGAAAGACAATCCCGCCCAGCATCCAGATAATAAACAGGAACAGGAAGAAGAACGGCAGATCGGCGATTGCCACCACCGTAGAGGAGGTGATCATCTCCCGCACCTGCTCCAGATCCCGCAGCTGTGAAATAAAGGTGCCCGTTGACTGGGGCCGATGGCCGTTGCGGATCCGCAACGCGTGGCCAAATACCCGATCGGAAATACGCAGATCCGCCCGCTTGCCGAGAATATCGGTAATACTGTAGCGCATCATGCGCAGCATCAGATCGAAAACAAACGCCAGCGCCACGCCGGCAAACAGCACCCACATGGTCGGGTACGACTGGGCCGGAATAATACGGTCGTAGGTTTGCATCGAATAGGTGATCCCTGCCAGCCCAAGCACGTTCACGAACAGAGAGCCGAGGATCACGTAAAAGTAGGGGCGGATATCGCTGAACACAATCTGCCAAATCCAGTGCTTTTCCGCCGGTTTGATATAGTCATCGACGCGTGGATCGGCAGCGTTTTTCACCGGACGCAACAACACCACGCGACGGCCATTTTCCAGTAGCTCTTCGCGGGTAAACGTGGTCAGCAACCCCTGCTCTTCAGCGAAGGCGAGAATATAGAGATCGCCCGCCTCGATATTTTTCAGCACCGCCACGCGCCCGTCGTGCATTTCAATCACCACCGGCAGCAGCCAGCTACTAAAGCGGAAGGTAGCCAGCGACGCGGTTTTCATGGCCAGTCCGGCCTGTTTCGCCATCATCCGAATGGGATCATCGCCGGTCTGATGCTGGTGCCACTGCGCGACAATCGTCATTGTCTGTCGGGAAACATCCAGCCGATAATGGTGCGCCACGTCCGCAATGGCCTCCTGCCAGCTAAGCAGCTCCGGACATTGCTCACTTTCCATGTCTACAGGCAGCATCGCGACCTGCCGTTCATCTGAAATATCCATCATCATCTTTGTATCCTTACTGCCGACCGGCAATAAAATAATCCGCCAGCTGTCCCGAGTAATATAAGCATTCAACGGCAAGCTGAGTCATGGTGTATGACTGATTGAGGATATCCATCCGCGTCTGATGAATTTCCGCCTCGGCCGTCAACAGGTCAGAAAACGAGCGATTGCCCAGCTCGATATATTGCATCTTGTAGAGATCGCGGGTTTGCAGCGCCTCGCCCTCGCGGGTCTTTTTGGCAATCAGGCTTTCCTGCATGCTGGCAATCTGACCGGTGGCTTCATTCACCTTTTGCACAGCATCGGTTTTTTCCCGATCGAGGTTATACTGCGCGGCCTGCAATACCTGCTCAGACTGACGGGTCCTTGAGACCTGAGAACCGCCTTCATACAGCGGGACGCTGACGTTAATAAAGACGCCCCAGCGGCCTTTTTTGCTGCTTCGTTTCGTCGAGGTATTCTCATCAAGCTGATATTCGTAGCTGGGATCCAGCGAAAGCGTCGGATAATAGTCCGCTTTTGCCGCCGCGACCTTTTCCCGCGCTATTGCGATCTGCTCGTGGGCCATGGCGATAGTTGGCGAGGTGATATTACCGGTGGGCGTATTTCGGCAGATCCCCTCCATTCCATCAGGGAAGTGCATATTCAACCGGGATGAGATTGCGCTGTTGGTGATGCTGTCCAGCGCCGCCGACCAGCGCCTGGCCTGGGCCTGATAGTCATGCTGTGCGGCAACGGATGAGGCTAAACGCACCTTCGACTGGGAATAGTCAGACTGGGCGCTGGCCCCGAGACTTGCACGCTTACGGGCAATCTCATTAATGGTAGAAAAACCCGTTACCTGCGTGGCCGCAACTTCGGCCAGGCGCTGATAGCGCACGGCCTGCAGATAGTCGCTTACCGTTTCATAAGCAATATCGCTGACGCTCTTATCCCGGCTGCTCGCCTGGTAGCGTACTGCGGTGTTTGCTAGCCCAACCTTGCTTTCCGTCTTGCCGAAATCGTACAGCAGCTGGCTGGCGCTCAGCACCAGCGCGCTGGTGCCTTCATTGCCCCCGCTATACTGATTCTCTTCAAAACCGGATTTCACCCCGGCGCTCATCGAAGGCAGCCAGCCCGCCTCCGCTTCATTAATTGCTTCCTGGCTTTGCGCCAGCTCCTGCTCCGCACGTTTAATCAGCGGATGCCACTTCACCGCCAGCGCCACAGCATCCCACAGGCTCGAGCTGCTGGCATCCTTACGGCGGACGGGAGCCACCACGGTGAGGGTCGACTCCGCTACCGGCTGCGGCGCTGCTGGCGGCGCAACAAATACCGGCGAGATTTTTTCCTGCGGCGGTGCGACTTCAGCCTTCTCAATATTTTGCGCGGGCGCAGCCTCCCCGCCATCGTTAAAGGTCACTGGCCAGAGCTTATCTTCGGCGCTGTATCCGTAAGTCGCGCAGGCGAAAACCGCGAAAAAGAGGCTAATTTTCGCGTCGGGAAAATAATAAATTCTCATGGTTAAACGACGTCCTTTCGCCACCAGACCTGACGGTCCGGATGAGAACAGAATGACTACGAGTGATAAATGCGCTCCGGTTTAACGGAGCGCAAGTGGTTAATAATTATGCTGCAACCGCGAGGGTATCATCCGTAACGATGGCGATCTGCGGAGTTGCGGTGGCGATGTCAGTGACATTATCCGCCACGATCTCACTAGCCGTTTCTTCCGCGGTCCCACCCAGGATGGCGTCCAGATTGATGTCGCCGCTCTCGGTTGACGTGATCGAATCTTCAATCACGATTTTGATCAGGTCGGGGATTTCAGTACCGTCGCCGTCCACTACCGAATCGGAACCGAAAGAATCGATAATATCGGTGACCAGTTTCACCACATTATTCAGTAGCTCACCCGGCAGCGACAGGATGCTTTTAACGATATCAATCCCATCTTTAACGGTCTCGATAATGGCAGAAATCAGCGACGAAATAGATTCGACCGGGTTGCTGATAATGTCGGTGACCTTATCAATAATCGGCTTCAGCAGCGTGTCATACGGGTTCTGAATAAACGCATCAAATACCGTTTTCAGGACATCACTGACCGAATCCTTGATGATGGTAAACGCATCGCTGAACTTGGTGCCAAACGCCTCGCCCAGTTCGGCAATTTTGGCCGCTACCGCGTCGATAAATTTCCCTGGCAGCGCAGTGATCACATCAACGATATTGTTAAAGACATTACCGACGCTGTTAAAGATCACATCCTTCACCAGCCCCACCCACTTAAGCGGGTTGATCCAGTCTGTCAGCGTCATACCCGACAGCGCATCAGATACGCCTTTAGTAATCCCTGAAATGACCGCACCAATGCCTTCGGTAACAGTTGAGAAGACGCCACCGAGCGCTCCTTTTACGGTGGCCAGGCCGAGGCTGAACAGTGAGCTAAAGAAGGTGGCTTCTGTGCCCATCAGATCGCCAACAGCACCAAATGCGATCTTAACAACATCGACAACAGCACCAATTTTGGTCGCCAGCACGTCGCCAACAGCACCTATACCGGCCATAATATCGCTGACCACCGACTGGATAATTTCAACCGGTTTGGAGTCGAGGATTTTCTGGAAGATGGCTTTTGCTGAATCAATTATAGACTGGGCAAAATCGTGCAGAGCTTCAAAGAATGTTTTATGCGTGTCGCTCTGCAGACCCGTATCGATGCGCTCCAAATCGCTGACATCAATAGATGCCACCGTGTCCGGGATCAGCTGAGCTTCAACATCTGGACTAACCTTCGCTATCGCTTCCTCTGCCGCGACGACTGCAGCATTGGCCTTGTCCGCAGCAAAGATAGCAGCAGCCAGTGCGGCATTGGCCTTGCCGATACTCAGGTTCACTTCATCAATGCGATCAAGCTGGTTTTTTTCCAGCACTTCCGCCTTCAGCGCCCGGGCGGCACTCAGTAGCCCGGCCGCTTCGGCTTTTTGCTGTACTGCCGCTTCCATCGCTTCATTTGCGGCCAGAACGGCTTCATTTGCCGCATCCAGATCCAGCTTATTCTGCTGCGCCTGGGCAATGGCTTCAGCAATGGCCAGAGCCGTCTCATCGCACTCGGTCTGCAAGCGGCTAAGCAGAGAACTGCAAATGGTTGCGTCGAAACCCTGCTCCTGCGCATTCAGAATCAGCTGTTCCAGCTGGCTGATTAGCGCCTGCATCTCGGCTATCGCCTGGTTCGCCTGCTCCTGATATTGCGTGCAGGAACCTACGTTGTCCTCTGTCGGCTGACACTTCGCCAGTTCAACGTCGCTCTGGGTGCTGGCAAGGCTGAGCTGGACAGTGGTGAAGGCATCTCCGGTGGCTGCGGCAATCAGCGCCAGCGCGGTTTCCGTCAGAACCACTGCGGCGTCACCGGCTTCGGTGGCGGTAACGATGCTCTGCTGTGCGACGGTTTCAGCCTGCTCGGCTGCTGTGGTATCAATGCCTTTGGCTTTCGCATTGTCGATCGCCGTCTGGTGAGCGGTACTGGCCGTTTGCAGTGCCTGCGCGGCCTCGTCCAGGGCAGTTTTCGCCGCGTTTACCGCTGCAACAGAGGCATCATCCTGGGTTGCTTTCATCGCCACGACCGCAGCCTCAAGCTCCTGCAATGAAGCGTCTAAGGCTGTGCTCCTGGCGTCAAGCGCTGCCTGAGTTTCGGCCATCACTTTCGCTGCTGCCTGCGTACTATCGTCGTTGCTGCTGTTGTTGTGGTTATCATCGCCACTGTTGCGGTTATAAATCGCCACACCGGCACCGATCGCCGCCAGACCGACCAGAGGAATGACCCATGCCGCAGTACTAATTCCACCCTCTTCCGCCGCGGTCACTTCGCTCATACTGGCGACAGGCGTAAAACTCAGACCAGCAAAGCTCTGGGAATTATAGTCCGCCACATAGAGACTTCCGCCGTCATCAAGCACCAGCTTATTTTTTACCCCACCCTCAGCGGCAAAGAAGTTCTCCAGCGTAACCTTCTCACCATCTTTCATCACCAGAAGCAGATCATTATTGACTTTTTGTGAGCCAACAATGCCGCCTTTAGGGACTTCTATTTTAACGGTCACGCCCGGCTGGGTGATATTGTAGCGCCCGCCGACCACCATTGACTTTATATTTCCAGAAGCGGAAATAATCTCCATTTTTTGCATGACGCCTTCCTCTGTTCAGAGCATCTTAATTATTAAGAGTTCATTAACAACGCTGTAACAACCATCTATACCCCAGTTAAAAGCCGTGTTCCAGCGTGGCTAAGAAATATAACCCATGAGATATTAAAATGGCATATACTCGGACTGAATTAAGAATGTACGCACAAAACACACACTATTTAACTTAGGATTTTTGTTTTCACTCACTTTAATTATGGCGGTATTAGGATTTATCCCACAAAGAAACGAATACAGATCAGATTAAGGACCATTTTTATATGATGACTTTAGTAGAGCATAGCGCTAAAAACATTATACTCCCTGTCAAACATGGACAAATAGATAACGGATATTATGACACAGCGAAAGACTAAAGGACTGACTATTGTCGGTGGATGCCATTACACCGCGAGCGGGCTTAAATCATTGTTGGGGAGTTGTTTTTTTCATAGCCAACTTATTACTTACGCACGCCTTGATGATATTCACGATAGCAATAACGTCGTACAAATCATCGCTGTAATAAATGAATGCAATATCAATTACAGCGACATTCAGTGGATAGAAAGACGGCTAGCTAAGGTCGGTAAAGCGAATATGCTCATTGTATGCCACGATGTGTTGCAGAAGATATTATCCTGTGTATTTAAAATTGATTGTTTATATGTTCCACACAATGCGCCACTGTGCGATGTAAAAGAGGCTGTTGTCAGATTATTGCTGGAAAGAGAAAGAGCCCCTCATCATCAAATGAATACCCGACTAACCGGAATTGAATCACGAATTCTGATGATGCTGGCAGAGGGGCTTTCCGTAAAAGAAATTTCTGAAATAAGGCATCGAAATATTAAAACGATCAGCAGTCTTAAAGCCCGACTGATGCGCAAAATGGGCATGCCCAATACCCTAAAAGCGCTGTCGATTATCTCTATTTATATGAAGTCGCTGACGTCATCAGGATTCAAATCACATCATTAATGACCGTACCGCAGCCCCTGGCGGAAGGCCTGTGGTTTCCATCATATTACCGCCGATCTTCTTCCCGCCCCTTAGGGAGTAGCCGTGCGTTAATGCGTGTTTTCTTGTCCGTTATCGCTGTATAATTTTATGCATAACGATTATCGGGTAGCAAAAAATGAAAAATAAATGGAGCCGTACGCTGTGGCTGGCAGGACTGTTTTTTGTCTTTTCTAATGTATGGGCGGCTCGGCAGGTTACCGACCAGCTTGGACGTCAGGTCACGATCCCTGACCATGTTAACCGCGTGGTGGTCCTGCAGCATCAGACCCTGAATCTGCTGGTGCAGCTGGACGCGCAGGAGCGCGTCGTCGGTATTCTGTCGAGCTGGAAAAAACAGTTGGGCGAGCACTATATTCGTCTGGCGCCGGGTCTTGTCAATCTGCCGATGCCGGGCGACCTGACGCAGGTGAATATTGAAAGCCTGCTGAAACTCGCTCCTCAGGTCGTGTTTGTCGCGAATT
>DATEKR010000186.1:0-12099 GCA_035277345.1 Enterobacteriaceae bacterium
CCAGCCGCTGCAGTTTGCGCTGGTGCAGGGTGTCACCCGAAGCAGTACCGGTAACTTGTTAGATCTGGGTACTTACGGTACCACCACACTCGATGAAGTTCGGCAGATTATTTAAGACTTAAAACTATCAGGAGTAAGTCATGGCCTTTTCTCAAGCGGTCAGCGGCCTGAATGCTGCGGCCACCAACCTCGATGTCATTGGTAACAACATCGCCAACTCCGCCACCTATGGCTTTAAGTCTGGCTCCGTCTCTTTTGCCGATATGTTTGCCGGTTCTAAAGCGGGTCTTGGCGTAAAAGTACAGGCGATCACCCAGGACTTTGCTGACGGTACCACCACCAACACCGGTCGTGGCCTGGACGTGGCGATCAGCCAGAGCGGCTTCTTCCGTCTGACCGACGACAGCGGCGCGGTGTATTACAGCCGTAACGGCCAGTTCAAACTGGATTCCGACCGTAACATCGTCAACATGAACGGCATGAAGCTGACGGGCTATCCGGCTACCGGCACACCGCCGACCATTCAGCAGGGTGCTGCACCGACGCCGATCACCATCCCTAACGGACTGATGCCGGCCAGCGCCACCACCAGCGGTACGCTGGTGATGAACCTGAACTCAACGGATAAAGTCCCGACCATTACCCCGTTCAACCCGACCAACGTCGACAGCTATAACAAAAGCGTGCCGATGACCGTCTATGACAGCCTGGGTAATGAGCACAACCTGAACATGTACTACGTCAAGACCGCCGACAATACCTGGAATGTTTACTCCATGGACGCCAGCACCGGTGAGACCTGGCCTGCGGGCGGTAAAGCCGCTCTGACCACCATGACCTTCAATACCAATGGTGTGCTGACCGGTATGACCAACGAAACCGTTGCCGGTAACCGCTCGATCAACGTACCCGTCGCGGCCCTGAACGGTTCTGCGGCATCGACCTTCTCGATGAATATGCTGGGCTCCATCCAGCAGAACAACGGCGCAACCTCCATTGGCTCCAACACCCAGAACGGCTACAAGCCGGGCGAACTGGTGAAATACGCGATTAACGACGACGGCACCGTAACCGGTACCTACTCGAACGAACAGAGCCAGCTGCTGGGCCAGATCGTGATGGCGAACTTCGCCAACAACGAAGGTCTGCAGTCCGAAGGTGATAACGTCTGGTCCGCCACTCAGGCGTCTGGCGTGCCGCTGCTTGGTCTCGCCGGTACCGGTAACTTCGGTAAGCTGACCAACGGTGCCCTGGAGTCCTCGAACGTTGAACTGAGTAAAGAACTGGTCAACATGATCGTCGCGCAGCGTAACTATCAGTCGAACGCGCAGACTATCAAGACTCAGGACTCGATCCTTAACACGCTGGTTAACCTGCGCTAAGCGCCTGACGGGATGGCTTAATGGATCACGCAATATATACCGCGATGGGGGCCGCCAGCCAGACGCTGAATCAGCAGGCTGTCACCGCAAGCAACCTCGCCAACGCCTCCACGCCGGGCTTCCGTGCGCAGCTTAATGCGCTGCGTGCGGTGCCGGTTGAAGGCCTGTCGCTGCCGACGCGTACGCTGGTCACGGCGTCCACGCCGGGTGCCGACATGACGCCGGGTAAGTTTGATTACACTTCCCGTCCGCTTGACGTTGCCCTGCAGCAGGATGGCTGGCTGGCAGTGCAAACGCAGGACGGTGCGGAAGGGTATACCCGTAACGGTAATATTCAGGTGAGCGCCACCGGGCAGTTAACCATCCAGGGCCGTCCGGTCGTGGGTGAAGCCGGGGTGATTACGGTTCCGGAAGGAAGCCAGATCACCATCGCCGCCGACGGGACCATCTCCGCGATGAACCCGGGCGATCCGCCGAATACCGTGGCACCGGTTGGCCGTCTGAAGCTGGTCAAAGCCGATGCCAATGAAGTTGTGCGCGGTGACGACGGCGTGTTCCGTCTGAGCCAGGCGGCTACTGCGGCGCGGGGTCCTGTTCTGCAGGCTGATGCCACCATCCGCGTGATGTCGGGCGTGCTGGAAGGCAGTAACGTGAGCGCCGTTGATGCGATGACCGATATGATCGCCAACGCCCGCCGGTTTGAAATGCAAATGAAGGTTATCGGCAGCGTGGACGAGAACGCGCAGCGTGCTAACCAGCTGCTGAACATGAGTTAATAACGGGATATTTATGATCAATTCATTGTGGATTGCGAAAACCGGTCTGGACGCTCAGCAAACCAATATGGACGTCATCGCCAACAACCTGGCGAACGTAAGCACCAATGGTTTCAAGCGTCAGCGTGCGGTCTTTGAAGATCTGCTGTACCAGACAATTCGTCAGCCGGGCGCACAGTCCTCCGAGCAGACGAACCTGCCGTCTGGTCTGCAGATTGGTACCGGTGTTCGTCCGGTTGCCACTGAACGTCTGCATAGCCAGGGTAACCTGTCGCAGACCAACAACAGTAAAGACGTGGCGATCAAAGGCCAGGGCTTCTTCCAGGTGGCACTGCCGGATGGAACAGCTGCTTACACCCGCGACGGTTCTTTCCAGGTCGACCAGAATGGTCAGCTGGTTACCGCTGGCGGCTTCCAGGTTCAGCCGGCGATTACCATTCCAGCCAACAGCCTGAGCATCACCATCGGACGTGACGGTGTGGTTAGCGTAACCCAGCAGGGCCAGGCAGCGCCTGTCCAGGTGGGCCAGCTGAACCTGACCACCTTTATGAACGATACCGGTCTTGAGAGTATTGGTGAAAACCTCTACACCGAAACCCTCTCTTCCGGCGCGCCGACCGATAGCACGCCTGGATTGAACGGTGCCGGTCTGCTGTACCAGGGGTATGTTGAAACCTCTAACGTTAACGTAGCCGAAGAGCTGGTCAATATGATCCAGGTTCAGCGCGCTTACGAAATTAACAGCAAGGCCGTGTCGACGACCGATCAGATGCTGCAAAAACTGACGCAACTCTAAGGCGTAGCCGGTGTGGCTTTAGCTGCACCGGCACCCTGATTTTGAAGATGAAAGCAATGCTAAAAACTGCTGCGTTACGCTATCCGCTCCTGGCCATACTGGCGATATCCCTGACCGGATGCGCCCTGGTTCCCTCTAAACCGCTGGTCGCCGGTGCCACGACGGCACAGCCGACGCCTGGCCCTGTAATGGTAGCGAACGGGTCTATTTTCCAGATTGCGCAGCCTGTTAACACCGGCTATCAGCCGCTGTTTGAAGACCGTCGCCCGCGCAATATCGGCGATACCCTGACGATTGTCCTCCAGGAAAACGTCAGTGCCAGTAAGAGTTCTTCGGCCAATGCCAGCCGCACCAGCAACAGCTCGCTGGGTTTCGATACCGTACCGCGTTACCTGCAGGGGCTGTTCGGCAATGCGCGTGCTGATATGAGCGCGTCCGGCGGGAATACCTTTGATGGTAAAGGCGGCGCCAACGCCACCAACACCTTTAGCGGCACGTTGACCGTGACCGTCGATCAGGTTCTGGTGAACGGCAATTTACACGTCGTGGGTGAAAAACAGATTGCCATCAACCAGGGCACTGAATTCATCCGCTTCTCTGGTGTGGTTAACCCCCGCACCATTAGTGGCAGCAACTCTGTACCCTCCACGCAGGTGGCGGATGCGCGCATTGAGTATGTCGGTAACGGCTACATCAACGAAGCGCAGAATATGGGCTGGCTGCAACGTTTCTTCCTGAATTTATCGCCGATGTAACCGAGGTGACTATGTTTAAATCACTGATTTGTGTTGTGTTAACGCTGGTGGCAACCTTTGCCCAGGCCGAGCGCATCCGTGATCTCACCAGCGTACAGGGCGTGCGTGGAAACTCACTGATTGGTTATGGCCTGGTGGTAGGCCTGGACGGCACGGGTGACCAGACGACCCAGACTCCGTTCACCACCCAGAGCCTTAACAACATGCTGTCCCAGATGGGGATTACCGTTCCTACTGGCACCAACATGCAGCTGAAAAACGTGGCTGCGGTAATGGTGACGGCCAACTTCCCGGCGTTTGCTCGTCAGGGGCAGGGCATTGACGTGGTGGTTTCCTCAATGGGTAACGCCAAAAGTCTGCGTGGCGGTACGCTGCTGATGACGCCGCTGAAAGGCGTTGATAACCAGGTTTACGCCCTCGCGCAGGGTAACATCCTGGTCGGCGGTGCCGGTGCGGCCGCTGGCGGCAGCAGTGTGCAGGTCAACCAGCTTAACGGCGGGCGCATCACTAACGGTGCAACCATTGAGCGTGAGCTGCCGACGCAGTTTGGTGCCGGTAACAGCATCAACCTGCAGCTGAACCAGGAAGACTTTACGATGGCGCAGCAGATTGCTGACACCATCAACCGTCGCGGCGGTTTCGGCAGCGCCACGGCGCTGGATGCCCGTACCGTTCAGGTTCGCGCCTCGTCCGGCGGCAGCAACCAGGTTCGTCTGCTGGCCGATATCCAGAATCTGGAAGTTAATGTTCCGGTTCAGGATGCGAAAATCATTATCAACTCACGTACTGGTTCGGTGGTAATGAACCGCGAAGTGACGCTCGATACTTGTGCTATTGCTCAGGGCAACCTGTCCGTGACGGTTAACCAGACCGCGAACGTCAGCCAGCCGAACACGCCGTTTGGCGGTGGGCAGACGGTGGTCACCCCGCAAACGCAGATTGATATGCGTCAGAGCGGCGGCTCCCTGCAAAGCGTGCGTTCCAGCGCCAACCTGAACAGCGTTGTGCGTGCACTGAATGCGCTTGGCGCAACACCGATCGATTTGATGTCGATTATTCAGTCAATGGAAACCGCGGGTTGCCTGCGCGCTAAAGTGGAAATCATCTAATGCTGACCGATAGCCGATTGCTCTCCAGTGCGGCATGGGATGCCCAGTCGCTGAATGAACTGAAATCCAGTACCCGACAGGATCCGCAGGCTAATCTCAAGCCTGTGGCCCGCCAGGTGGAAGGGATGTTTGTCCAGATGATGCTGAAAAGCATGCGTGAAGCGCTGCCGAAGGATGGTCTGTTCAGCAGCGATTCAACCCGGCTATACACCAGTATGTATGACCAGCAAATTGCCCAGCAGATGACGGCGGGCAAGGGGCTGGGGCTGGCGGACATGATGGTGAAGCAGATGACGGCGGCCCAGGGCGGGCCGACGGAGGAAACGCCGCAGGTGCCGATGAAGTTCGATCTTGAAACGGTGACCAGCTATCAGAATCAGGCGCTGGCGCAGATGGTGCGCAAAGCCATGCCGAAAGCGCCGGATGGTTCTGATGCCGATCTCTCCGGCGACAGCAAAGACTTCCTGGCCCAGCTCTCTCTGCCTGCGCGTCTGGCGAGCCAGCAGAGCGGGATCCCGCATCACCTGATTCTGGCCCAGGCGGCGCTGGAGTCGGGCTGGGGTCAGCGGCAGATCCGCCGTGAAAACGGCGATCCGAGCTTTAACCTGTTTGGCGTGAAGGCCTCTGGCAGCTGGAAAGGTCCGGTCACGGAAATCACCACCACCGAATTTGAAAACGGCGAAGCGAAGAAGGTGAAAGCCAAATTCCGCGTCTATAGCTCTTATCTTGAAGCGCTGTCCGACTATGTCGGTCTGCTGACCCGTAACCCGCGCTACGCCGCGGTGACCTCAGCATCGACCGCAGAGCAGGGCGCACAGGCGCTGCAGAGTGCAGGCTATGCCACTGACCCGAACTATGCCCGTAAGCTGACCAGTATGATCCAGCAGCTGAAATCGATGGGTGAAAAAGTCAGCAAAGCTTACAGCAACGATATCGAAAATCTGTTCTGAAACGTCTCAAGTTCATGGCACTGGTGCCGATAAAGATAATCAAGACTTCAGTCTGAACGAGTATAAGGAATCTCCATGTCGAGTTTGATTAACAGCGCCATGAGCGGGCTAAGCGGAGCCCAGGCTGCTCTGAACACCGCCAGTAACAACATCGCCAGCTATAACGTTGCTGGCTATACCCGCCAGACGACGCTGTTGGGTCAGGCAAACAATACGCTCACCTCCGGTGGCTGGATCGGTAACGGTGTTTACGTGGCCGGCGTGCAGCGTGAATATGATTCGTTTATCACCAATCAGCTGCGTGGGGCACAAACCCAGAGCAGCGGGCTAACCACCAAGTATGAGCAGATGTCGAAAATCGACAATATGCTCTCTGGCTCAACCAATACCCTGTCGACTACGCTGCAGAGCTTCTTCGCCACGCTGCAAACGCTGGCAGGCAATGCTGAAGATCCTGCCGCGCGTCAGTCTCTGCTGGGGCAGGCAGAAGGGCTGGTTAACCAGTTTAAAGTGACCGACCAGTACCTGCGCGATCAGGACAAGCAGGTCAATATCGCGGTGGCCTCCAGCGTTGAGCAGATCAATACCTACAGCAAGCAAATCGCCTCGCTTAACGAGCAGATTTCTCGCCTGACCGCAGTGGGCGGCGGCGCATCGCCGAACGACCTGCTGGATCAGCGCGATCAGCTGGTCAGCAACCTGAACAAAATTGTCGGTGTTGATGTCTCCGTCCAGGACGGCAAGAACTACAACATCACTATGGCGAACGGCTACACCCTGGTTCAGGGCAGCACCGCGCGTCAGCTGGCGGCCGTGCCGTCAAGCGCGGATCCAACGCGTACTACCGTTGCCTACGTTGATGACCTGGCCGGTAACATTGAAATTCCTGAGAAGCTGATCACCAACGGTAGCCTTGGCGGCCTGCTGAGCTTCCGCAGCCAGGATCTGGACGGCGCCCGTAATCGCGTTAACCAGCTGGCTATGTCTTTTGCCAGCGCGTTTAACGCCCAGCATAAGCAGGGTATCGATGCCAATGGCGATGACGGTACTGATTTCTTTAAAATTGGTCAGCCGTATTCGCTGAACAATGCCAAAAATACTGGTACTGCGACGCTGACGCCGACCATCGATACGGCGAAAAACGTCGTGGCCTCCGACTATAAAGTCGCCTTTACCGGCGGTACCTGGCAGGTAACGCGTCTGTCCGATAACGCGTCCGTTGCAGCAAACTTCGATGCCGGTGCGGGTACGCTGACCTTTGGTGGGATGAAAGTGGCTATCGCCGGGACTGCGGCTGAGAACGACAGCTTTACCATTCATCCGGTCAGCGATGCCATCGTCAATATGGAGCTGCTGATTAAAGACGAGGGTAAAATTGCCCTTGGGATAGACGATGCGGATAACGGTGCGAGCGATAACCGTAACGGCCAGAAACTGCTGGATCTGCAGAAAGACGGCACCCTCGTTGGCGGCAATAAAAGCTTTAACGATGCCTATGCGACCCTGGTCAGCGAAGTGGGTAACACCACTAAAAGTCTGAAAACCACCAGCACCACGCAGGCTGCTGTTGTGACACAGCTGAGCAACCAGCAGCAGTCCATCTCTGGCGTCAACCTTGACGAAGAGTACGGCAATCTGCAGCGTTATCAGCAGTACTATCTGGCTAATGCCCAGGTTCTGCAAACCGCCAATGCGCTTTTTGACGCGATACTGGGCATTCGCTAAGGAGTAATGAAAGATGCGTATTAGTACTCAAATGATGTATGACCAGAATATGCGTAGCGTCACCAGCAGCCAGGCTGAGTGGCTGCGCAGCGGCGAGCAGATGTCGAGCGGCAAGCGTGTTATTAACGCATCTGACGATCCGGTTGCCGCAGCGCAGGCGGTGGTGCTCTCCCAGGCCCAGTCCCAGAATAGCCAGTATGATATGGCACGCGACTTTGCTACCCAGCGCGTATCCCTTGAGGGCAGCGTACTGGATCACGTCGCTACCGTTATTTCATCGGCTCAGTCGACGCTTATCCAGGCCAACACTGGCGTATTAACGGATTCCGATCGCGCCTCGCTGGCAACGGCGCTGCAGGGGCAGCGCGATCAGCTGATGAACCTGGCCAATACGGCTGACGGTAATGGACGCTATATTTTCGGCGGCTTTAAGACGGATAATCCTCCGTTTGATTCAGCAACCGGGGCCTATCAGGGCGGCGCGAATGCGGTAACCCAGCAGGTAGATGAGGCCCGTGCGATGGTCATTGGCCATACGGGAAAACAGATCTTTGACAGCATTACCAGTAATGCCACCCAGGAACCGAACCCTGCGGATACAGAAACCAGTCTTTTTAAGATGCTGGATACGGCTATCGCCGCGCTGAAAAACCCGACTGACGGTGATGCTACCGCACAGGCGGCACAAACCGCAGTCATTGAAAAAAGTGCGCGCGGTCTGAAAAACTCGCTGGATAATGTGGTAATGGTGAATGCAGAGGTGGGGATTCAGGGGCAGGAATTGACTGCACTGGATGAACTGGGTGCCGATCGTGCCCTGGGTCAGAAAGCCCAGATGAGCAATCTGGTGGACATTGACACCGCGGCAGCTATTTCCTCTTACATCATGAATCAGGCGGCGCTTCAGGCCTCCTATAAAGCGTTTAGCGACCTGCAGGGAATGTCCCTGTTCCAGCTGAATAAGTAACACGATTGAATCTTCGCTTTTAAAACATGCTTTGAAACTGGGTATGTTTTGTCTGCCCGCTCCAGTCACCCCGGAGCGGGCTTTTTTTTATTCCGCGTGTGAGAGTTGTGCTCTGGCAAGGCGTGCACTTTCCGCGATGCGAATAGCCAGGGCAATGCCGCCCGTCACCGTTGCCAGTATCACCACGCCCGACCAGCCCGCCAGGGTATAAAGCTTGCTGCCCACCGCCGAGCCCAGCGCCATCCCGATAAACACGCCGGTAAACAGCAGCGCGTTCAGGCGGCCACGTGCCTGGGGTTCAAGACCGTACACCAGGTTCTGATGCGCCACCAGGCTGGACTGCAGGCCAAGGTCAAACCCTACCGCCGACAGCGCAATCAGCACCAGCTGAGCGTGCGGAGGCAGTGCGGGCAGGAAAAACATCAGCGCGAAGGAGGCGGTGACCAGAGCGGCACCCAGCTGGGTCACCCTTTCTGCACCGATTTTGTCCGCCAGACCGCCCGCCAGAGGTGCTGCGAGCGCGCCTGCGGCCCCGGCAATACCGAAACCACCGGCCACGGCGCTGCCCATCTGATAGCGTTCCAGCAGCATCACGGCCAGAGTTGACCAGAAGGCGCTAAAGGCAATGGAAAGAAATCCCTGCGCCGTTGCTGCCCGACGCAGAGCCGGGTAGCGCTGCCAGAGTTGAGCCATCGAACGCATCAATGCCGGGTAGCTCAAATCCGACTGGACGGTAAAGTGTGGCAGGACGCGCCACATCAGGATACCGATCAGCGCGATACTGGCCGCCGCAGCCTGATACATGATCCGCCAGCCGAACGCAGCACCGACCAGACCACTGACGGTGCGCGACAGGAGGATCCCCAGCAGCAGACCGGTCATCACCGTGCCGACCATTTTACCTTGTTGACCGGCAGGGGCGAGGATCGCCGCCGCCGGGACAATATCCTGTGCCATGGTAGCGGCCATCCCCAGCAGCAGGCTCATCACCAGAAGAGAGTGGAGCTGGCCGGAGAGGCTGCAGGCGAACAGCAGTAAGGCGAGGACGGCGCTTTTGAACAGGATTAGCGTGCGGCGATCATAGCGGTCGCCCAGCGGTAGCAGAAACAGAATGCCCAGGGCGTAGCCCGCCTGGGTCAGCGTTGGCACCAGGCCCATCCCTTCAACACCAAGATGTAGATCGTGGCCGATCAGCGGGAGCAGAGGCTGGGCGTAGTAAATTGCGGCAACGCTGGTACCGGCGCCGAGGGCAAGGATAAAGATTATCCAGCGGGCGGCGGCAGAAGAAGCTGTGTGGGTCGTCATGGTTGTTTCCTCAACATCAAAGTGACGCTATTTTTACCTGCCGGCCGCTGGCGCGGTAGCCGCTGCGGTGGTAAAACGGTTATACGTGTAACGTATAATTGCGACGATAATGAAAAGAGCTGAGCGTATAGATCGTATTGAGCTGATGCGGACCTTTGTCCGTATCGTGGAGGCCGGTTCGCTGTCGGCGGCGGCGGGGCAGATGGCCACAACCCAGGCGACGATCAGCCGCCGTCTGCAGTCACTTGAGCTTCTCCTGGGGGCGAAGCTCATCCTGCGTACTACTCACGCCATGAAGCTGACCGATGACGGCGAGCGCTGCTATCAGCATGCCAGGCAGCTTATCGACGGCTGGCTGGCGCTGGAAGATGAGCTCCAGCAGTCCGGGGACGATCCGGTCGGGGTGTTGCGGGTACGGGCACCTCATGCGTTTGGTCAGCAGCAGCTGTTAACGCCGCTGGTTGCCTTTCTCACCCGCTATCCGAAACTGGACGTAGAGTGGATGCTGAATGATAAAACCGTCAATTTTCTCAGCGACAATATCGACTGCGCGATCCGGGTTGGGGCGGAGATTGACCCGGCCACGGTGACGGTGCAGCTGGCGGAGGTGCCCCGCAGTCTGGTGGCCGTCCCGTCACTTGCAGCCTCTCTTGAAAACCCTCACGACCCGCAGTCGCTCTCCGCACTGCCGTGGATTGCCGTCAGCTCCTTTTACCGGCACCAGGTTGTGCTGACGCATCGGGACGGACAGCAGACAGCAACCATCGCGATTTCGCCGCGGCTCAGCACGGACAGTATTTACGTGGCGCGTAACACTGCGCTGGCAGGCCTGGGCGTGGCGATTGTCTCCAGCTGGACCGTGGAGGAGGATATCCGTGAAGGGCGGCTGGTTGAGCTGCTTCCCGAGTGGCAGGCGGCACCGCTCCCGGTGCATCTGGTCTATCCGTGGGCACGCTACTATCCGGCGCGTCTGCGTAAGTTTCTCGAACTTATGCGCGAGATCATGCCGCAGATTTCCGGGATGCGTAAACCGCAGGCATAAAAAAACCGGCCTGATGGCCGGTTTTTCAGAGCGCGTTCGCTTAGTCAGCAGACTGCGGACGCGTCGCTTCTGCAGTGGCAGTGTGGGTTGCGCTATGGCCACCCGCAGCGCCTTTACCCTCGAAGTCAAACGCCGGACGAACCCAGTCGCTGTGACGCGGTGCTTCCGCTACGTAGGCCGGTGCCGGAGCACGGGTCATCGGCGCGGTGGCATGACGGGTCGGTGCAGCAGCAACCGGTACAGCAGCAACAGGTACAACAGGTGTCGCTACAACAGGCTCAGGCTGCGGTTGTGCAACCGGCGCTGGCTCAGGGGCAACAACCGGTGCAACCGGCTCTTCTGCTACCGGTGCTTCGGCGGCTGGTTCAGCCACTTCTGCGGTCTCTTCAGCAACAACGCGATCCTGCGGTTCAATCAGCTCAGGCTGCTCGTCAACCGGGGCAGCAATCACTTCCGGATGGGCCGTTTCAACGACCGGAGCCTGCGGTTCGCTAACCGGTGCTTCTGGCTCGGCAATAACAGCCTGCTCAACCTGTTCAGCGACAACAGCGTCGTTAACGGTTTCTGCTACAGGCTGTGCGACAACCTCAGCCTGCGGCTGGGCGATCTCTTGCTCTACCTGCTCTTCAACAATCTGCTCCTGCTCGTGCTGACGCGGCAGAGAGTAGTTGATCCACACTTTGCCGGAGGCCATTTCAGGTGAGGCACAAGCGATGGAAAGCGGCATTGGAGACTGCAGCGGGTAACGCTCGTCACGATAGCGACGACGACGCTGACCGCTTACGCGCAGATGGCGAGGTGAACGACGTGAACGACGTGGCATACCCGAGGTATCACGTGATTCCGCATTTTCATCCTGCTCAACCGGCGTCTCGACGACGGCAGGCAGATCGCGTTTGGCAACGTCCTGCGTGCCGGTTTCAACCTTGTCCTGCTGCTGGGCAATGGCAGCGGTTTCGGCTGCGAGATCGGCCTCAGACGTGAAGCGCACTTTCTTGCTCAGCTGACGCGGTTTACGACGCGTCATCGCCTGACCGCGGGTTTCCTGCTCGTCTTCCTGAACCGCAACCGGCTGCTGTTCGTCAATGGCTTTAACGTCCTGCGACTCCTGACGCTTCTCATCGCTGTTACGGCGACGATTGCGTTCACGGCGCGGCTGCTGCTCGTCACGTCCTTTAGCCTTCTCGCTATCGTCGGCCTGTGGCTGCTGGCGAGCGTCACGCGTTTCGGCGTTCTGCTGCTGAGACTGGCGGCGATTGCGGCGGTTGTCATCACGACCCTCGCGGACTTCA
>DATEKR010000187.1:0-3376 GCA_035277345.1 Enterobacteriaceae bacterium
CGGCTTATCGAATGCCCAGCCGTAGGCACCAATCATCACCAGATTATCCAGGGAGTCGATCAGTGCCATGCCGCTGGCAAACAGGGCCGGAAAGACCAGAATGCTCCATACGGACATCCCGGAGGATGCACCGGCGGCAGAGATGCCTAACAGGCCGATCTCCGTGGCGGTATCAAATCCCAGCCCGAACAGAAATCCCACCAGATACATCTGCCAGCTTTTATTCACCAGATTAAACGCGAAGCGGAACAGGCGGCTCATTATGCCTCCTTCCACCGCAATCTCTCCGCTGGCGTCGGTAAAGCTTTCACCGCGTTTTAGCCGCTGAAAACGACGATAGACGTCGCGCAGGATCAGCGTATTCAGCAGGGCCATGACCAGTAAAAACAGGGCGGAAACCAGAGTGCCAATCGTGCTGCCGTACTCGTGCAGCCAGCCGATTTTATTGCCAAAGACCAGTGAGGTCGCGGCGATGGCCACGCAGGCCAGGATCACAATGCTGGAGTGGCCGAGGGAGAAGAAGGCCCCGACGGAAACCGGGCGCTGTCCCTGCTGCATCAGCTTGCGCGTCACGTTATCAATCGCGGCGATATGATCGGCATCCACGGCGTGGCGCAGGCCGTAGCCGTAGGCCAGCAGGGCGGCGGCGATCAGCGCGGCATGGCCGTGAAACACCGCCAGCGCCCAGCACCAGGCCAGCAGGTTAATCACCACCAGTCCGAAGATCAGCCAGGACGCCCGGCGGTGAGTATTAAAAAAGTTATGGTTAATCATGAGGATCCTTATTTGGGGTCGAGAAAGAGGGGCACTGCCGACGGGCGCAGGCGACGATCGCCTGGCCCAGCGCCAGCCCACCGTCACCGGCCGGAATACTCTGGGGTGACAGGACGTGGAGTGGGGCTAAATAGTGCGTCAGGCGCTGGCGCAGGAGCGAGTTATGCAGTACGCCGCCGCCGAGGGCGATGGTTTTTATGCTGGTGCGGGCGGCGTGATAGTGGGCCAGGTCGGCAAAGCCCCGGGCCAGCGCATCATGAAACGCAAAGGCTCGGTCGGCGGGCGAAGCCTGCCAGTCGAGCCACTGCTGCCAGAAGTGCGCCAAATCAAGAAATATCCCCTGAGGGGAATGCCGCAGGGGGATCGTGACCGGGTGAACGCTGCGCTGCGCCCGGTGGGCCAGCGCCTCCAGACTACAGGCCGCTTCGCCCTGCCAGCTGAGCTGCTCCGGTGCGCAGCCCAGCGCGGCGGCGACGGCGTCGAACAGGCGTCCGCAGGAAGAGGCGAGCGGGGCGTTTATTCCTGCGGCGATGGCCCGGGACAGGGGCTGCCACGGATGATGCCGTAAAGCTTCTGCCTGTGGGCGCTGCGGCCAGTCCGGCACAAAGGCCTGCCACTGGGCCAGCAGATTGCGCCAGGGTTCCCGCGCTGCCCTGTCACCGCCCGGCAGGGCGACCGGAGGTAAACCGCCGAGATGCTGACAGTCATGGTAATCAACCAGCAGGCATTCGCCTCCCCAGAGTGCGCCTTCTGCGCCATATCCCAGGCCGTCCAGCGCCAGACCGATTACCTTTCCACCCTCCAGCGGCCAGCGATGCTCTGCCAGACAGGCGGCGATATGGGCGTGATGGTGCAGGATCCCGGCCAGCGGTATACCGTCGTTTTCCGTTGTCGCTAAGGCCGGGTGGGCATCGTGGGCGATAAGCTCTGGGGTGCAGTCGTACAGCTGCTGAAAATGCGTAATGGCTTGCTGCCGCTGCCGCGCAATATCGCTTTCGGCGACGGAGCCAAAATGGGGGCTAAGGATCAACTCCTCACCCCGCACCAGACAGAAGGTATTATTACGCTCCCCGCCCAGCGCCAGCAGAGGGGGCTGGCGGGCAAAACCCGGCGGTAACGGCAGGGCGTCGGGAACGTAGCCGCGTGACCGGCGCAGAAGGGTAAACGGCGCAGGACGCACCAGAGAGTCGTCGGCGCGCTGGACAATATCGCGGTTGTGCAGCAGCCAGAGATCGGCGATACCGCCGAGCTGCTGCAGGGCGTCAGTATTGGTCAATACCGGCGCACGGCCGGTAGCATTGCCGGAGGTCATCACCAGCGGGGTCTGACAGGCCCGGAGCAGCAGGTGATGCAGCGGGGTAAAGGGCAGCATCAGGCCCACCTCATCCAGCCCTGGCGCGATAGCCGGGCAAAGCGAGGATGCCGCACTTTTGCGGACAAGAACAATGGGTGCGGCGGGAGACTGCAGCAGATCGCGGATTTCCGTCGCGGCAGCGTCAGCGCTGCACTCTGCCAGCCAGTCGATATCCGGCACCATTACCGCCAGCGGTTTGGTGGGGCGTCCTTTACGCGCGCGCAGGCGCTGTACCGCATCCTGCTGGCGGGCATCGCAGGCCAGATGAAATCCACCGAGGCCCTTAATCGCCACGATGTCGCCCGCCCGCAGCGCCGCGGCAGCATATGCAATGGCCTGCTCGCCCAGCGCCTGCGCCACGCCATCCTGGTGCGTGACGCTGACCTGCGGCCCGCAGTGCGGGCAGGCAACCGGCTGGGCGTGAAAGCGCCGGTCGGCAGGGTTGTCGTACTCCTGCTGGCAGGCGGGACAGAGGGGAAATTCCGCCATGCTGGTAGCCGGACGGTCATAGGGCATGGCGCGGATCAGCGTAAAACGGGGTCCGCAGTGGGTGCAGTTGGTAAAGGCATAGCCGAAGCGACGGTCACCGGGGCGGGTAATATCCTTGATGCACTCGGGGCAGGTGGCGGCGTCGGGCACGACCTGGGTATCCATCCGGCTTCGCTGACTGTCGGTGATGGTGAACCTGACGGGGGGCGTCGGCCAGTCGAACGGTGCCACGCGGACGCTGTCAATGCGTGCCAGGGGCGGACAGCCTTGCCGTAGCTGCTGGAGAAACCGGTCAATATTGACCGGCTGGTGTAATCGTATCTCGACACCGGCGCTGTCATTTCTGACCTCGCCGCACAGCCGCAGGCGCTCCGCCAGCTGCCAGACAAAGGGGCGGAAACCCACGCCCTGAACCTTGCCGCTGACGCGTATTTTCAGGCCTGAATCAACCATGATGTCTTCCTTACCCCTCAGACCCTGAACAGAGGGCCTGAGGGCGTGGTTTAAATATTGACGGCCGGGATCACATCTTCAACGGCAGTGCGCAGACGCGCTTTCATCTCGCTGTAGCTCTGGCGAGCGAAGTTTTCTGCCCAGTGTTGATCGTTGATGCACTCGACTTTTACCGCGCAATATTTGGTTTCCGGCGTTTTGGAGACCGGATCCAGATTTTCCTGGGTCAGTTCGTTACAGGCACCGATCCACCATTGATAGGTCATATACACTGCGCCAATGTTGATGCGCTCGTTATAGTTGGCC
>DATEKR010000188.1:0-13397 GCA_035277345.1 Enterobacteriaceae bacterium
CGATATCGATAATCACCACGGCAGCATTTTGAATACCGTCATCGTTTTGCAGCGTCAGAAAATCATCATCGACCTCAATCAGGTTCTCAATATTGTGCATTAAGAGATGGCTGGCGATTTCCTTCCGCAGCTCGCTGCGCGGGGAGATAATCACCACCGACGGCTGGGTGGCGTCATGTTTTCTCTGTCGCGATGCCGGCTTATTCTCGTCGTCCGTCGGCGCGGATTTAGTTTCAGAAAACAGCTTCATACAGATTTACTCCGGCATTGTGTCAACGGGCGGCAGGGATTCATTTTGCAAACCCTCCCTGGTCCATAAAACTACTGGCGTCACGGGTCAGGCGCTCTTCCCGCATGGCTTTATCGACACCGACGCCGAAAAACAGACTCTCTGATGAGCTGCGCTGATAGACAGGTAGCGGGATCCGTTTTGCTGACGATGCCGGAGCCGGCTTGACCAGGTTGACGGTGGCAAACACCACCAGCTCACTTTTGGCTCTTTCTGTACTGGTATGACGCGCCAGTGCACCCAGAATGGGGATATCACCGACAAACGGCACTTTGGTCAGCGCCTCTTTATCTTCTTCGCTGAGTAAGCCGCCAATCACAAAGCTGTCGCCGTCCGCCAGCTCAATGGTCGAGCTGGAACGACGGGTGCGCATCGTCGGGATCTGGTAGTCGTTGTAGGCATAGGAGCCGTTGGTACTGCTGAGCTCGTTGGAGACAAAAAGGCGAATTTTGTCGCGCTTCTCCACCTTTGCCGCAATATTCAGGCGAATACCATACTCTTTGTACTGCACGGTCACGGCATCCTGCTCGCGGATCATAATTGGGATCTCGCCCCCGACGAGGAAGCTGGCCGATTCCCCGGACAGGACGGTCAGGTTCGGCTGGGCCAGCACGCGGGCCACTGAATCGTTCTTTATCGCGTTGATCACCGTGCTGATATTGGCCGCATCAAAACCACGGCGGAACCCGAGCAGGTTAAATACCCCGGCGCCGTTCACTGTACTGCCGCCGTTGATAATGCTGTCGAGGGTCAGGCTGCTCCAGTCAATCCCGAGGTTATCGGTAAACTCTTTGCTGACTTCGACCACCGTCAGCTTGACATTCACCTGGTTGGAGGCGGGAAGCTGTAAGCGGTTAATAATATTGTCATACTCTTTGACGGAGGAGAGACGTATGCTCTTGATACTGCTTTCGCTGTCTTCAATTGTTCTCTCATATTTCTGGCCGTCGGTGCCGACCAGGCTCCCCACCAGCTGATAAACCCCATCCCGCGTCTCTTCATCGGCGACGGTACCTGTCAGGATCCAGGTGGCTTTATCGTCGTTAATAAAACGCTTTATCTGCACCTGACTGCCGGGATAAATGCTCGCAATGCGCTGCTGAATATCCCCCGGCAAGGGGTTAACGCTGATACTGACCGAGAGCAGTACCCGCGCATGGCTGCCGTAAACCGTCAGCTCAGAGATCCCGTTTTTTCTGGCATAGAGCACGATACTTTTATTATTAAGCACCTTATAGTCGGCCACGGCAGGATCCGAAATAAAGACCTTATCAATCGCCTCTTTCACCTGCAGCGTCTTCGACTGTCCGGGCTGCAGAGACATCTGGCTCGCCATTGTCGGAAACCAGGATGGCAACAGCAGCAGAAGGAATATTCCCGCGATCCGTCGAATGTAAGAAACCTGTGTCATAGATACCCGCTTCATCCTGTAATAATTATTCAGTCCGTTTTTCACAACGATAAACACAGCGATCCGCTGGCGGAGGTTCATTACCCGCGCAGCTCACCCACCTCATTCACTGTGGTAAAAATTTCATCCTCTTTTATCGGCCAGGCCGCTTCTTTTTCAGGGAGGATTGAGTTTTTTATTGCATCACCGGCCCGCGCTTTTGCCACCGCCGGAAACAGGAAAATCCTGGCGTTTTTATCCTGTAACTCTTTAAGCATCTTCACTTCATAATGCTGTAATTCAACCACTACCTGACTGCCTCTCTCGACAATTTCAACCCCGTTCTTTTTTACCGTTGTCGCTGGTTTAACGGAGAGCACGCGCTTATCCAGCATCAGCGCTTTCATACGGCTGTCGCGAATAGAGTTAGCGGGCGACACCACGTCGTTCGACTCCGCATCCAGACTGTAGGAGAGGTAGATATCCACCCCCTGTCCGGCCACCAGGTTTTGCAGTAAATAACTGTCGTTATCATCAAGGGTAAAAGGGTAAATAACGCTTTCGGGTTTAATAAACATCGCGAGGTAGTCATCGCTTCCGGGCTGGACCAGCGTCGACGGCGGGATAAAACTTTCGGCCTGGACAGCACTTTTCAGGGCGTAACCCAACGGGTTCACCGCGGCAAAATTAAACGTCAGGTCGGCGCTACCCTGCGCCACAGACATATTTTTCAGCTGGAAGTCATTCGCCTGCAGCACGTCTCCCGCCTGAAGATCGCGACGGGCAACCGCCACCGCGATCGTCTCCTGAGGCACCGCATGCTGAGGCGCCGACGATGGCGCAGGCACCCGGCTTTGATTGATATAGAAAAAAAGCCCAACAATGCCGATCACGATCATCACGATATAAATGCCCAACACGTTTTTTTTCATTTTCTATAACGATTCCCTGTTAAGAAAAAATCCATTTCGATGAAAATATAATTCAGAGAGAGCAACCGTTCGTTACTCTCTCTTAAAAGAACGATTATTATGGCGTTGGCGTGCCGTTGGTAGGAGGTAAATTCGCGGTGACATTCTTTCCAATAGAATCGAATATACCAGTCAGCATCGTCGAAACGGTACCCCCCTTACCAAATATAATCGCCACAACCCCAGCCACACCGGCCAGCACGATGGCATACTCGACAGCGGTTACGCCGCGCTCATCCCGCTTAAAACGGCGAACGGCTTCCACCGCCTGCGTCATTTTAACGTAAGTCGAAATAGAGGCATTTTCAATCAAGCTCATAGTAATCATTTAATAAAACTCCCTGTAAAAAATTAATTAGTTAAACCGTTAATGATCAAATAGAAACAATAATCAACGGCCTGCCAATTTCTACAAAAACCCCATGCAACGTCAAAATATAATTACCGATCAATGGGCGGGGATTTAATTGCCGAAAGCTATCTGGCAACATAAAACCCGACAATGGAATTAACGGAAAAGTAAAGACAAGAAAAAACCCCATAAAAACAAAAAACTAACCCCTCCTGCAAAACAACTTAATTAGGAATATTCTCACTAATAAACATTAAGAACCGGAGAAAACAAACAAAATAAAAACAGTTTCCTAACACTCGAATTTTAAAGCCAGAAAATTACGAATAAAAAGGCGCTTCGCAGCATTAAATACAGAAAAGCCGTAAAATCATCCAGACAATGATGATTTCACGGCATAAAACAACAACAATCCAGGTTTTTGATATTATTTAAGCCACTTACAATACACGCGAGTAATTGTTTAGAGAATTACATTGATTAATTCAATGTATATCCTCAGATAGCCACCCGCTGCCTGACCCCCTGCGCCTCCATTTCATCCCCCCGGCCGCGCTGAATAATGGTGCCACGGGACATCACCAGATAGCTGTCGGCGAGCTCGGCGGCAAAGTCATAAAACTGTTCCACCAGCAGAATAGCCATATCACCGCGAGCGGCCAGGCCGCGAATCACCACGCCGATCTCTTTGATCACCGAGGGCTGAATGCCTTCGGTTGGCTCATCGAGGATCAGCAGCTGGGGGCGGCAGGCCAGCGCCCGGCCAATGGCGAGCTGCTGTTGCTGCCCGCCGGAGAGATCCCCGCCGCGACGCTGCTTCATCTCACGTAGCACCGGGAAAAGTGCATAGATATCCTCCGGGACCTGCTTCGCCTGGCGGCCCGGAAAACGGGAGAGGCCCATCAGCAGATTCTCCTCCACCGTCAGACGCGGGAAGATCTCCCTCCCCTGCGGAACATACGCAATGCCCGCCTGCACCCGCTGGTGCGGCTTGCCGTGGTTAATCGGCTTCCCCTGCCAGTGGATGCTGCCGGATTTGGCCGGGATCAGCCCCATCAGACATTTCAGCAGGGTGGTTTTTCCCACCCCGTTACGCCCCAGCAGGCAGGTTATCTCCCCCGGACGGGCTTCAAAAGAGAGGCCCCGCAGAATATGGCTGCCGCCGTAGTACTGATTTAAATCCTTCACTTCTAACATGTCAGCGCCCCAGATAAACGTCGATCACCTGCTCGTTGGCCTGCACATCGCGCAGCGAGCCTTCCGCCAGAACCTGCCCCTGATGCAGCACCGTCACGCGGTCGGCAATGGTTTCCACAAAGCCCATATCGTGCTCCACCACCATCAGCGAGTGCTTGCCCGCCAGAGTGCGGAACACGCCGGCGATATACTCGGTTTCCGCATCCGTCAGCCCGGCCGCCGGTTCGTCGAGCAGCAGCAGGTGCGGCTCCTGTACCAGCAGCATACCGATTTCCAGAAACTGCTTTTGCCCGTGGGAGAGCATCCCCGCCCGGCGATGGGCACGCTCGCCGAGCCGCAATAGCTGCAGCACCTCGTCAATCCGATCCCGCTGCTCGCCGCTGAGCCTCGCCCGCAGGCTGGTCCAGACGGACTTATCGTTCTTTTGGGCAATCTCGAGATTTTCCATCACCGTCAGGGCTTCAAAAACCGTTGGCTTCTGGAACTTACGCCCGATCCCCGCCCGGGCGATCTCCACCGGGGAGAGGCTCATCAGGTCGATATCCTGGTCATAAAACGCTTTACCGCTGTCGGGCTTTGTTTTGCCGGTGATCACATCCATCAGGGTAGTTTTCCCTGCGCCGTTGGGGCCAATCACGCAGCGGAGTTCCCCCACGCCGATAGACAGTGAAAGGTCGGTCAGGGCCTTAAAGCTGTCGAAAGCGACGTTAATCTTTTCCAGCTGCAGTACCGGATCGGTGGTGTTACGGAAACGGTCCTGCAGCATGGGCTGGGTAAACAGCGAATCAGTCATCTTTTCTCCGTTTCAGCAGGCCGATGACGCCACGCGGCAGGAACAGCGTGACGAGGATAAACATCAGGCCGAGGAAGAACAGCCAGTACTCCGGGAAGGCGACGGTAAACCAGCTTTTGGCCCCGTTGACGATCCCGGCACCAAGAACCGGCCCAATCAGCGAGCCGCGCCCGCCCAGCGCCACCCAGATAGCGGCCTCAATGGAGTTGGTCGGCGACATTTCACCGGGGTTAATAATGCCCACCTGCGGGACATAGAGCGCGCCTGCCAGCCCGCAGAGCACGGCGGAAAGGGTCCAGACAAAGAGCTTAAAACCGGCGGGATCGTAGCCGCAGAACATCAGCCGGTTTTCCGCATCGCGCACGGCGGTCAGCACCCGGCCAAACTTGCTTCTTGCCAGCAGGGTACCGACGGCAAGCGTGGCCGCCAGCAGCAGCACCGTGGCGATAAACAGGCCGATACGCGTCCCGGTAGCCGAGACCGGAAATCCCAGCAGCGTGGTAAAGCCGGTAAAACCGTTGTTGCCGCCAAAGCCGGTCTCATTGCGAAAGAACAGCAGCATCCCGGCCCAGGTCAGGGCCTGGGTCATAATAGAGAAGTAGACATCCTTGATGCGCGAGCGGAAGGCAAAGTAGCCGAACGCCAGCGCCAGCAGGCCGGGCACCAGAATGACCAGGCACAGCGCCCAGGCGAAATGCTGGGTACCGGCCCAGAACCAGGGCAGCTCATTCCACGACAGGAACGACATAAACGCGGGCAGCCCGTCTCCGGCGGCCTGACGCATCAGATACATCCCCATGGCGTAGCCACCGAGGGCGAAAAACAGACCGTGACCCAGCGACAGCAATCCGGCATAGCCCCAGACCAGATCCAGCGCCACGGCAACAATGGCGTAGCAGAGCACTTTGCCCACCAGCGTCAGCGTGTAGGTTGAGATAGCCAGCGGATGCGCGGCCGGGAGCAGGGCCAGAAATGGCAGGATCAGCAGCGCAAGCAGCGTCAGACTCGCCGCCACGCAGGTCAGCCGGGGCGCACGCCGCGCCAGCCTTAAGGTTATTGGTTGGCTCATCAGTCAATCACCCGCCCTTTAAATGCAAACAGTCCCTGAGGACGCTTCTGAATAAAGAGAACAATCAGCACCAGAATGGTGATTTTGCCCAGCACCGCGCCGATCTGCGGCTCCAGCACTTTATTCAGCACGCCCAGCCCCAGCGCGGCAACGACGGTTCCCGCCAGTTGACCCACCCCGCCCAGCACCACCACCAGGAAGGAGTCGATGATATAGCCCTGACCCAGCTCCGGCCCGACGTTGCCGAGCTGCGACAGCGCCACGCCGCCAAGACCCGCGATGCCGGATCCCAACCCGAAGGCCAGCATATCCACACGCCCGGTCGGCACGCCGCAGCAGTCGGCCATCCGCCGGTTCTGGGTAACCGCACGCACGTTCATGCCCAGCCGGGTTTTATTCAGCAGCAGCCAGGTCAGCAGCAGCACGCCCGCCACAAACATAATTACCGCAATACGGTTGTACGGCAGCACCAGGTTAGGCAGGACCGCCCAGCCACCGGAGAGCCAGCCGGGGTTAGCCACTTCCAGGTTCTGGGTGCCAAACAGCACGCGTACCAGCTGGATCAGCATCAGGCTAATCCCCCAGGTCGCCAGCAGGGTTTCCAGCGGTCGCCCGTACAGATGACGAATAATCGTGCGCTCGAGGAACATCCCCACCATGGCGGTGATGGCAAAGGCCACCGGCAGCGCCACCAGGGGATAAAACGCCAGCCACTCCGGTGCCAGCCGTTGAAACAGCCCCTGCACCAGCCAGGTGGCGTAGGCGCCGAGCATCAGCATCTCGCCGTGGGCCATATTGATAACGCCCAGCAGGCCGTAGGTGATCGCCAGCCCCAGCGCCGCCAACAGCAGAATCGAGCCGAGCGACAGGCCGCTAAAGGCCTGCCCCAGCCACTCGCCCCACTTCAGGCGCTGCGTTATTTGCCGGAGGCTGTCGGCGGCGGCTTCGCGCACCGCCGCATCGGGTTCGTTCTGCGCCTGCGTCAGCCGGGTCAGGCTGGCCTGGACCTGAGGATCGCTGGCGTCGGCCAGCAGCTTCACCGCCGCCAGGCGTCGTTCGGCCCGGCCATCAGAGAGCTGAAGATTCGCCACCGCAATGGCAAGGGCATCCTGTACCGCCGGGTCCTGCTCGGCGGCGAGGCGCTGGCTCAGAAAAGGCAGCTGCTCCGCACCGGCACGGGTTTGCAGCGCGCTGGCGGCGCGAAGGCGCACGCTCTGGCTGTCGCTGACCAGTTGATGCGTGGCGAGCGTGCTGGCCACCAGCCCGCGCATCCGGTTATTCATAAAGACTTTTTTGGTTGTCCCTGCGGGCGCAGCATCACCTTCCAGCGGCGTCAGGGTTCCCTGCCGGTCGAGAAAGAGCTGACCCTGGGTATCGGCCACTACCGACTCGTCGCTAAGCGCCTGCAGAAGCGGGAGGCGTGACGCGTCGGGCGCAGCCGCCCACTGCTGAAGAAGCTGCGCCTGCTGGCTGCGGCTGGCTTGCCCGTAGTCGGCGGCAGGCCCTGCCTGTGCCACTGCGCTCATCAGCAAAATGCCAGACATCAGAAGAAGCGAAAATAGTTTCATGGCGTCAGATTCTTATCATCGGCCCCGCCATGGGCGGAGCCGCATCCTCTCTCTGACAGGGGCTGCAAACCGCCCCTGTCCCACACGCTGGAACTTATTTGCCGCCGGTTTTCACCGGGCTGGCGGATTTTTTATCATTCCCGGCGATATACGGGCTCCACGGCTGAGCGCGGACCGGCTGTTCCGTCTGCCACACCACGTTGAACTGGCCGTTGTCTTCGATTTCGCCAATCATCACCGGCTTATGCAGATGGTGGTTGGTGGCGTCCATGGTCAGGGTAAAGCCGCTCGGCGCGGCAAAGGTCTGGTTGGCCATCGCCGCACGGACTTTATCCACGTCGGTGGAGCCTGCTTTTTCCGCCGCCTGCGCCCACATATGGATCCCGACGTAAGTCGCTTCCATCGGGTCATTGGTCACCACGGTGTCAGCATTCGGCAGCTTATGGGCCTTAGCCCAGGCGCGATAGTCGGCGACAAACCTGGTGTTCACCGGGTTGCTGACCGACTCAAAGTAGTTCCAGGCCGCCAGATGCCCCACCAGGGGTTTGGTGTCGATCCCGCGCAGCTCCTCTTCCCCGACGGAGAAGGCGACAACCGGCACGTCGGTGGCCTTAATGCCCTGGTTCGCCAGCTCTTTATAGAACGGTACGTTGGAGTCGCCGTTGATGGTGGAGATCACCGCCGTTTTCCCCCCGGCGGAGAATTTCTTGATATCGGAAACGATGGTCTGATAGTCGCTGTAGCCAAACGGGGTATAGACCTCGGCGATATCACTGTCCTTAATGCCTTTGCTGTGCAGGAAGGCGCGCAGGATCTTATTGGTGGTGCGCGGATAAACGTAGTCGGTACCCAGCAGGAAGAAGCGCTTCGCCGCCCCGCCGTCTTCGCTCATCATATATTCCACCGCCGGGATCGCCTGCTGGTTCGGCGCAGCACCGGTATAGAAGACGTTCGGCGACATCTCTTCCCCTTCGTACTGCACCGGGTAGAACAGCAGGCCGTTTAACTCTTCAAACACCGGCAGGACCGATTTACGGGAGACGGAGGTCCAGCAGCCAAAGACCACGGCAGCTTTATCCTGAGTCAGCAGTTGGCGCGCCTTTTCAGCAAACAGCGGCCAGTTCGATGCCGGGTCAACCACCACCGGCTCCAGCTTTTTGCCCAGCACGCCGCCTTTGGCGTTAATCTCCTCGATAGCCATTAATGCCGCCTCTTTCAGCGGCGCTTCGGAAATGGCCATGGTGCCGGAGAGCGAGTGCATAATGCCGACCTTAATAGTTTCGGCAGCCCATGCGGACCAGGACAATCCCATGCTCACCACGGTGGCGGAGAGTGCAAAGGCTTTCAGCAAAGAACGTCTTTTCATAACAAATCCCCTAAAGATTATTGATAAACATAATGTTTTCCCGCCCACGGGCGGGTTTAAGCAACCACAGCTAAGGTAAAACAGGTTGTAAACTGGCCTCCTGCAGCCGATGCAGAGTGATCTTTCTGACCTCGGCTTTACTCTGCGAGATATGCCCGGTCAGCAGCCGCTGCGCATCGCTGGTCTGCTGCTTGAGGATCGCCTCCAGGATCTGCGCGTGCTCGCTGTAAGTGGCCTCCACGCGATCCTCGCGGGTAAAGTCGAGATGGCGAATAATGCGCATTTTCTCCGTCAGCTCAATGTGTACCCGTACCATCTCTTCGTTACCGGTGGCGCGAACGAGGCTGGTGTGAAAGCACTCATCCTCACGCGACAGCGCCTTGCCAACGGTCAGGCGCGGCGCGTCTCGCCAGAAACTGACCAGCGGGGCCAGATGCTCCAGACACTGGCCCGGCGGCATCCCGCACAGACGGCGGACGGCCTCGCGCTCCAGCACAATGCGAAAGTCGTACAGCGACTCGTACCAGGCGAAATCAAAGGGCTTCACCTGCCAGCCGCTGCGGGAGTAAACCTGGACGTAGCCTTCGTGCTCCAGCCAGAACAGCGCCTGACGCACTGGCGTCCGGCTGGCGGACATCCGCTGAGAAATCGCACTTTCGCTGAAGTGCTCCCCGGGCATCAGCCGGAACTCGAAGATCTCGTTTTTCAGCGCCTGGTAAATACGCTCCGCCAGCCCGGTCTTTTTTTCGCTCATTGCTCTCCCCCGCTTATTCCAGCCACAGCAGCGTGTCGCCGGGGCTGACCGGACGTCCCGGCTGGCAGCCAATACGCTTGATCTTTCCGGCCTGCGGCGCGTGGATCGCCAGCTCCATTTTCATCGCCTCGACGATAATCAGAGGCTGGCCGCTCTCGACCTCGTCGCCCGGATTCACCAGCACCTTCCAGATATTGCCGCTCATATCGGCGCTGACCGGCAGGGCTTCATCGTCCATCCCTTCTTCGGGCGGCAGGATGATGCTGTCCGCCGCCGCCGTCTGTTCATCCTGCTGCCAGCGTGCGACTTCCACCTCAAAGGCCGCAGCCTGTCGCTGGCGGAAATCGGCTATCTCAGGCGCGTTGGCGTCGAGGAAGCGCAGGTGTTCGGCAAAATCAAACTGGCTCTCTTCAATCCGCACCCTTGCCCGGCCTTCACGGAAGTCCTCCCGCAGCTGGCTCAGCTCCTGCTCGCTGACCGGATAGAAACGAACCTGGTCAAAGAAGCGCAGCAGCCAGGGCTCTGCGGCGTGGAACTGGTCGTTTTTGAGGAATTTGTTCCAGATGGGCAGGGTCCGCCCGACCAGCTGATAGCCGCCGGGCGAGTCCATGCCGTAAATGCACATGTACATTCCGCCGATGCCGACGGTGCCTTCGGCGGTAAAGGTCCGCGCCGGGCTGTATTTGGAGCTGAGCAGGCGATGACGCGGGTCGACGGGCACCGCGCAGGGCGCGCCAAGATAGACATCGCCCAGGCCGAGGATCAGATAGCTGGCGTTAAAGATCGTCTCTTTAACCGCCTCGCGGCTCGCCAGGCCATTAATGCGCTGGATAAAATCGACGTTATTCGGCAGCCAGGGCGCGCTGGCCCGGACCGTATCCTGATAGCGGCTGACGGCATCCAGCGTGGCGCTGTCCTCAAAGGCCATCGGCAGCCAGACGATGCGCGAAGGCACCTTCATCTGGCTGACATCGCCCAGCAGCGCCTCCTGGGTCAGGAGCAGATCCACCAGCGCCGACTGGCTGATATCCGGGCTGTGATAGCGGACCTGCAGGGAGCGCACGCCCGGCGACAGCTCACGAATGCCAGGATGATCCAACTCGCGCAGGCGCGCCATCAGCAGATGCACCCTCAGTCGCAGGGCCAGATCCAGCACGTTATCGCCATACTCGATCAGAATGTCGTTATCCCCGGCCTGACGATAGACAATGGCCGGGGCGCTGGAGGTCGCCGGAAGCGAGACCAGGGCGGCAGCGGAGACGCCGTTGTTATCCGCCAGCGACGGCGGAGCAAAGGCGACCGGCTCGTCGTGCTGTAACGTGGCGATGCTCTGCTCCATGGCCGCTTCCAGGGCCACGGCCTGCTCCACGCTGATGGGATGAAAGCGCAGGCGGTCGCCGGGTTTCACCTGGCCGACCTTCCACAGCTCGGCTTTGGCGATGGTGACCGGGCAGACAAAACCGCCGAGGCTTGGGCCGTCGCGGGTCAGGATCACCGGGAAATCGCCGGTAAAGTTAATCGCCCCGATGGCGTATTCGCAGTCGTGCACGTTGGAAGGATGCAGCCCGGCCTCGCCGCCGTCCGGGCGGGCCCAGCCTGGTTTCGGGCCGACCAGGCGGACGCCAAGGCGGTTGGAGTTGTAGTGCACCTGCCATTCACTGGCAAAGAATTCGTCTATCGACTCGCGGGTAAAGAAATCCGGCGCGCCGTGCGGGCCGTACAGCACCCCGATATGCCAGGTTTCGCCATAGGCCGGGATCAGATCTGGCGAGACGGCCTGCGGCTCGCTGACCGGCGCGGGCGTCGTGCAGGCGGCAAGCACAGGCCTGGAGATCGGCAGCAGATCCGCCACTTTTAACGTGCGCCCGGCATGCCCGCCAAACTGGCCGAGGGCGAACGTTGAGCGGCTGCCGAGATACTCGGGCACGTCGAAGCCGTTGCGCACCGCCAGATAAGCCCGACAGCCTGAATGTGCCCGGCCAAGCCGCAGAATTTGCCCCGCGGCCACCGTGACCGGCTGCCAGCGCGGGACCGCCATACCGTCAAGCTCAGCCTGGCAATCGGCCCCGGTCAGGGCAATCAGCGCCGGACTGTGGAAGCGCAGCTCCGGCCCCTGAAGAGTAAACTCCAGGCCCGCCGCCGCCGGGTGGTTGCCGACAATCCGATTCGCCAGACGGAAGGCAAAGTCATCCATCGGCCCGGACGGCGGAACGCCAATATCCCAGTAGCCGGGGCGACCGGGATAATCCTGGATACTGCTCCAGGTCCCGGGCTGCAGGACTTCAATCACCGCTGACTCCGGCTCAAGGCTATCCAGCATCCGTGTCCAGGCGGTGCCGGAGACAAACGCCGCGCTGGAGGTTATCTGGCGCAGGTAATCGAGGTTGGTGGTAATGCCGTGCAGACGGGTCGCATTAAGGGCGTCGTGCAACTTGTCCAGCGCCTCGCGTCGCGTCGGGGCGTGAACGATCAGCTTGGCAATCATCGGGTCGTAATACGCCGACACTTCGCTGCCGGTGGTGACGCCGCTGTCGATACGCACGCCGTCCGGGAAAAACACATCGGTCAGCACGCCCGGAGAAGGCTGGAAATTTTTCAGCGGGCTTTCAGCATAGAGCCGCACTTCGATGGCCGCGCCCTCAGGGGCCTGCGCCAGCCGCGCCCAGTCGATGGGCTCGTTTGCGGCAACCCGCAACATGCACTCCACCAGGTCGAGGCCGGTGACGCATTCGGTCACCGGGTGTTCCACCTGCAGGCGGGTGTTGACCTCCAGAAAATAGAAGGCGTCGCGATCCGCATCGTAAATAAACTCCACCGTCCCGGCGCTGCGGTAGTTCACCCGCTCGCCCAGGGCCACGGCGGCGGCCAACAGGGCGCTGCGGGTCGCGGCAGGCAGATTCGGGGCGGGGGTTTCTTCCACCACTTTCTGATTGCGGCGCTGCAGGGAGCAGTCGCGCTCGCCCAGCGCCACCACCCGGCCTTTACCGTCGCCAAAAATTTGCACTTCGATATGCCGGGCTTTGTCGATGCAGCGCTCAACAAAGACCCCGGCATCGCTGAAGAATTGCTCCCCGAGACGGCGAACGCTATCCCAGGCCTGGCGCAGCGCGTCTTCATCCGCGCAGCGGGTCAGGCCGATCCCACCGCCTCCGGCGGTGCTTTTCAGCATCACCGGGTAGCCAATCTCCTGCGCCGAACGCAGGGCATCGTCGAGGGAGCTCAGCAGGCCGGTGCCCGGCGTCATCGGCACGCCTGCGGCGGCGGCCAGCTCGCGGGCCCGATGTTTCAGGCCGAATTCGCCAATCTGCTGCGCGGTCGGCCCGATAAACACAATCCCGGCCTGCTCGCAGGCATCGGCAAACGGCAGGCTTTCGGAGAGAAATCCGTAGCCCGGCCAGATCGCCTGGGCACCGCTGTCCCGTGCGGCATCGATAATTTTATCGATGCGCAGATAGCTGTCGCTGGCCTTGTCCCCGCCGAGCGGCAGAGCAATATCCGCCGCTTTGACATGTTCTGCATTTTTATCGGCATCGGAAAATACCGCCACGCTGGTGATCCCCAGACGTTTCAGGGTACGCATGGCGCGGCAGGCGATTTCGCCCCGGTTGGCAATAAGGACGGTATTAAACATGGGCGTTCTCCCGGCTG
>DATEKR010000189.1:0-3450 GCA_035277345.1 Enterobacteriaceae bacterium
GAACTCATACTCATGGTCCTGCGCATAGTAGCCAATCTGCGCGTTTTCAGACCATTTCACGGTGCCGTTGTCAGGCTGTGATTCGCCTACCAGCGTTTTCACCAGGGTCGATTTACCCACGCCGTTGGCCCCGAGGATGGCGACTTTCTCCCCGACTTCCAGCAGCAGGTTGATATTTTTAAACAGCGGGCCGTTATCAAAGCCTTTGGTGAGCGCTTCCACTTCCAGCGCGTTACGGGACAGTTTCTTGTCCTGCTCGAAGCGAATAAACGGGTTTTGGCGGCTGGACGCTTTAACTTCGTCCAGCTTGATTTTGTCGATCTGACGCGCACGAGAAGTCGCCTGACGAGATTTCGAGGCGTTGGCGCTAAAGCGGCTGACGAAGGATTGCAGGTCCGCAATCTGCGCTTTCTTCTTGGCGTTATCAGACAGCAGACGTTCACGCGCCTGGGTCGCCGCGGTCATATATTCGTCATAGTTGCCCGGATAAACGCGCAGTTCGCCGTAGTCGAGATCGGCCATATGGGTGCAGACCATATTCAGGAAGTGGCGGTCGTGCGAAATGATGATCATGGTGCTGTCACGCTCGTTCAGCGTCTGCTCCAGCCAGCGAATGGTATCGATGTCCAGGTTGTTCGTCGGCTCATCGAGCAGCAGAATTTCTGGGTTGGAGAACAGCGCCTGCGCCAGCAGAACACGCAGCTTCCAGCCCGGCGCGACTTCGCTCATCAGGCCGTAGTGTTGCTCAACCGGAATACCCACGCCCAGCAGCAGCTCGCCCGCTCGCGATTCGGCAGAATAGCCATCCATTTCGCCGTACAGCACTTCGAGGTCAGCCACTTTGTAGCCGTCTTCTTCGCTCATTTCCGCGAGGCCGTAAATGCGGTCACGCTCCTGCTTCACTTCCCAGAGTTCGCCGTGACCCATAATGACCGTGTCGAGCACGGTGAAGTTTTCAAACGCAAACTGATCCTGGCGCAGTTTACCGATGCGCTCGTTAGGATCGAGGGAGACGTTACCCAGGGTCGGCTCCAGATCGCCGCCGAGGATCTTCATAAAGGTGGATTTACCGCTGCCGTTGGCGCCAATCAGACCGTAACGGTTGCCGCCGCCAAACTTGACGGAGATGTTCTCAAATAGCGGCTTGCTGCCGAACTGCATGGTGACGTTGCTGCTTACTAACACGGTAATATCCTGAAAAAGTGTGATGAACGCGGCATTATGCCATTAGATGACGCATTTTTCACGGGCAGCGGCACAATTCGGTATAACTTTTGCCCGCAGCCTGCGGCATACTGCCGCGTGAGTGTAAGGAAGCATCACCCATTTTCACCCGCGAAACAGGAAAGGAACCGATGACCAGACTTTCACAACATCCCGCATTTCTGCCGCTGCAGGGCGGGATTAACTTCCGCGATATGGGCGGCCAGCGCGGCGCTGACGGGCGCGAAATCCGCAAAGGAAAGCTGCTGCGATCCGGCGCGCTGCATCAGGTGACGCCGGAGGATCTCAGCTATCTCGGTACGATCCCGCTTAGCCTGGTGCTGGATTACCGCGATGCCTCCGAGGTGAGCCGCAGCCCCAACCGTCTGAGCGTTAACGCACGCTATATCAACGCCCCGGCTAACCCGCTGACCACCGATGCCAGCGCGAAAATCACCGCGTTTTCGGCCAGCAAACTGGACGAGGTCGACGGCGAGCAGTACATGCTGGAACTCTACCGCCAGCTGCCGTTTAATAATCCGGCCTATAAGCAGCTGGCGCAGCTGCTGGCAAATCCCTTTGACGGTGCCCTGCTCCAGCACTGCGCGGTTGGCAAAGATCGTACCGGCGTCGGTTCGGCGCTAACCCTGTTAACCCTCGGCTGCGACAGCGCGACGGTGATGGAAGAGTATCTGCTGACCCATGGGATGCTGACCCAGGTCGAAGAGGAGATCCTTGGCTGGCTGGGCGATGAGCTGAGCGACCGCGCACGCCATAATCTGTCAAATTTGCTGACGGTACGCGAGTCGTACCTGAGCGCGGCCCTTGAGGCGATCCTTCAGCGCTACCCCAGCACTGATGCCTGGCTTGAGCAGGAATATCAGCTGACGCCCGCCGTGCGCGCTGAGATCCAGTCCCGGCTGCTGTCAGAGTAAAATTGCTGACGGGGCGGCAACGCCCCGCTTTCCTGTCGTCCTAATTTTCCCCGTCCGCGCCTGCCCGCCGCTACACTAAAAATAACAGTGAAAAAATGTGATTTAATACACATCTGAATTCCCTGTTTACGGGAATGCACATATAATGCGCTCCTATCGACTGTCTGAATTCTCAAACAACCGCCCGTGTGGCGTCTGGCACTTCTCACAACATGAATATGAAATTAACAACGCTTTTCGCGGCGGCTTTTGCTGTTATGGGCTTTTGCAACACCGCATCTGCAGTCACCTATCCGCTTCCGACCGACGGAAGCCGCGTTATTGGTCAGAACCAGGTCATCACCGTGCCGGAAGGCAACACCCAGCCGCTGGAGTATTTTGCGGCCGAGTATCAACTGGGCCTCTCCAACCTGCTGGAAGCTAACCCGGGCGTTGACGCCTTTCTGCCGAAAGCCGGTAGCGTGCTCAATATTCCGCAGCAGCTGATCCTGCCGGATACCGTGCACGAAGGGATTGTGATCAACAGCGCCGAAATGCGCCTCTATTACTACCCGAAAGGCACCAACACGGTGATCGTGCTGCCTATCGGTATCGGCCAGCTGGGTAAAGATACCCCGATCAACTGGACCACCAAGGTTGAGCGTAAGAAAGCGGGCCCGACCTGGACCCCGACCGCCAAAATGCACGCGGAATACCGCGCGGCGGGCGAGCCGCTGCCTGCGGTTGTTCCGGCAGGTCCGGATAACCCGATGGGCCTGTACGCGCTGTATATCGGTCGTCTGTACGCCATCCACGGCACCAACGCCAACTTCGGTATCGGCCTGCGCGTCAGCCACGGCTGCGTGCGTCTGCGTAACGACGATATCAAATTCCTGTTCGAGAATGTGCCGGTCGGCACCCGCGTTCAGTTTATCGATGAGCCGGTAAAAGCCACTACCGAGCCGGATGGTTCCCGTTATATCGAGGTTCACAATCCGCTCTCCACCACCGAAGCGCAGTTTAACGGCGACGAAAACGTGCCGGTAACGCTGACCAAAATGGTGCAGAAAGTGACCGATCAGCAGGACGTTGAGCAGACCATCGTCGATCAGGCGATTCAGGCCCGCTCCGGGATGCCGGTTCGTCTGAACTGATTTCCAACTGACAACGACAAGGCGGGCCTGATGGCCCGCCTTTTTTATGGTTTATCCGCGCAGCTGCTGGCGACGGTATTCCCCCTGACGCTCCAGCTGCCAGCCGGGATACTCTCGAGGCAGTACGCTGACCGCATCCAGCTGACGCAGCTCCACTTCGCTGAGACGCACCGCCGTCG
>DATEKR010000190.1:0-16906 GCA_035277345.1 Enterobacteriaceae bacterium
CTCACCGGAACCGCAGGCGTCTGCGAACGGCTCGTCTGCAACAGAGACGAATTCCGGACGCACGCCGTAAAACACATCCTGATCTTTATGGCTGGCCAGTTTTTCCTGCTGGACGGCGTTCAGCGGCAGGTAATCATCACCGAGAACGATATTCAGGCGGCCCTCTTTTTCGACCAGTTTGGTGGCGCGAATATTCATTTCCGGCGCGCCGATAAAGCCGGCCACAAACATATTTTTCGGCTTGTGGTAGAGATTATCCGGCGTATCAACCTGCATGATATGGCCCAGCTTCATCACGCAGATGCGGTCTCCCATGGTCATCGCTTCGGTCTGATCGTGGGTGACATAGACGGTGGTCGCTGGCTTGCCGGATTTCTTCAACTGCTTGTGCAGGTCGGAGATACGGATACGCATGGACGCACGCAGCTTGGCGTCGAGGTTGGACAACGGTTCATCGAAGAGGAACACGTCCGGTTTTTTCACAATCGCACGGCCTACCGCCACACGCTGTGCCTGGCCGCCGGAGAGCTGACGCGGCAGGCGCTCCAGCAGATCTTCCAGCTCGAGGATTTTTGCCGCTTCATCAACTTGCTGTTCGATCTGGTCTTTTGGCAGCTTGCTCAGCTTCAGACCGAACGCGAGGTTCTCACGCACGGTCATATGCGGATAGAGCGCATAGTTCTGGAACACCATCGCAATCCCGCGATCTTTCGGGGCCAGGTTGTTCACGACTTTCTCGCCGATACGCACTTCGCCGCCGCTGATGTTTTCAAGTCCGGCCAGCATGCGCAGGGTAGTGGACTTGGCGCAGCCGGACGGACCGACGATGACCATAAACTCACCTTCAGCGATTTTCAGGTCGATACCATGTACCGCTTTGAAGCCGTTGGAGTAAACTTTTTCCAGTTTGTTGAAAATAACTTCAGCCATGATATTTCCCTCTTAACCTTTAATTCCGCTGCTGGTAACGCCTTGTACGAAGTAGCGCTGAGCCAGGAAGAACACAATGATGGACGGCAGAATGGAGATACTCGCCATTGCCAGAATTTCGTTCCACGGCGCACCTTCGGTAACGTCGATGGACATTTTCAGCGCCAGTGCAATCGGATATTTATCAACGCTGTATACGTAAATCAGCGGACCGATAAAGTCGTTCATGGACCACATGAACTGGAACAGCGCCACAGAGATAATGGCCGGTTTCAGAATCGGCACGACCACATACCACAGCACCTGGATAGAGTTGCAGCCGTCAATCTGCGCTGCTTCTTCCATGTCACGCGGTACGCCGCGCAGGAACTGAATCAGCATGAAGACGAAGAACCCTTGCGTGGCGAAGGCCAGCGGCAGGTACAGCGGCAGATAGCTGTTCAGCATGCCCATTTCGCGGAACATCAGGTACTGAGGGATCAGCAGAACCGTGCTCGGCAGCAGCATGGTGGCGATAAGCGTTGCGAACCAGAATTTCTTCCACGGGATCTCGAAGCGGGCAAAGCCGTAGGCCACGATGGTGGAGGAGATAATGGTCAACAGCACTTTCGGGATCACATACTGGAAGGTATTCAGCATGTAATGACCGAAGTTGTACTCGGTACCGGTTTTCCAGCCGTTAATAAAGCCGTCCCAGGTCGCGTTACTTGGCCACAGGCTCATGGTGGTGAAGATCTCGTGGTTCGGTTTGAACGACGCCGAGAACATCCACGCCAGCGGATAGAGCATCAGCAGACCGACGAAAAGCAGAACCACGTAACGGAAGGCCGCGTTGATTTTTTCACGGCGCAGGGTTCGCGCCACTTCACGCTCGGCTTCGCTCACACGCGCAGCTAACTGATCTTGTTGAATGTCAGCCATTTTTGCCTCCCTTATCGGCGGAGTAGAACACCCAGTATTTCGAAGACTTAAAGGCGATAGAGGCAAAGACCGCTACAACCAGGAACAGAACCCATGCCAGCGCTGCACCGTAACCCATATCAAAGTACTTGAAGGCGGTGTCGTAGATATAGAGCGAGAACAGGTAGGTGTAATAGGTTGGTCCGCCACCGGTAATGACATACGGGCCGGTAAACTCCTGGAACGCCTGGGTGGTCTGCATGATGAAGTTGAAGAAAATAACCGGCGTAATCAGCGGCACGGTGACTTTCATAAACATCTGCCATTTCGACGCGCCGTCGATCATGGCGGCTTCATACTGCGACTGCGGAACGTTCTGCAGTGCGGCAAGGAAGATAACCATCGCGGAGCCGAACTGCCAGACGCGCAGCAGGGTAACGGACATCAGCGCCAGTGAAGGCTCGCCCAGCCAGTTAATCGGATCCAGACCGAACACGGCAATAAAGTTGTTCAGCAGACCATCGATGGCAAAAAGCGCACGCCACAGCACGGCGATTGCGACGGAGCTCCCGAGGATGGACGGAATATAGTAGGCGGTACGGAACATGCCGATGCCGCGCAATTTAAAGTTCAGAACAAAGGCAATGCCGAGGGCAAACGCCAGTTTTAACGGGATGGTTAAAAATACGTAGGCAAAGGTAACGCCCATAGATTTCCAGAAGAGCGCGTCCTCTGTAAACATATAGCGATAGTTCTCTATGCCGGTAAACTCCGGGGGACTCATCAAATCGTAATCAGTAAAACTGAGAAAGAAAGATGAAACAAATGGGAAGGCCGTAAAGACTATCAACCCTATGATGTAGGGTGATATCCAGGCCAATCCCAGTAGTCTGTTTTCATTCATACATACCTACCTGGCATTCAAGTGTTTAAAACGGAACTGGTATCGCCCCCGCCCGGATGTGCGGCGAAGGCGCGTAATGTTCGTGATGCGGTGGTGCAGAACTCTTCCCTGTTACTCTTTGTTTTTGCTGGTGTTTAAGCCTACATGCTCCCTGGTCCCCCGTAAGGGTTTCAAAATCTACTAAACCCGTGTTCTTGATTTGTAAAACATCGTTTTAATTTATTTTATTGGGATTTATTTTGGAGTCATTCTATTAATCCCGGAAATGTGATCGAAGTCGAAACGCCGTTTCAATAAGGTGAGGTGTGTGACACTTTTGCGAGATATATCATTATCTGTCAGCGGCTAAAGGCGTAAGGGCAGGAAGGGGCGACAGGAGAAAAATGAAATAATTATGCCGCTAATGTTTAACACGACTAAATAAAAAAGCCCTCCACGAGGAGGGCGGGAAATAATGTGATGGAGATTACACTTTTAGAAAATCTTCACGAACCGGAGTGAAAGTATCGAGCAGCGTGCCCGGCTTCAGGCAGACGCAGCCGTGCATAATATGCGGCTGCTTATAAAGCGTGTCGCCCGCGCTGACCACGTGTTTTTCATCGCCGATAGTAAATTCAAATTCGCCGGAGAGGACGTAGGTCAACTGCTCGTGCGGGTGGTTATGCATCGGGCCGACCGCGCCCGCTTCAAAATTCACTTCCACCGCCATCATTTTACCGTCGTGCGCCAGAATGCGGCGGGTTACGCCATTGCCCAGATCGTCAAGGGTGGTTTCTTTGTGAAAAATAAACATCAGGCCGTCCTGTAGTTGGTTGAAACGTTGTTTCATTTAATTTAGCTCAGTGACCTTTTAAAAAGAACGGTAATGCGGGAGAAGTGGAAAGTTGATCACAACTTTGCTTTACTGCTCAAAAGGGGAAACTGGAGTAATGGCAATGAAAACAATAGGCTTACTGGGCGGTATGAGCTGGGAATCTACAATCCCCTACTATCGGCTGATCAATGAAGGGATCAAGGCACGGCTTGGCGGGCTGCACTCCGCCAGTTTGCTGCTGCATAGCTTTGATTTCCATGAGATTGAGTCTTTTCAGTCGAGCGGTGAGTGGCATAAAGCCGGTGCTATGCTGGCAGAGGCGGCTATCGGGTTAGAGCAGGCCGGTGCCGAAGGCATCGTGCTCTGTACTAACACGATGCACAAAGTCGCGGATCATATTGAGAATCGGTGTAGCCTGCCGTTCTTACATATTGCCGACGCCACCGGCCGGGAAATTGTGCGCCAGAATATGCAGCGGGTGGCACTGCTCGGCACGCGCTACACCATGGAGCAAGATTTCTATCGTGGACGTCTGAAACAGCAGTTTGGCATTGATACGTTAGTGCCGGATTACGAAGATCGTGGGCGGATCAATAGCGTGATCTTTGATGAGCTATGCCAGGGCAAGCTTCTCGATGAATCCCGCGATTACTTCCTGAAGATTATTGAACAGCTGGCGGAGCAGGGTGCGGAAGGGGTGATCTTCGGCTGTACCGAAATTGGTCTGCTGCTGTCGCCGGAGCAGTGCGCGCTTCCGGTGTATGATACGGCGGTGATCCACGTTGCCGACGTGGTTGATTTTATGCTCTCTTAACCATCGAGAATAGCCTGCAGCGGCCGGGTAAGGCGCGGCAGGCTATCCTGCAGATGACGAGTAAAGGTCTCCACCAGCGCCGATGTCGGGCGATGCAGAGGCCGGATCAGACTAACCGTGAAGGGCACCTCGACGCTAAAACGGCGTACCGTCACGCCGCTTCCCGCATAATCCAGCGCGGTCAGTGGGTTGACCACCGATATCCCGACGCCTGCCCGCACCATGGCGCAAATCGACGCCGCGCTGTGGGTTTCCACCACCATTCTCCGCTTCACCTGATGCTCATTAAACAGCGTATCCAGCAGTTGCCGGTAGCTGTCCGTGCGCGACAGGCTGATATAGTTTTCACCCTGAAAATCGGCGGGCGTCAGCTCTGCCTTTGCCGCGAGCGGGTGCGCAGACGGCAGGACGCAAACTTCATTCAGCGTCAGCAGGGCGGTGCGCTCGGTTCCGGCGGGCGTATGCAGCGTCTCCGTCAGGCCCAGATCGTGACGCTGGGCCGAGAGCCACTCCTCCAGCAGCGGTGACTCCTGCGGGACGATATTGAGGCTGACCTCCGGGTAGCGGGCCAGAAAAGGCTGCAGCAGCGCGGGCAAAAACGACTGGGAAAAGACCGGCAGGCAGACCACGGACAGCTCGCCCTGGCGAAATTCCCGCAGGCTTTCGGCGGCGCTGACGATGCGATCCAGACCGTACCAGGATCGCTGCACCTCTTCGAACAGCCGCAGCCCCTGCACCGTCGGGTGTAAACGCCCCCGCGCGCGCTCAAAGAGCTGCAGCCCCAGCACCTTTTCAAAGCGCGCCAGCTCCCGGCTGACGGTGGGCTGAGAGGTATGCAATAGCCGGGCGGCTTCCGTCAGATTTCCGGCGGTCATCACGGCGTGGAAAATTTCAATATGGCGCAGGTTAACGGCGGGCATCGCAGGTTCCTCGTCTGTGGCGTAATCCATATCATTTTTGCATAGACTCGCGACAAAACGATATTTTTTATTGCCTTCGCGGTATGGCGTAATAGGGGAAAATCGCTAACCGACACGAGAGTTTTCTATGCCACGTTCACTGTTCCAGACCGATACCGCGCTTAACGCCGAAAACCTGCTGCGCCTGCCGGGCGAGTTTGGCTGTCCGGTCTGGGCCTATGACGCCGGGATCATCCGTCGTCAGATCGCCGCGCTGAGCCGCTTTGACGTGGTGCGCTTTGCCCAGAAAGCCTGCTCCAATATCCACATTCTGCGCCTGATGCGCGAGCAGGGCGTAAAGGTCGACTCTGTTTCTCTGGGGGAAATTGAGCGGGCGCTGGCCGCCGGATACGATCCTCTGAATAACCCGGAAGACGTGGTCTTTACTGCCGATCTGATCGATGCCCCAACCCTGGCCCGGGTGCGTGAACTTCAGGTACCGGTCAATGCCGGGTCGGTGGATATGCTGGCTCAGCTTGGCGAAGTCTCGCCGGGGCATCGCGTCTGGCTGCGCGTTAATCCGGGATTTGGCCATGGTCACAGCCAGAAAACCAATACCGGTGGCGAGAACAGCAAGCACGGGATCTGGTACAGCGATCTGCCTGATGCCCTGGCGGTGATCCAGCGCTACCAGCTGCAGCTGGTGGGTATTCATATGCATATCGGTTCCGGCGTCGACTACGGCCATCTGGAGCAGGTGTGCGGGGCGATGGTCCGCCAGGTGATTGAGTTTGGTCAGGATCTGACGGCGATCTCCGCCGGTGGCGGCCTGTCGATCCCGTACCTTGAAGGGGAAGAGACGATTGATACGGATCACTACTACGGCCTGTGGAACGCCGCCCGGGAGCAGATCGCGCAGCATCTCGGCCATCCGGTGAAGTTGGAGATCGAACCGGGTCGTTTCCTGGTCGCGGAATCCGGCGTGCTGATTTCTCAGGTGCGCAGCGTGAAGCAGATGGGTAGCCGTCACTTTGTGCTGATCGACGCCGGGTTTAACGATCTGATGCGCCCCTCAATGTACGGCAGCTATCACCATATTACCGCTCTGGCGGCGGACGGACGCGATCTGAGCGCCGCCCCGACGCTGGAAACCGTGGTCGCCGGCCCGCTCTGTGAATCCGGGGATGTCTTTACCCAGCTGGAAGGCGGGAAGGTGGCAACGCGTGCGCTGCCTTCAGTTGTGCCGGGAGATTATCTGGTGCTGCACGATACCGGCGCCTACGGTGCGTCGATGTCTTCCAACTACAACAGTCGCCCGCTGCTGCCGGAGGTGCTGTTCGATAACGGGACCGCACGGCTGATTCGCCGTCGCCAGACCATTGAAGAGCTGCTGGCGCTGGAATTAATCTGAGTCAGCTGCAAAGGGACCGGATGCCACCGAGTCCCTTAGCACCAGCTTGCCGGTAAACGGCGGGATCGGGGCCAGCGGCTGATTGCTGGCCAGCTTAATCGCCTGATCGATAGCGGTGGTAATCATGGTATCGATTGGCAGATAGACCGTCGACAGGGCTGGCTCCAGCCATTTGGCGCAGGGCGCGTCGTCAAAGCCAAACAGAGAAATATCCTGCGGAATACGCAGCCCCGCCTGATGCAGTGATTTTGATGCTCCCAGCGCCATATCATCGTTGCAGGTAAAGAGCGCGCTAAAGCCAACGCCTTCCTGCAGCAGCTGCTGACACATCTCATACCCGCTGGTCATTTCCGCGGTGCCGTATTTCACCCTGGCCGGATCCCAGGCAATGCCGTTTTTTTCCAGCGCCTGGCGGTAGCCCTGCAGACGCGCCTTGCCGGTTGGCGTGTGGATAGGGACGGTGATACAGGCAATATCGCGATGGCCGCGGGAAATCAGATAGTCTACCGCCTGGAATGCCGCCTCCTGCTGCTCGAAGAAAACGCAGCGCTCGCGGGCACTGGCAACGTCCCGGTTGATCACCACCAGCGGTTTGCTCAGGGTTTCCGTCAGGGAGAGGATAGCCTGTTCGCTCATAAAGCGGGTGTAGAGAATAATGGCATCGCAGTGGCGATCCGCCAGCATCTCTACCGCCTGAGTCTCACACTCCGGGGTATCGTGGCCATCGGTGACCATCAGCTGCTTGCCGTGCACTTCGCTCTGGCGCGAGGCCTGCTGTAGCAGGCGCCCAAAGTAGAAGCCGTCAAAGGTTGAGACCACCAGGCCAATACTGTTGCTGGTGCGGTTGGCCAGCGAGCGGGCAAGAAAGTTCGGCCGGTAGCCCAGATCTTCCATCGCCTTAAACACGGCTTTACGTGTGCTCTCTTTTACCTGACCTGTGCCATTCAGTACCCGCGAAACCGTCGCCTTTGATACGCCTGCGCGCAGTGAGACATCCAGCATTGTTGCCATTGACCGACCCTGATTCCCCATAATTTCCGCAGTTTATCACAGACATTCCCCTGCGGTTGATGTGGTATGCCAATGTTGATGTTTTTCACAATTTGGAATACCGAAAGCGTTGTTGAGAGTTGAATCACAGAACTTTCCGCCGGTCGTGACTATTTTTGGTATGCCAAATGGGGATCCGGCTGTACACCCATTTCGATAAAGTCCCCTAATTTTGAGGTAACACCCTATGGCATTTCAGGAAAAACTGATCGATTCGCTGGGTAGTTTCGCAACAAAATTCAACAGTTATCGCTATATCATGGCGATCAAGGCGTCTTTTATCACGCTGATGCCGGTTATCATCGTGGGCGCCTTCTCGGTGCTGATCTCCAACATGGTTCTGGACCCGAAAAACGGTCTTGCCAGCTTTGAGTGGCTGTCGTTTCTGGCGGTGCTCAAGCCAATCACCAGCGCGATTAACTACGCCACGCTTAACTTCCTTAATATCGGCGCCGTGTTCTTGATCGGTATCGAACTCGGGCGCATTAACGGTATCAAGACGCTCTTCCCCGGTCTGCTGGCGGTGATCTGCTTTATTTGCGTCACGCCAACCACCGTTGAGATGCTAATCGACGGCCAGATGGTCGTGGTGAAGGACGTGCTGCTGCGTCAGTTCTCCGATACCCGAAGCCTGTTCCTCGGCATGTTTATCGCTATTCTTTCCGTTGAAATCTACTGCTGGCTGGAGTCTCGCGACGGGCTGAAGATCAAAATGCCGGACACGGTACCGCCTAACGTATCGGCCTCTTTCTCGGCGCTGATCCCGGCGATTATCACCACCACGGCCATTGCCACCTTCGGTTTTGTGTTCCATCAAATCACCGGGATGTATCTGTATGACGCGGTGTATAAGGTGGTCCAGCAGCCGCTGGAGGGCGCGGTACAAAGCCTGCCGGGTATTCTGCTGCTGATGTTTGTTGCCCAGCTATTCTGGGTGATCGGCATCCACGGTAACCAGATGATTAAGCCGATCCGCGAGCCGCTGCTGCTGGGGGCGATTGCGGTCAATATGAGCGCCTTCGAGCAGGGCAAAGAGATCCCCAATATCATCACCATGCCCTTCTGGGATGTGTATATGAGTATCGGCGGCTCCGGGCTGACTATCGGCCTGCTGATTGCGGTGATGATTGGGACTAAGCGTAAAGAGATGAAAGAAATCGCCAAACTCTCTATCGGACCCGGCATCTTTAACATTAACGAGCCGGTGATCTTCGTGATGCCCATCATGCTCAACCCGATCCTGGCGATCCCCTTTATTATCACCCCGCTGGTTACCGGCTCCATTGGCTACTTTGCCACCGTCACTGGCTTCGCCGGTAAAGCCGTGGTGATGGTGCCCTGGACCACGCCGCCGCTGATTAACGCCTGGCTCTCGACCGCCGGGTCGATGGGCGCGGTGGTGACTCAGCTTATCTGCATCATTACCGCCGTCATTATTTACCTGCCGTTTGTGAGGATTGCCTCCCGCCGCGCCGGGCTGGCGGAAAGCAAGCAGGCCACCAACAACGCGTGAGGGAACGATGAGCACTGAGACACTAAGCATTCCCGCCGATTTTATTCTCGGGGCCGCGGCATCTGCGTGGCAGACGGAGGGCTGGAGCGGTAAAAAGCCGGGCCAGGATTCGTGGATCGATCTGTGGTACAAAAACGACCGCCAGGTCTGGCACAACGGCTACGGTCCGGCGGTGGCGACGGATTTCCGCCATCGTTTTCGGGAAGATGTTCAGCTGATGAAGCAGGCCGGTCTGACCCACTACCGCACCTCCATCAACTGGTCCCGCTTTCTGACCGACTATGAAAATGTCGTGGTGGATGAGGAGTACGCCGCGTATTACGACGACCTGTTCGATGAGATGCGGGCCAACGGCATCGAGCCGATGATCTGCCTTGAGCACTATGAGTTGCCCGGCACGCTGCTGGAAACCTACGGCGGCTGGGCCTCAAAGCACGTGGTCGAGCTGTTTGTGCGCTATGCGGAGAAGGTATTTGAACGCTATCACGGCAAGGTCAGCCGCTGGTTTACCTTTAACGAGCCCATTGTGGTGCAGACTCGCGTCTACCTCGACGCCCTGCGCTGGCCCTACGAGCAGAACACCCATACCTGGATGCAGTGGAACCATCATAAGGTGCTGGCGACTGCGAAAGTGGTCAGCCTGTTTCGCAGCAAAGGCTATGCGGGCAGCGTCGGCTGTATTCTCAATCCGGAAGTGACGTATCCGCGCTCCCGCGTGCCCCACGACCAGCGGGCGGCGGAGGTTTACGATCTCTTTTATAACCGCGTGTTCCTCGATCCGCTGGTGCACGGCACCTATCCGCCGGAGCTGCTGAAACTGCTGGAAAAACACGGTATTGAGTGGCGCTACACCGACGAAGAGTTGGCCATTATTCGCGACAATACCGTCGACGAGCTGGGGATTAACCTTTATTACCCGCACCGGGTCAAAGCCCCGTCGCGGGCCTGGCATCCGGATACCCCGTTCCATCCGGCGTACTACTACGAACCCTTTGAGTTGCCCGGCCGTCGAATGAACACCTCCCGCGGCTGGGAAATCGCCCCGCGCATTATCTATGACATGGCGATGCGCATTAAAAACGACTACCGCAATATCGACTGGTTCGTGGCCGAAAGCGGAATGGGCGTGGAAAACGAAGCCCGTTTTCGCGGTGAAGACGGCGTTATCGCCGATGATTACCGGATTGAGTTTATCGGTGAGCACCTGCGGCAAACCCTGCTGGCGGTGCGCGACGGGGCCAACTGCCACGGCTACATGCTGTGGGCCTTTACCGACAACGTCTCGCCGATGAACGCCTTTAAAAACCGCTACGGGTTGATTGAGATCGACCTGCAGAACAACCGGGCGCGGCGGGCGAAAAAGTCGGCGGCCTGGTTCCGGCAACTGCGCGAGCGTCGTGAACTGACCCTGACTGTCGATGATGAATGGAAATAAGGAGCCGCAATGAAACGAATTGTACTGTGCTGTTCGGCGGGCATGTCCACCTCGCTGGTGGTGACCAGAATGGAAAAAGTTGCTGTCGAACGCGGGCTGGATCTGAAAATTTATGCCATCGCCGAGCAAAGCCTGCGCGATGAACTGAGCAGCTACGCCAGTGAAATAACCGCGGTTCTGCTGGGGCCGCAGGTGCGCTTTAAGCTGGCGGAAAACAAGAAATTAACCGATGAACACGGCATTCCCATCGCAGTGATCGATTCGGTGGCCTACGGCACACTTAACGGGGCGAAAGTTCTCGATCAGGCGTTGAGTCTGGTAAGCTAGCGCCCGATCGGACCGGCGCTTTGCGCCGGTTTACGCATTCACGTAAACGGTTATACAGGTGATAGTGTGGAGAAGGCCGTCGTCCCGCCGGAAAGGAAACAGTACCAGGAAATTGGTGAAGATCTGCGTCGGCAAATCGTCGGCGGGCAGTACCCCGTCGGTTCGCGTCTGCCGCCGGAGCGCAATATCGCCGAAACCTACGGTGTCAGTCGGACGATTGTGCGCGAAGCGCTGCTGATGCTGGAACTGCAGGGCACCGTTGATATTCGCCAGGGCTCGGGCGTCTACGTTGTTCGTGTTCCGCAGGAGCACGAGAACGAAGAGGAGCGCCTGCTGAACAGCGACGTCGGTCCCTTTGAGATCCTGCAGGCCAGACAACTGCTGGAGAGCAATATCGCCGCCTTCGCTGCCCGAATGGCGACCCGTGCCGACATCGACAATTTGCGCCGCGTGCTCGAACAGGAGCAGCATGCCATCGCCAGCAACGATACTTCCCAGGACAACAGCAAGATGTTTCATCTGCTGCTGGCCGGTGCATCCCAGAATCAGATGCTGCTCGCCACGGTAGAGAGCATCTGGCATCAGATGGACAGCAGCCCGCTGTGGCAGCAGTTCAACGCCCATATTGCCAGTCGACCCTACCGCCTGAAATGGCTGGGCGAGCGGCAGACCATTCTGGCCGCCCTGCGCCGCCGCGATGTGATGGGGGCCTGGCAGGCCATGTGGCAACATCTGGAAAACGTCAAAAACAGCCTGCTTGAGCTTTCCGATGAAGATGCCCCGGACTTTGACGGCTATCTGTTTGAGTCGGTGCCGATCTTTCAGGGGAAAATAATGTGAAAACTTCGCCTGTATTGAATGCTATGGCTGGGAGCATATCGGCGAGGGGCTGATACCCTCGTCAATCTTTACCGCTACGCGCTTTAGCCGTTTTCAGCCGGTGCCGTGACCGAGTGGCGGCGCACCAGCGTCGGACTGAACAGGTTGGTGATTTCCGGCGCGGGACGATTGGACGCCAGCGCCAGTGCCAGCTCGGCGGCCTGGGTCGCCATCGTCACAATCGGATAGCGCACCGTGGTCAGACGCGGGCGAACATAGCGCGAGACCAGCACGTCATCGAAGCCAATCAGCGAAATATCCCGCGGCACCTCAACGCCATTATCATTCAGCACGCCCATTGCACCCGCAGCCATCGAGTCGTTGTAGCAGGCGACGGCGGTAAACTGTTTTCCACGTCCCAATAGCTCGGTCATCGCCAGCTCGCCGCCGCTTTCGTCCGGTTCGGCAAAGGTGACCAGCCGGTCATTGGCGGGCAGTCCGTTTTCCGCCAGCGCGTCGTAGTAGCCGCGCAGGCGGTCTTCCGCATCGGAAATGGTGTGATTCGAGCAGAGATAGCCGATCCGCGTATGGCCCTGCTGGATCAGATGACGGGTCGCCAGCCAGGCACCGAAGCGGTCATCCAGCGCCACGCAGCGTTTTTCGAAGCCCGTGACAATGCGGTTAATAAGCACCATGCCGGGGATCTGCTGCATCAGGCCGATCAGCTCGGCATCGGGCAGCGTTTTGGCATGCACCACCAGCGCCGCGCAGCGGTGGCGGATCAGTTGTTCAATGGCCTGACGCTCTTTTTGCTCATTATGGTAGCCGTTGCCGATCAGTAAGAAATTGCCGGTATTATAGGCGACCTGTTCGACGGCTTTTACCATCGCGCCAAAAAAGGGGTCAGACACGTCACCCACCACCAGCCCGAGGGTATCCGTGGACTGCTGGGCCAGCGCCCGTGCATTGGCGTTGGGGTGATAGTTCAGGGACTCCATCGCCGCCTGCACCGCCTGACGCGAGGCATCGCTGGCTTTCGGGGAGTCATTAATCACGCGTGAGACCGTGGCAACTGAAACGCCTGCAAGCCGGGCTACATCCTTTATCGTCGCCATCTACTGCCTTCCTGTTGGGTAAGCGTTTACACTGCGGCAAGTGTTACGGAAATCCAGCGTAGATTCAAGGCGTCCGCCTTTTCGGCCGCGACAATTGTGACCGCTGTATAAAAGCAGATGGTGTAATCGCTACCTCCTGAAGAATCCGCAGATTGCTACAAGAACGGGATAAATCAAATCTTTAGTTACACTTTGCGCCGAGCTGTTGCGATTGTCCGCTGGAGATAGCCGCGGCCACATTGCTACTCTGGTTATCCCAGAGGTATTGATAGGTGAATTCTTCGGTACGGTTTTTCGTACCTTATCTCTTGCACCAACCTGCGCAGATGCGCAGGTTTTTTTTTGCCTGCGAAACAGTCGCTCCGGCTATCCTTCTCATGTAACCTGACATCCATTCTTTGTCTGGCAAATGGAGTTGATATGATATTTGGACTGTTTCGTTTTCTCTTCCGCCTGCTGTACCGCGTACGGATTACCGGTGACACGGCGGCGCTGTCTCAGCAGAAGGTGCTGATTACCCCGAATCACGTCTCCTTTATCGATGGGATCCTACTGGCGCTGTTCCTGCCGGTGCGGCCGGTTTTTGCGGTCTACTCATCGATCAGCGATCGCTGGTTTATGCGCTGTCTGCGCTCGATTATCGATTTTGTCCCGCTGGACCCGACGCGGCCGATGTCCATCAAGCATCTGGTGCGGCTGGTTGAACAGGGTCGTCCGGTGGTGATCTTCCCCGAAGGGCGGCTTTCGGTAACCGGTTCGCTGATGAAAATCTACGAAGGCGCGGGTTTTGTCGCGGCGAAGTCCGGTGCAACCCTGGTGCCTTTGCGTATTGAAGGCGCGGAGCTAACCCACTTCAGCCGCCTGAAAGGGCTGGTCAAACGACGTCTGTTCCCACGTATTACCCTGCATCTGCTGCCGCCTACGCAGATCCAGATGCCCGACGCGCCGCGTGCGCGCGACCGTCGGCGGATCGCCGGAGAGGTGCTGCATCAGATTATGATGGAAGCCCGGATGGCGGTGCGGCCGCGTGAAACCCTGTATGAAGCGCTGCTCAGCGCGCAGGATCGTTACGGTGCGGGAAAAGCCTGTATTGAGGATATTAATTTTACTCCTGACAGTTACCGTAAGCTGTTGATGAAAACCCTGTTTGTTGCCCGTATCCTTGAAAAATACAGTGCGAAGGGCGAAACCATCGGACTGATGTTGCCTAATGCAGCCATCAGCGCGGCGGTGATTTTCGGGGCGGTGGCTCGCGGACGCATTCCGGCGATGATGAACTACACTGCCGGGGTCAAAGGGCTGACAAGCGCCATTAGCGCGGCGGAAATTAAAACCGTCTTTACCTCACGCCAGTTTCTCGACAAGGGCAAGCTGTGGCATCTGCCGGAGCAGCTGACCCAGGTGCGCTGGGTTTTCCTGGAGGATCTGAAAGGGGATGTCACTCGTCAGGACAAACTGTGGATCTTTTCACACCTGCTGATGCCGCGCCTGGCGCAGGTGAAACAGCAGCCGGAATCGGCGGCGATTATTCTGTTTACCTCCGGCTCAGAGGGCAATCCGAAAGGTGTTGTCCACAGCCACAAAAGCATTCTGGCTAACGTTGAGCAGATTAAAACCATCGCCGACTTTACCGCCAACGACCGCTTTATGTCGGCGCTGCCGTTGTTCCACTCCTTCGGGCTGACCGTGGGCCTGTTTACCCCGCTGTTTACCGGGGCGGAAGTGTTCCTTTACCCCAGCCCGCTGCACTATCGTATCGTGCCCGAGCTGGTGTATGACCGTAACTGTACGGTGCTGTTCGGCACCTCAACGTTCCTCGGCCACTATGCCCGTTTCGCCAATCCGTATGATTTCTACCGTCTGCGCTATGTGGTGGCCGGGGCGGAGAAACTGCAGTCGGCGACGAAGCAGATCTGGCAGGATAAGTTTGGCCTGCGCATTCTTGAAGGCTACGGCGTGACCGAATGCGCGCCGGTGGTGTCGATTAACGTGCCGATGGCGGCGAAGCCGGGTACCGTCGGTCGTTTGCTGCCGGGTATGGATGCGCGTCTGCTCTCCGTGCCGGGTATCGAAAAGGGCGGCCGTCTGCAGCTTAAAGGACCGAACGTAATGAACGGTTATCTGCGGGTTGAACGCCCGGGCGTGCTGGAAGTACCCACGGCGGAAAATGCCGAGGGTGAACTGGAGAGCGGCTGGTATGACACCGGGGATATCGTAGCCTTTGACGAACAGGGCTTTATTCAGATTCAGGGCCGTGCCAAACGCTTCGCTAAAATTGCCGGTGAGATGGTGTCGCTGGAAGTGGTTGAACAGCTTGCCCTTGCCGTCTCGGCGGAGAAAATGCACGCCACCGTCAGTAAAAGCGACGCGGCGAAAGGCGAAGCGCTGGTGTTGTTTACCACCGACGAGCAGCTGACCCGCGAACAGCTACAGCAACAGGCACGTGCCCAGGGCATTCCTGAGCTGGCGGTACCGCGAGATATTCGCTTCCTTAAACAGCTGCCGCTGTTGGGCAGCGGTAAACCGGATTTCGTCACCCTTAAATCGATGGTTGAGCAGGCGGAGCCACAAGATGCGTGAGTCAGTACACACTAACACTTCTCTGAAATCCAAAGGCATGCAGGCGGTACTCTGCGCCCAGTTTCTTTCCGCCTTTGGTGATAACGCGCTGCTGTTTGCTACCCTGGCCCTGATGAAGGCGCAGTTCTATCCGGACTGGAGCCAGCCGGTGCTGCAGATGGTGTTTGTGGGTGCTTACATTCTTTTTGCGCCTTTTGTCGGCCAGATTGCGGACAGCTTCGCTAAAGGCCGGGTGATGATGGTGGCTAACGCCATGAAGCTGGTCGGTGCGGCCAGCATCTGCTTAGGGCTAAACCCCTTTATCGGCTATACGCTGGTGGGGATTGGCGCGGCGGCCTACTCTCCGGCGAAGTACGGCATCCTCGGTGAACTGACCACCGGCGATAAGCTGGTGAAAGCCAACGGGCTGATGGAGTCGTCCACTATTGCGGCGATCCTCCTTGGTTCGGTGGCGGGCGGCGTGCTGGCTGACTGGCACGTGCTGGCGGCGCTCGGTATCTGCGCCCTTGCCTACGCCGGGGCGGTGGCGGCTAACCTGCTGATCCCGCGTCTTCCGGCGGCGCGTCCCGGCCGCTCCTGGGGCTTTACCTCTATGACCGGTAGCTTTTTCGCCGCCTGTCGCTCCCTGTGGCGCGACGGTGAAACGCGCTTCTCGCTGGTCGGCACCAGCCTGTTCTGGGGGGCGGGCGTCACCCTGCGTTTTCTGCTGGTGCTGTGGGTGCCGGTGGCGCTGGGGATCAACGATAATGCTACGCCCACCTACCTGAATGCCATGGTTGCTATCGGTATTGTGGCGGGGGCGGGTCTGGCAGGGCGTCTGGTGACGCTGGAGACGGTTTCGCGCTGTATGCCTGCTGGCATCCTGATTGGCGTTGGCGTGCTGATTTTCTCCCTGCAAACGGGCCTGCTGCCCGCCTATGCGCTGCTGATTTTGATCGGCGTGATGGGTGGCTTCTTTATCGTGCCGCTGAATGCGCTGCTGCAGGAGCGCGGTAAGAAAACGGTCGGGGCCGGTAACGCGATTGCGGTACAGAATCTCGGTGAAAACGGCGCCATGCTGCTGATGCTGGGCCTTTATTCGCTGGCGGTGAAGGTCGGTGTACCTATTATTGCGGTGGGCGTGGGCTTTGGCGCGGTCTTCGCGCTGGCGATTAGCGGGCTGTGGATCTGGCAGCGCCGTCGCTAGTTAATTTGCGGTGTGATATTCAGATATAAAAAAACCGACTGGTGAGGTCGGTTTTTTTATTGCTTGCTCAGACACTCTGGTCTGAGTGGAAGAGAGCAGCATCATCTAACGGCAGTGATTTTATTCGTTGCATGCTTATTTTGCAAGCAGCGTCGCTTGAGATATGTACAGCGGAGCGTATATTCGGCCTGGTTAGCTCGGTGGCTGCA
>DATEKR010000191.1:0-2804 GCA_035277345.1 Enterobacteriaceae bacterium
AATCCCGTCAACAATAGCCAGCAATAGCCGACGTTATGTTTCCTCTGGGGTTTGCCTGATCTAACAGTAACAAGCCTGAATGGAAATTAGTGACGATGCATCAGATTATAAATATGCACAGTCAAATACAGCTTTTCCGACTTACTCATCGTATGACGGTAATTCTTGATAATAAATTCACTAATCGCATTGACGCAGCCGACCGTCTTTTCATGCTTTTTATGAATTTCACTAAACAGCTCTTCGTCATCGTTATCCAGCACCATGCCGTTAACGACCCGCTGGGCGAAAAATTTTACGTGGGTAATAAACCGCTGGTAGTTGTGGCCCTGTTCATCAATCGCCACGCCGAACCAGTACTTCACAATATTCTGGATCTGAAAGATAAGCCGGGTAACCTCGACGATCTGCCCGGTCGTGTTATGGCCGCCAGCATTCACGATATGCAGCGCGATACTGCAGGCTTCAGAATCAGGCAATAAGACGCCGGTTCGCGAGGCGATCAGCGCCAGCGACTGGTGCGCAACCAGATACTCTTTCTGATAAAAATGGCGCACTTCCCACTGCAGCGGATTGATAATTTCCTGGTTGTTCTTCTGCCGCTCCAGGGCGTAGTGCAGGTGATCGGCCAGCGAAACATACAGCCCGTCGCTGAGCTTATAGCCAAGGGTCGACGCCGCCAGCCTGACGATATCGTCGGTGAGCTGAATGACCTCCAGCGGGATCTCATCAATCAGCACCTTAAAGCGCGAGTGGGTGGCATCGTCGAGCGTAAAGGTCTTCTCGACTTTATCTTCTGCCACCGCATCCCCGACCCGGGCATTAAATCCCAGCCCACGGCCGGTCAGAATAAATTCGTTCCCGGAGGCATCAACCGCACTGACTACATTGTTATTGAGAATTTGTCGGATACGCATCTCAAACTCCGGAATGAAAAACGGGCAAAACAAAAAAACAGCCGGTGCCAGTGCACTCAGTCTGTATTTACGTTTTGCCCGCTTCGCGGTAACAAGCTCAAATTGACTGAATGAAACTAACATCCGCCCTGGTCTCCGTCAACGGCTTGACGAGGTTAGCCGTCGGCCAGAATTTCAATTGTGATGTCTGTCACATAGACCTGCACCTCAGCGGTGCACTTTCTGCGCACTTCTGGGGGCGTCCCGCCTGTTTTGCTCTTACAGCCACCGTATTCCGCCGCCTGCGAGTCTGGCGCGTTTCTTGCGTATTACCTTCTCCCATTCATTCATGCAAAAAGGTTTTCGCTATGGAATTGAAATGGTTCGAGGATTTTCTCAGCGTTGCCCGCAGTCTGAACTTCACCCGCGCCGCAGACGAGCGGCATATCACCCAGTCCGCCCTGAGCCGCCGTATTCGCCAGCTTGAGGAGTGGCTGGGCGTACCGCTGTTTGACCGTAAGACCTGGCCCATCACCCTGACGCCGGAGGGGCAAACGTTTCTCGCCACCGCCCACGATACGGTGTTCTCGATGAACCAGCTGCGCAACGATCTGCACCAGCGTTTTCACTCGCGCACCGCCGTGTTGCGCTTTGCCATGCTGAATACACTCTCGCTGACCTTTTTCCCCGACTGGATCCAGCGGCTGAATTTACAGCAGCAGCTGGGGTATATCCGCATGTGCAACTCCAAGCCGAGCTTTATGGAGCATATCGCTACGTTGCACAGCGGCGAGTCGGACTTCTTGCTGACCTACGCTCACGACGCGGTGTCGCTGATCCATCAGCTGGACCCTTACCCCATGCTCCAGCTAGGGCGCGAGTGGGCGATCCCGGTCTGCCGTCCGGACAGCAGCGGCCAGCCGCTCTACCCGATTGATAATAAAGGCAAGCCTATCCCCTGGCTGAGCTACGGCAGCCACTCCTTTTTTGCCCACGCGCTGGCCCAGATGTTGAGCGAGCATCCGCTGCCGCTTGAGCCGGTCTATGAAAATGGAATGTCGGTCAATCTCAAGGCGATGGTGCTGGCAGGGGGCGGCGTGGCCTGGCTACCGCTCAGCCTGGTGCACGAAGAATTATCCAGCGGCACGCTGGTCCGGGCCGGGAGCGATGACTGGGAGATCAAGCTGGCGATCCGCCTCTATCGCCAGCCGGTGCTGCGCAATCCCCAGGCAGAACAGCTCTGGCAACGTATTCAGCAGTGCGAAACCGCCCATGCCGCCTGATGGCGGCAACCTATGCAAAAACGGAATAGGCGGTGTGAATTGCTCATTGGCCTTCCGCCGTTTTTTACCCGCATGCTGGGGGTACGCCGACGCAACCGCGTCGACATAATCCTGACCAACTAAACCGGGGAGTGCCATGGACAACAAAGAGCAAGTCTGGAAGTGGGTGGAAGCACATCAGCAGGCCTTCAGCGATCTGAGCGACCGCGTCTGGGGTGTACCGGAGATTTGCTATACCGAATACCGTTCGGTGGCAGAACATACGGCGATGCTTAAAGAACAGGGGTTTCGCGTCACGGAGAACGTGGCCGGTATTCCCACGGCGGTGATGGGCGAAGCGGGTGAAGGCGGGCCGATTATTGCGTTCCTCGGCGAGTATGATGCCCTGCCCGGCCTGAGCCAGGCCTCCGGCGTGGCGCACTACTCTCCCCTTCCAGGCAACGGTAACGGTCACGGCTGCGGGCATAATCTGCTCGGCTCCGGCGCGATGCTGGCCGCCACGGCGCTGAAAGCCTGGCTTGAGGAGAGCGGCACGCCAGGGCGGGTTCGCTACTATGGCTGCCCGGCAGAAGAAGGCGGTGCGGCAAAATCCTTTATGGCCCGCGCCGGTGCCTTTGACGGCGTG
>DATEKR010000192.1:0-7086 GCA_035277345.1 Enterobacteriaceae bacterium
CCCTGGGCGAGCAGCTTTATGCTGAAAAAGTCATTAACCGGCCGCGGGTCTTCCAGTGGCTGCTGCGCATCGAGCCGGATTTAGCGAATTTTAAAGCCGGGACCTATCGCCTGACGCCAGATATGACCGTCCGCGAGATGCTTCTGTTGCTGGAGAGCGGCAAAGAGGCTCAGTTCCCGCTGCGGCTGGTTGAAGGCATGCGTCTGAGCGACTATCTCCGCCAGCTGCGCGATGCGCCCTGGGTGACCCATACGCTGAAAGATGACAGCTATGCCACGGTTGCCGAAGCGCTGAAGTTTGAGCATCCGGAATGGGTCGAAGGCTGGTTCTGGCCGGATACCTGGATGTATACCGCCCATACCACCGACGTGGCGCTGCTGAAACGCGCCCATGACAAGATGGTTTCGGCCGTCAACAAAACCTGGGAAGGGCGTGCGGAAGGTCTGCCGTACAAAGATCAGAACGCGCTGGTCACCATGGCGTCAATTATTGAAAAAGAGACGGCGGTAGCCAGCGAGCGCGACCGCGTGGCCTCGGTGTTTATCAACCGTCTGCGCCTGGGGATGCGTCTGCAAACCGACCCTACCGTGATCTACGGAATGGGCGAGCGCTACCAGGGAAGGCTGTCGCGTAAAGACCTGGAGACGCCAACCGCGTACAATACCTATGTGATTGCCGGAATGCCGCCGGGTCCGATTGCCGCACCGGGCGCTGCATCCCTGCAGGCTGCCGCACATCCGGCGAAAACGCCGTATCTCTACTTTGTTGCCGACGGTAAAGGCGGCCACACGTTTAATACCAATCTTGCCAGCCATAACCAGTCTGTGCGGGATTATCTGAAAGTACTTAAGGAAAAAAATGGCCAGTAACTACATCGTCATTGAAGGCCTGGAAGGCGCGGGAAAAACCACGGCGCGTAACACCGTGGTGGAGACGCTTCAACAGCTGGACATCCAGGATCTGGTCTTTACCCGCGAGCCGGGCGGCACCGTGCTGGCCGAAAAGCTGCGCAGTCTGGTGCTGGATATTCGCTCTACCGGGGATGAAGTCATCGTCGATAAAGCGGAAGTGCTGATGTTTTATGCCGCCCGCGTTCAGCTGGTTGAGACGGTGATTAAACCGGCGCTGGCGAAGGGACAGTGGGTGATCGGCGACCGTCACGATCTCTCTACCCAGGCCTATCAGGGGGGCGGACGCGGAATCGATCGGCAGATGCTCTCCACGCTGCGCGATGCGGTGCTGGGGGATTTCCGCCCGAACCTGACTCTCTATCTCGATGTGACCCCTGAAGTGGGCCTGAAACGCGCCCGCGCCCGTGGCGAGCTGGATCGCATTGAGCAGGAGTCTTATGACTTCTTCCATCGCACCCGCGCCCGCTATCTGGAACTGGCGGCGCAGGATGATTCCATTCGTACCATCGACGCTACCCAGCCGCTGGAGAAAGTGATGGCCGATATCCGTCAGACGGTGACCGCCTGGGTGCAGGAGCAGGGCGCATGAAATGGTATCCGTGGCTGCGGCCCGATTTTGAGCAGCTGATCGCCAGCTACCAGGCCGGACGCGGACACCATGCGCTGATGATCCAGGCGCTGCCCGGAATGGGTGAAGATGCCCTGATTTATGCGATTGCCCGCTATCTGATGTGCCAGACGCCGCAGGATCATAAAAGCTGCGGGCACTGCCATAGCTGTCAGCTGATGCAGGCGGGGACGCATCCCGATTACTATGTGATGGCACCGGAGAAAGGCAAGGCGACGCTGGGCGTGGATGCCGTGCGTGAAATCGGCGAAAAAATGTATGAGCACGCCAGGCTTGGCGGGGCGAAGGTGGTCTGGATCCAGGACGCGGAGCTGCTGACCGATGCGGCGGCTAATGCGCTGCTGAAAACGCTTGAAGAGCCGCCTGCCAACAGCTGGTTTTTCCTCGCCTGCCGTGAACCGGCGCGTTTGCTGGCTACGCTGCGCAGCCGCTGTCGCTGGCATCATCTGGCGCCGCCCGCGGAGTCGTATGCACAGGCCTGGCTGGCCCGTGAAGCACCGACGATGGCAGCAGATGCGCAGCTGACCGCGTTGCGCCTGTGCGGCGGCTCGCCTGGCGCGGCGCTGGAGCTGCTGACGGCCGGAGGATGGAGCCAGCGACAACAGCTTTGCCAGGCGCTGGACGGTACGCTGGACAGCGGGGACTGGCTGGCGTTGTTACCGGCCCTGAACCATGATAATGCCGCAGAGCGCCTTCACTGGCTGGCTTCTCTGCTGCTGGACGCGATCAAAGCGCGGCAGCGCATCACCCTGCTGACCAACGCGGATGCTGCCCCTCTGGTGAACCGGCTGGCGCAGCATATGTCGGATACCGTCCTGCGGTTGATGATGCAGCAGGCCTGTGAGCACCGGGAACAGCTGCTGAGCGTTAGCGGCCTGAACCGGGAGCTTATCCTGACCGAACAGTTACTCAACTGGGAGCACTACCTGCAACCGGGCGCGGTGCTTCCCGTATCCCACCTCTGAGAGAGACATCATGTTTTTAGTCGACTCCCACTGCCATCTCGATGGCCTGGATTATCAATCTTTACATCAAAACGTTGATGACGTGCTGGCGAAAGCCGCCGCCCGCGACGTTAAGTTCTGCCTGGCGGTCGCCACGACCCTGCCGGGCTATCGCGCGATGCGCGAGCTGGTCGGCGAGCGTCCCGACGTCGCTTTCTCCTGCGGCGTACACCCGCTGAATCAGGATGAAGACTACGCGTTTGAGGAGCTGCATCGTCTGGCGGCGGAAGAGGGCGTGGTGGCGATGGGTGAAACCGGCCTCGACTATTTCTACACGCCGGAAACAAAACCCCGTCAGCAGGAATCTTTCCGCCAGCATATCCGCATTGGCCGCGAGTTGAACAAGCCGGTGATCGTGCATACCCGCGACGCCCGCGCCGACACGCTGGATATTCTGCGCGAGGAAAAGGTGACCGACTGCGGCGGCGTGCTGCACTGCTTTACTGAGGATCGGGAAACGGCAGGCAAGCTGCTGGATATGGGCTTCTATATCTCTTTCTCCGGTATTCTGACGTTCCGCAACGCCGAACAGCTGCGTGATGCGGCGCGCTACGTGCCGCTGGATCGCCTGCTTGTGGAAACCGACTCCCCGTATCTGGCGCCGGTTCCGCATCGTGGCAAAGAGAACCAGCCGGCGATGGTGCGCGACGTAGCTGAGTATATGGCCGTGCTGAAAGGCGTCTCTCTGGAATCGCTGGCGCAGCAGACCAGCGAAAACTTCTCCCGCCTGTTCCATGTAGACCTCTCCCGCCTGCAATCCGCCTGAAGATTACGGTTATTTCAAGGCTCGTAATTAATAATCAAAGCGAGTAGAGTTCACCGCCATGAAAGTGGCGGTGAAGGATACCATTTAAGCTAATTTCGACTACTTTTGTATCTGTATGAAAGTTTTACGTCTGAGGCTAGCTGAAACGTGATAGCCGTCAAACAAACTTTCAGGTAATTATTTTACTCTGTGTAATAAATAAAGGACGCTCAGATGTCCTGTCCACGGCGAGGTTCTCCCCCCTCGCCAATGCGTAAAAAGCATGAAAAATACACCACGTTATTCACGCTGGCACAAAACGGCATGACGCTGCCGACAGCGAGCCAGGGCGAAGGACAACGTGTAAAAGCACAAATACTCAGGAGCACTCTCAATTATGTTTAAGAATGCATTTGCTAACCTGCAGAAGGTCGGTAAATCGCTGATGCTGCCGGTTTCCGTACTGCCGATCGCAGGTATCCTGCTCGGCGTCGGTTCCGCAAACTTCAGCTGGCTGCCAGCCGTTGTTTCCCACGTTATGGCCGAAGCGGGCGGTTCCGTTTTTGCCAACATGCCGCTGATCTTTGCAATCGGTGTGGCGCTGGGCTTTACCAATAACGACGGTGTATCCGGCCTGGCTGCGGTTGTTGCCTACGGCATCATGGTGAAAACCATGGCCGTGGTTGCGCCGCTGGTGCTGCAATTACCGGCAGAAGAAATCGCCGCTAAGCACCTTGCTGATACCGGTGTTCTCGGCGGGATTATCGCCGGTTCCATTGCGGCCTATATGTTCAACCGCTTCTACCGTATCAAGCTGCCTGAGTATCTGGGCTTCTTCGCCGGCAAGCGCTTCGTACCGATTATCTCCGGTATGACCGCTATCGTCTTCGGCGTGGTGCTGTCCTTTATCTGGCCGCCGATTGGTACTGCTATCCAGACCTTCTCGCAGTGGGCGGCTTACCAGAACCCGGTTGTGGCTTTCGGTATCTACGGTTTCGTAGAACGTAGCCTGGTGCCGTTCGGTCTGCACCATATCTGGAACGTTCCTTTCCAGATGCAGATCGGTGAGTTCACCAACGCGGCCGGTCAGGTCTTCCACGGCGATATTCCTCGCTATATGGCAGGTGACCCGACTGCGGGCATGCTGTCCGGTGGCTTCCTGTTCAAAATGTACGGCCTGCCGGCAGCGGCTATCGCTATCTGGCACTCCGCGAAACCGGAAAACCGTGCCAAAGTGGGCGGGATCATGATCTCCGCCGCGCTGACCTCGTTCCTGACCGGTATTACAGAGCCGATCGAGTTCTCCTTTATGTTCGTGGCGCCGATCCTGTACGGGATCCATGCCATTCTGGCCGGTCTGGCCTTCCCGATTGCTATCCTGCTGGGTATGCGTGACGGGACGTCCTTCTCCCACGGTCTGATCGACTTTATCGTGCTCAGCGGCAACGGCAGCAAGCTGTGGCTGTTCCCGATTGTGGGTCTTGGCTATGCGGCGGTGTACTACACCGTATTCCGCGTGCTGATCAAGGCGCTGGATCTGAAAACCCCGGGCCGTGAAGAGGCAACCGACGATGCGAAAACCGCTGGCTCCAGCGAAATGGCACCGGCTCTGGTTTCTGCCTTCGGCGGCAAAGAGAACATCACCAACCTCGACGCCTGTATTACGCGTCTGCGCGTCAGCGTAGCCGACGTGGCGAAAGTGGATCAGGCTGGCCTGAAGAAACTGGGTGCGGCGGGTGTGGTTGTTGCAGGCTCCGGCGTTCAGGCTATTTTCGGTACTAAATCCGATAACCTGAAAACCGAGATGGATGAGTACATCCGCAACAACTGATAGATAGTCTGGGGAGACTGAGGGAGCCGAATGGCTCCCTTTTTTAATGCCCGGAAAACAGGCCAAAAAAGGGAGCCATTCGGCTCCCTCGTTGTACTCATCGCTTATCAGAACTGATAGCTGGCTGTTACGCTGACATTGCGTGGTTCGCCGTAAACAATCGAACCCTCAAGGTTGGTATCGTAAGTCTTGTCGAACAGGTTATTGATGTTGCCCTGCACAGAGAAGTTCTGCGTTACCTGGTAACGGCTGAACAGATCCACCAGTGCGAAGCTGCCTTGTTTAGCACGCCATGTACCATATGGCGTATCGGTGTCGCTGTAGGTGCCATTCTGCCAGTTAACACCACCACCAACGGTCAGCTCAGGCAATACCGGCAAGCGGTAGCTGGTAAACATCTTAACCGTGGTACGCGGCAGGTTCGAGTTAACCCGTTTACCTTCGTTATCCACTGCAACATAACGCGTTGCACCAAAGGTCAGCTGCCAATTATCGGTTAGCGCACCATTGATCTCAAACTCAACACCTTTGCTTACTGTGCCGTCAAGGGCTTCATAAGCTTTATCATCTGAGCCTGTAATGTTTTGATTGGTGACCTTGCCCACATTGTCTTGCTCGATGCGGAATACTGACAGCGTCGTGGTCAGGCGGCTGTTCATCCAGTCTGACTTAAGACCGAGCTCGTAGTTGTTACCGGTGACAGGTGAAAGGTACTTACCGGAAATATCGCGCTTGTTCTGCGGCTGGAAGATTGAGGTATAGCTGGCATAAGTGGACCAGTTATCATCGATGTCGAATACCAGTCCGGCATAAGGGGTGGTATGGTTTTTCTCCATGCCATAGGTCATGGTATCTACGCGCCAGTTGGTGTAGCGGGCACCGATGATAAGGTGTAGAGGATCGGCCAGAGAGATACGCGTCGCTGCATAGAGCGATTTCATGTAAGTCTTGTCATCCTGAGCAAGGGTCTGAGGCCTCCACTGAGGTTCAGCTTCATAGAAATTGTCTAACTGAGGAAGGAAAACGTTATCCCAGCTATTGGTATAGCGATTTGTCTGACGACTGTAGCTTCCGCCAAGCATCACGGTATGCTGACGACCAAACAGTTCATAGCCACCGTTGGTGAACAGATCGACTGCGTCGACTTTGCGCTTGCCACTGTTCCAGCCTGTCCCGCCGATATATTCATAGTCAGGTCCATAACTGGCATAAGGTCCTATAAGGTCACCTGTTGCTTTGTCAAAGTAGGCGTCAATATACATGGCCTTACTGTCGAATTTCGTCTCGGTGTGGGTGGCGTTCAGCGTCGCTTCCCAGGTGTCAGCGAAGCGCTGAGTGAAGGTAGCAAAGACCTTATTGATTTCTTTATCGTTATAGGCCCAGTATGGAGCCGTGCTGCTCGAACGGTCGTAGCTGTTGGTGCTGCCATCTGTGTTCCAGCGCGGCAGGCCACCCCAGGTCTGACCGTTAGTGTTGTAGCGCTGATATTCATAGCCTGCGGAAATGGTTGTGGTGTCACTCAGGTCGGCGTCAACGATTCCGGAGAAGAAGGTTTTTTTGTTGTTGTAGTCTTCGACCCATGAATCATTGCCCTGATAACCTGCGATAATACGGGCACGCACATTGCCATCTTCGGTCAGTGGGCTTTGCAGATCGGCAACATAGCGCTGTTTATTCCATCTGCCACGTTCTGCTGAAAGATTGCCTTTAAACTCGCGACTGGTCGCGTGCTTGCGGATCATATTGATCGAGGCGGAAGGGTTACCGGTTCCGGTCATCAGGCCGTTTGAACCACGAACAACTTCGATGCGTTCATAAAGGGCAGTATCAGAGGACGTATCTCCGAGATTCCAGCGATTCTCAAAATAGGTTGGAATACCATCGATCATATAGTTATCAATTTCGAACCCACGAGCATAGTAATTGGCGCGATCCGTATCGGTAAGGGATTTACTTATGCCCAGCGT
>DATEKR010000193.1:0-10051 GCA_035277345.1 Enterobacteriaceae bacterium
GGAAGATGACGGTCGGCCAGGCTAATGCCGCGATCGCTAAGCGGCGTTAACAGGATCCACGGCATGCCAATTAATACCGCCGACAGCGATCCGACGGCAATATCGCTGAACCAGTGAGCCCCTGCCATTACGCGTGGGAAAGAGAAAACCACAAAAATAATCAGGGAAACACCAAAGGCTTTTCGGCCAAAATATCGCCACATAAATGTGGTAAATATAAGCAGCATCATACCGTGATCGCCGGGGAAACTGTCGCGCGACGCGTCTTTGGTCGGCAGATTGAGCAGCTGGCTGACCCGCAGGCTATCCGGGAAGAACAGGGTCGGACTGGCGCGCTTGACGGGCATCAGGCCCTGGGCCAGCTGATTGACGATCACCGCTGCAGCCAGCATGACCAGACCGATAATCACAATGCGACGACGCTCAGCCTGGTTGCCTGCGCGCCAGAAACTCAGCATCAGGCAGCCCATGGCCAGCAGGGAACAGGCGTCGAAGGCCCGGTTATTAATGATCGCCAGCAGCCATGCATAGCTGCGGCTCTGCGCCAGCCCCTGGTTAAAGAAGTGAAAAATCGCGCTGTCCAGCACAAACCAGAAGCCGTGCTGAGCAGGCAGATACCAGGATAAAAAGAGAGCCAGTCCGGCGGCGTTAAGCAGCAGGATAAGAGGGAGACGGGTTTTCATCATATAACCAGGATTTATGAATTACGCCGTCACTTTACCGATACATCTATAAACGAAGCTTCAACAAGGCCGATTGCAGGGCGTTCCAGTCCGCGTCGGCATCGGTGATCAGCTCAATACGGCTGTCCGGCGGCGCCACGTTCTGTGTCTCAATGTGGAAGTCCTGACCCTGACGGTTAACCCGCACCAGCCCTTCGGCAATACGCATCACGCCTTTAACCCGGTCGACCGGGGCCAGCCGCGCCCACTCCAGCAGACCGATGGTGTCGAAGACGGTCGCGTCGTCGAAAATCCAGCCGCAGGCCTGATAGCCCTGGCCCTGATTCAGGCTGCGACGCCAGCGTTGATTGCCCGGCAGGCTGAGGGCGGCAAGCCCTTTGTTCGACGCGTGAGCGTGCTGATGGGCGGCGCTGGAGGGGAGCGGAGTCGTATTGCGGCGCGGTTGATCAAGCAGGGCAACATCAATCACGCCCTGGGTGGTCACAACCTGCTCGCGACCACCGCCGTTGGCTTCCCACCAGCTTGCCAGCGCCTGCTCACTTTCCGGGGTTGCCCGGTCGGCTTTGTTGGCGATGATAATATCGGCTGCCGCCAGCTGGTCGCGGAAGTTTTCATTGTTCACCGCTTTTTCATCCAGCAGCTGGCGTGGATCGAGCAGGCACAGGGTGGCACGCAGATCGATCCAGGGTTCATAGACCGCCGCGCCCAGCATATCGAGGATCTGTTTCGGATGGCCCAGTCCGGTCGGTTCAATCAGCAGCCGGTCCGGCTTGCCCTGGCGCAGGAGGGTGTTCAGCCCGACCTGCATCGGCAGGCCGTTGACGCAGCACATACAGCCGCCGGGGATCTCTTTCAGCAACGCGCCGCTGTCGGCCAGCAGGGCGCCATCGATACCGACCTCACCGAATTCATTCACCAGCACGGCCCACTTTTCCCCCTCAGGCTTGCTGGCGAGGAGGTGTAAAACAGAGGTGGTTTTGCCGCTGCCGAGGAAACCGGTAATCAGGTTGGTTCTGGTCACGTTAACTCCAGGAAATGTAATGTTGTAACAGTTCCGGTTATCCTGGCGAAAAAAAGGGGAAAAGAGAAGTGTCATCGCGGACGGAATCGCGCTTCCGTCCGCTAAAGCGCAGTGAATGTTAACGCGTAAGGGTTTGCGCCACCGCCTCGCGGGCACCGACACGACACAGCCGATCCCAGGCCTGGCTGACGGCATCGACAAAGACGGGCTGTCGGGCTAAGTCGCTGCCGAAGATTTCGCTCAGCTCCAGCAGGGCCGTGACGCGTTCGGCTTCGCTGCTGGTATCCACAATGGCGCGGATTTTATCGGCCAGCGGATCGCGGACGTCGATATTTTCACCCGCATCATCCACGCCGCTGACGTAGCGAATCCAGCCGGCGACGCCCAGCGCCAGCAGCGGCCAGCTGCTCTCCCGCTGCAGATGAAGTCGGATACCTTCCAGCATGCGCTGCGGAAGTTTCTGACTGCCGTCCATGGCGATTTGCCAGGTGCGATGCTTCAGCGCCGGGTTGCTGAAGCGCGCAATCAGGCTGTCGGCATAGTCGGTTAAATCCACCCCGGTGATACGCAGGGTCGGGGCCTGTTCATCCAGCATTAAGCGACGTGCGGCGGTTTTGAACACCTCGTCAGCCATACAGTCGCTGATGTGCGCGTGACCGGCCAGATAGCCCAGCCAGGCGAGGAAGGAGTGGCTACCGTTGAGCATCCGTAGCTTCATCTGTTCCCAGGGCAGAACATCGTCGACCATCTGCACGCCCGCGATTTCCCACGCCGGACGCCCGGCGACGAAATGGTCTTCAACCACCCACTGGATAAACGGCTCGCAGCTGATAGCACAGGGATCGTCCACGCCCAGCACGTCGCTAATTTCCGCCAGCGATTCCGGCGTGGCCGCCGGGACAATACGGTCGACCATGGTGCCGGGGAAGCTGACGTTTTCAGCAATCCACACAGCCAGCTCCTGCGAGCGTTTCTGCGCCATCCCCAGCACGGCATTTTTCACCAGTTTGCCGTTGTCGGGAATATTGTCGCAGGGCAGTACGGTAAAGGCGGGGAGGCCACGCTCGCGGCGGCGATGCAGGGCTTCAACCAGAATGCCCGGCGCAGAGTGGGGTTCCTCAGGATGCTGCAGATCGTGAAGGATCCGCGGCTGGGTGAGATCCAGCTGGCCGGTGGCCGGGTCGATACAGTAGCCTTTCTCGGTAATGGTCAGGGAGACAATCGCCACCTGCGGCTCGCAGAATTTTTCTATAATTGCCGGGAGCGAGTCGAGCTTTGCATTCAGACACTCTTTTACGGCACCAACAATAATTGCCTGATTCCCGTCTGCGCCTTTCTCCAGCACGGTAAAAAGATGGTCCTGAGCGCGAAGCTGGCTCATCAGCTGGTCGCCGCTAAACAGGCTGATTTCGCAAATCCCCCAGTCGCCGCCCTGGGCGTTGAGAACCCTGTCGGTCAGCAGGGCCTGATGGGCACGATGAAAGGCGCCGAAGCCAAAATGGACGATCCGCGATTGCAGATCCTGGCGATCGTAACGGGGCTGCCGCACGCTGTCGGGAAGCGAAACTGTGGCAATGGTCTTCATTATGTAAACACCTGCTTAACCAGTAATTAACATCGCCAGTGTAAAGTTATATGACAGCAATTTGAATTGGTGTGCCTTAAATATAGCGGGAATGTGAGCTGGATCAATCAATAGTGGCGCAGGCACTTGCCTGTTTTTGGCTAGCATGTATGGTAGTCGTCATTATCTTGCGATTTATTGGTATAACAACTTAAAAGGGGTGAAGCGATGGAGCAAACCTGGCGTTGGTACGGGCCGAACGATCCGGTCTCTCTTGACGATGTCCGACAGGCGGGCGCGACCGGGGTGGTGACCGCTCTGCATCATATTCCTAATGGTCAGGTCTGGCCGGTGGAAGAGATTAAAAAGCGTCAGGCTGAGCTGGCTGAAAAAGGGCTGACCTGGTCAGTGGTTGAGAGCATCCCGGTTCACGAAGACATTAAAACCCACAGCGGGCAGTGTGACACCTGGATCGCCAACTACCAGCAGAGCATCCGCAACCTTGCGGCCTGCGGCATCGATACCGTGTGCTACAACTTTATGCCGATCCTCGACTGGACGCGTACCGATCTGGAATATCAGCTGCCTGACGGCTCAAAAGCGCTGCGTTTCGACCAGATTGCCTTTGCCGCGTTTGAGCTGCATATCCTCAAGCGCCCGGGCGCAGAAGCGGATTACAGTGCGGAAGAGCAGCAGCAGGCGCAGGCCCGTTTTAACGCCATGTCTCAGGCGGATGTGGATAAGCTTACGGGCAATATTATTGCCGGTTTACCGGGGGCCGAAGAGGGTTACACCCTCGATCAGTTCCGCGCCCGACTGGCGGAATATAACGGGATCGACAAAGTACAGCTGCGGGACAACATGGCCCACTTCCTGCGCGCTATCGTACCGGTAGCGGAAGAGGCTGGCGTGCGGCTGGCGGTGCACCCGGACGATCCGCCGCGGCCGATCCTCGGTCTGCCGCGCATTGTCTCCACTATTGAAGATATGCAGTGGCTGAAAGAGGCCGTCGACAGCATCAACAACGGCTTCACCATGTGTACCGGCTCCTACGGCGTGCGCGCCGATAATGACCTGGTGCGGATGATTGAAACTTTCGGCGACCGTATCCACTTTACCCACCTGCGGGCCACGCTGCGGGAAGAGAACCCGAAAACCTTCCACGAAGCGGCCCACCTTGGCGGCGACGTCAATATGGTGGCGGTGGTCGAGGCGATTCTGAGCGAAGAGGTACGTCGTAAGCGGGCAGGCGATCTGCGTCCCATTCCGTTCCGGCCGGATCACGGCCACCAGATGCTGGACGATCTGCGCAAAAAAACCAACCCGGGCTATTCGGCGATTGGCCGTCTGAAAGGGATGGCGGAAGTGCGCGGGGTTGAACTGGCGCTCAAAATGACCAAATTCCCTGAACTGCTGTAAGCGAGCGGGGCACTGAAGAAGGGACAGCTTTCGCTGGCCCTTTTTGCATTTATCAGTCGGCGCGGCCCATATAGCGGCGCTCTTCGATATGAATGCGAATTTTTTCACCCGGACCGAGGTATTCCGGGATCTGCACCACCAGGCCGGTGGTCAGGGTTGCCGGTTTGTTACGTGCGCTGGCAGATGCGCCTTTAATGCCAGGTGCGGTCTCAACGATTTCCAGATCGACGGTCTGCGGCAGCTCAAGCGCCAGCAGCTGGCCGTCCCAGGTCAGAACCTGCATATCCGGCATCCCGCCTTCCGGGATAAACAGCAGCTCATCTTCAATCTGGTCTTTGGTAAAGGTATACGGCGTATAGTCTTCTTTATCCATAAAGACGTATTCGTTGCCGTCAATGTAGGAGAAGTCAACGTAGCGGCGGGTCAGCGTCACGGTATCGACAATATCGTCACCCTTAAAACGCTCTTCGACTTTCAGGCCGGTACGGACGTCGGCAAAACGCATTTTGTACAGCGTTGCAGCGCCGCGGGCGCTCGGAGATTGAATGTCAATATCCTTTACAATCAGCAGCTTGCCGTTGTAATTCAGCACCATACCTTTTTTGATTTCGTTCGCTCTTGGCATTGCGATAATCCTGTTTAACCAAATTGACTAAAATATCGCGACAAACTACTCGCGAGGCCCCTTGCTGGCAAGCGGAATTAGCGGGTTTTGCGTTCCTTTGATAAAAGAGGTAGTGTGCCGCACCCACCACCGCGAGCGCGTCTCTATGGAATGCCGTATTGATTGTGGCGCATGCTGTACCGCGCCGTCCATTTCCAGCCCGATCCCCGGCATGCCAGACGGTAAACCGGCCAATACGCCGTGCGTTCAGCTTGACGCTCAGCAGCGCTGTAAAATCTTTGGCTCGCCACTGCGGCCTAAAGTATGTGCGGGCCTGAAGCCGTCGGCAGAGATGTGCGGTAGCTCGCGACAAAAAGCGATGGATTTCCTGATCCACCTTGAACAGTTGACGGCTCCCTGAGCATTCCCTTTCCGATCACAAAAAAAATCCTCCGGCTCAACCATAAACAACGCTAATTACTAAAATACTCATACGGGCTGAAAGAGACCGAGGGCTGACGTTGCTGAAATTTTGCTTACGTCACGGCGCGTCCGTTCAGCATTTTGCCCCTCAAAAGGAGAAAATGTGCAGTACCTCAAAATTTCAATATGCGAATGATGACTTTTCTTGCAGGATAGCAGGCAAATGCTGAAACTCCTTGAAACGTTTCAGCGTTGTTTCTTAACTCAGTCCGGATCGGGGTGACGCATTTTTACCCTGAATGGCTGAAACGATTCAATACAGCAGGAGAGAGGAACCATGTTCCAGTTATCTGTTCAGGATATCCATCCCGGCCAGCAGGCGGGGAATAAAGAAGAGGCCATTCGGCAGATTGCCGCCGCGCTGGTGCAGGCGGGCAACGTATCCAGTGGTTATGTCGACGGCATGCTGGCTCGCGAGCAGCAAACGTCAACTTTCCTTGGCAATGGCATTGCCATTCCGCACGGCACTACCGATACCCGTGACCAGGTGCTGAAAACCGGCGTCCAGGTTTACCAGTTCCCGCAGGGCGTGGAGTGGGGCGAAGGCCAGGTGGCGTGGGTGGCGATTGGTATCGCCGCCAGCTCCGATGAGCACCTTGGCCTGCTGCGTCAGCTGACTCATGTGCTGAGCGACGACAGCGTGGCTGAACAGCTGAAAGCGGCGACCACCGCGGAAGAGCTGCGCGCCCTGCTGATGGGTGAAAAACAGAGCAGCGGCCTGAAACTGGACAACGAGACGCTGACCCTGGACGTGGCGACCGGCGATCTGGTGACCCTGCAGGCGCTGAACGCCGGTCGTCTGAAAGAAGCGGGCGCTGTGGATGCAACCTTTGTTGCACGCACCGTCAGCGAACAGCCGATGAACCTGGGTCAGGGCATCTGGCTGAACGACAGCGCCGAAGGCAACCTGCAGAGCGCCGTGGCCGTGAGCCGTGCCGTACAGGCGTTTGAAGTGAACGGCGAGCGCGCCGCGCTGCTGGTGACCGTCGCTCAGACCGACGCCCAGCCGGTGGCGGTGCTGAAGCGCCTGAGCGATCTGCTGCTGAACAATAAGGCTGACCGCCTGCTGAACGCCGACGCCGCCACGCTGCTCGCACTGCTGACCAGCGACGACGCGCTGGCTGACGATCTGCTGACCGCCGAGTTTGTGATCCGTAACGAGCACGGCCTGCACGCCCGTCCGGGCACCATGCTGGTCAATACTATTAAACAGTTCACCAGCGAAATTACCGTGACTAACCTCGACGGTACCGGCAAACCGGCCAACGGCCGCAGCCTGATGAAGGTTGTCGCGCTGGGCGTGAAGAAAGGCCATCGTCTGCGCTTTACCGCTCAGGGTGATGATGCTGAACAGGCGCTGATTGCCATTGGTGAAGCCATCTCCTCCGGTCTTGGGGAGGGTGCAGCATGAGCCGTCGCGTCGCAACCATTACGCTGAATCCGGCCTATGACCTGGTCGGTTTTACCCCGGAAGTTGAACGTGGCGAAGTTAACCTGGTGCGCACCACCGGTCTGCACGCGGCGGGGAAAGGGATTAACGTTGCTAAGGTTCTGAAGGATCTTGGTATCGACGTGACCGTGGGCGGTTTCCTCGGTAAAGACAACCAGGATGGTTTTCAGCAGCTGTTCAGCGAACTGGGCATTGCGAACCGTTTTCAGGTGGTGCAGGGGCGTACCCGCATCAACGTTAAGCTGACGGAAAAAGACGGTGAAGTCACCGACTTTAACTTCTCCGGCTTTGAAGTGACCCCGGCTGACTGGGAACGTTTTGTTAACGACTCCCTGAGCTGGCTGGGACAATTCGATATGGTCTGCGTCAGCGGCAGTCTGCCGGCCGGCGTCAGCCCTGAGGCTTTCACCGACTGGATGACGCGCCTGCGCAGCCAGTGCCCGTGCATTATTTTCGACAGCAGCCGCGAAGCGCTGGTTGCCGGTCTGAAAGCGGCGCCGTGGCTGGTGAAACCAAACCGTCGTGAACTGGAAATCTGGGCGGGCCGTAAATTGCCTGCTATGAAGGACGTGATTGAAGCGGCGCATGCGCTGCGTGAACAGGGAATTGCTCATGTGGTGATCTCGCTGGGTGCCGAAGGCGCACTGTGGGTAAACGCTTCCGGTGAATGGATCGCCAAACCGCCATCAGTGGAGGTCGTCAGCACCGTCGGTGCCGGGGATTCCATGGTGGGTGGACTGATTTACGGCCTGTTGATGCGTGAATCCAGTGAACATACCTTACGCCTGGCTACCGCCGTTGCTGCGCTTGCGGTCAGTCAGAGTAACGTTGGCATTACCGACCGTACCCAGTTAGCCGCGATGATGGCGCGCGTTGACTTACAACCCTTTAATTAACGGCAGGAGAGACATAATGAAAACGCTGCTGATTATTGATGCTGGACTCGGGCAGGCCCGCGCCTGGATGGCGAAGACTCTGCTCGGTGCAGCTGCGCAAAAAGCGCAGCTCGAATTGACTGAAAACCCGAACGAAGCTGAACTGGCTATCGTCCTGGGCTCTGCTGTACCTGCTGATAGCGCGCTGAATGGCAAACAGGTTTTCCTGGGCGATATCAACCGTGCGGTGGCCCACCCGGAACTGTTTCTGAGTGAAGCTAAAAACAATGCCAGCGCTTACGTGGCTCCGGCTGCTGCGGCACCGGCAGCAAGCGGCGGCGTGAAGCGTGTTGTGGCGGTTACCGCTTGTCCTACCGGGGTGGCGCACACCTTTATGGCGGCGGAAGCTATCGAAACCGAAGCGAAAAAACGCGGCTGGTGGGTGAAAGTGGAAACCCGTGGCTCCGTGGGTGCAGGCAATGCCATCACCCCGGAAGAGGTGGCTGAAGCGGATCTGGTGATCGTGGCGGCGGATATCGAAGTTGATCTGGCGAAGTTTGCCGGTAAGCCGATGTATCGCACCACCACCGGTCTGGCGCTGAAGAAAACGGCTCAGGAGCTCGACAAGGCTGTGGCGGAAGCCAAACCTTATCAGCCTTCGGGTCAGGCGGCCTCCACCGCCAGCGATAAGAAAGAGAGTGCCGGTGCCTACCGTCACCTGCTGACCGGCGTCTCCTATATGCTGCCGATGGTCGTGGCCGGTGGTCTGTGTATTGCGCTCTCCTTTGCTTTCGGTATCGAAGCCTTTAAAACGCCTGATACCCTTGCCGCTGCGCTGATGCAGATCGGGGGCGGTTCCGCCTTTGCTCTGATGGTGCCGGTACTGGCGGGTTATATTGCCTTCTCCATTGCTGACCGTCCTGGCCTCACGCCGGGTCTGATCGGCGGTATGCTCGCGGTGAGTACCGGTTCCGGCTTTATTGGCGGGATCATCGCCGGTTTCCTTGCGGGCTACGTTGCGAAAGCGATTAGCCAGAAAGTGAAGCTGCCGACGAGTATGGAAGCGCTGAAGCCGATTCTGATCATTCCGCTGTTCTCCAGCCTGATTGTGGGCCTGGCGATGATCTACCTGATCGGTAAACCGGTTGCCGGCATTCTGGAAGGCCTGACCCACTGGTTGCAGACCATGGGCACCGCTAACGCGGTTCTGCTGGGTGCAATCCTCGGCGGTATGATGTGTACCGATATGGGTGGGCCGGTGAACAAAGCGGCTTACGCGTTCGGCGTTGGCCTGCTGAGTACCCAGACCTACGCACCGATGGCTGCCATTATGGCCGCCGGGATGGTGCCGCCGCTGGCCATGGGCCTGGCGACGCTGGTGGTGCGCAACAAGTTTGATAAAGGTCAGCAGGAAGGGGGCAAAGCCGCTCTGGTTCTGGGTCTGTGCTTTATCTCTGAAGGGGCTATTCCGTTTGCTGCCCGCGATCCGATGCGCGTTCTGCCGTGCTGTATCGTTGGTGGCGCGGTGACCGGGGCGATCTCCATGATGATTGGCGCGAAACTGATGGCACCGCACGGTGGTCTGTTCGTGCTGCTGATCCCTGGCGCAATCACGCCGGTGCTGGGTTACCTGCTGGCGATTGTCGCCGGTACGCTGGTGGCCGGTCTCTCCTACGCAGTGCTGAAACGTCCTGAAGCAGCTGCGGTTGCTAAAGCGGCATAATCGTTGATGCACAAATAAAAAGGGCCGATAGCGAAAATGCTATCGGCCCTTTTTTTATTCCGGCGTCAGACAGCGGCAGAAGCCGTTTGCTGCGCGTTGAGCCAGGCAATCTCCTCTGCCCAGATATCCGGGTTGACGGTTTCCAGAATCAGCGGGATACCGTCGAAGCGGCTGTCCTGCATAATCCAGCGAAACGCGTCGTGGCCGATATTGCCTTCGCCCAGGCTAT
>DATEKR010000194.1:0-2003 GCA_035277345.1 Enterobacteriaceae bacterium
ATAGGGTCAAAAAGGGCATTTTTGCGAAAAGCCCCTGCTGGCGTGGGGTTGAAGTGATAATGGTTATCACTAACATAGCGTTATTGCCCTGATGGCTCAGGAGATGAGGTGGACCTATGAATATGCAAGCAGGAAATTTTGACCCCGCCGATTTTGCATGGCGTGGTTTGACGCTGACACCCGAAGCGGCTGAACACATCCGCGCGCTGGCTGCGAAGCAGGAAGGCGTGCTGGGCGTGCGCCTGGGGATTAAGCAGACCGGCTGTGCGGGATTCGGCTACGTGCTGGATACCGTGACCGAACCGGAAAAAGACGATCTGGTGTTTGAACGCGACGGTGCGCGTCTCTATGTGCCGCTGCAGGCGATGCCGTTTATCGATGGCACCACCGTGGACTATGTGCGCGAAGGATTAAACCAAATATTCAAATTTAATAACCCGAAAGCGCAGCACGAATGTGGCTGTGGTGAAAGCTTTGGGGTATAGGCGGTTCTATGTCTCGTAATATTGAAGCAACTGACGATGTCAAAACCTGGACCGGGCCGCTCAACTACAAAGAGGGCTTCTTTACCAGTCTCCAGACCGATGAACTGGCGAAAGGCGTCAACGAAGACGTGGTGCGCGCCATTTCGGCAAAGCGTAATGAGCCAGAGTGGATGCTCGAGTTCCGGCTGAATGCGTTCCAGGCCTGGCTGAAGATGGAAGAGCCGCACTGGCTGAAAGCCCACTACGATAAGCTCGATTATCAGGATTACAGCTACTACTCCGCACCATCCTGCGGTAACTGCGACGATACCTGTGCCTCTCAGCCGGGTGCCGTGCAGCAGCAGGAGGGCGCGAATGCCTGGCTGACCAGCGAAGTCGAAGCCGCCTTCGAACAGCTCGGCGTGCCGGTGCGTGAAGGACGCGAGGTGGCGGTGGACGCCATTTTTGACTCAGTCTCTGTTGCGACCACTTATCGTGAGAAACTGGCGGAGCAGGGGATTATCTTCTGCTCTTTCGGGGAAGCGATCCACGATCACCCTGAGCTGGTAAAACAGTATCTCGGTACCGTTGTTCCCTCGAACGATAACTTCTTTGCCGCCCTGAATGCGGCGGTGGCCTCCGACGGCACCTTTATCTATATCCCGAAAGGCGTGCGCTGCCCGATGGAGCTGTCGACCTATTTCCGTATTAACGCGGAGAAAACCGGCCAGTTCGAGCGTACGATCCTGATCGCCGATGAAGGCAGCTACGTCAGCTATATCGAAGGCTGCTCCGCCCCGGTGCGCGACAGCTATCAGCTGCATGCGGCGGTGGTGGAAGTGATTATCCATCGCGATGCCGAAGTAAAATACTCCACGGTGCAGAACTGGTTCCCCGGCGATAACAATACCGGCGGTATTCTTAACTTCGTGACCAAGCGTGCGCTGTGCGAAGGCGAGAACAGCAAAATGTCCTGGACCCAGTCGGAAACCGGCTCGGCCATCACCTGGAAATACCCGAGCTGCATTCTGCGCGGCGACAACTCGGTGGGTGAGTTCTTCTCCGTGGCGCTGACCAGCGGCCACCAGCAGGCGGACACCGGCACCAAAATGATCCATATCGGCAAGAACACCAAATCGACCATTATCTCGAAGGGTATCTCCGCCGGTCATAGCCAGAACAGCTACCGTGGGCTGGTAAAAATCATGCCCACCGCGACCAACGCTCGTAACTTTACCCAGTGCGACTCGATGCTGATTGGCCCCGACTGCGGCGCGCATACGTTCCCGTATGTTGAATGCCGCAACAACAGCGCCCAGCTCGAGCACGAGGCCACCACCTCGCGCATCGGTGAAGATCAGCTGTTCTACTGTCTGCAGCGCGGCATCAGCGAAGATGACGCCATCTCTATGATCGTCAACGGCTTCTGTAAGGACGTGTTCTCCGAACTGCCGCTGGAATTTGCCGTCGAAGCGCAAAAACTACTGGCCATCAGCCTTGAACACAGCGTCGGTTAAGGATTAAAGGAACAATACATGT
>DATEKR010000195.1:0-3408 GCA_035277345.1 Enterobacteriaceae bacterium
CTGCCAGTATTACAGCACTTTGCTGAGAAATGCCGCCGTGCGCGGATTCTGCGGGGCGGTAAAGATTTGCTCCGGGGTGCCCTCTTCCTGAATCACGCCCTGGTCGATAAAGATAACTCTGTCCGCCACTTCGCGGGCAAAGCCCATTTCATGGGTTACGATGACCATGGTCATACCGTCGCTGGCGAGGTTTTTCATCACCTCAAGCACGTCGCCCACCAGCTCAGGATCGAGCGCCGACGTCGGTTCATCAAACAGCATAATCGACGGGTTCATCGCCAGCGCCCTGGCAATCGCTACGCGCTGCTGCTGCCCGCCGGAGAGGCTGGAGGGCCAGGCATCGCGCTTGTCGCTAAGGCCGACTTTCTCCAGCAGCGTCTGCGCCAGGCTTTCGGCCTGCGCCCGGTTCATACCCTGCAATGCCTGCGGGGCCATCATCAGGTTTTCCAGTACCGTCTTATGCGGGAACAGGTTAAAACGCTGGAATACCATGCCAACGCTTTCACGCATTTTATTCAAATCCGTGGCCCGGTCATGCACGGCAAACCCGTTAACCACCACTTCCCCTTCGCTCACCGTTTCCAGCGCGTTCATACAGCGCAGGAAGGTACTTTTCCCTGAGCCGGACGGCCCAATAACACAGACCACTTCCTGGGGATGAATATCACAGCTGATCCCGCGCAGAACGTGGCTTTCGCCAAAGTGTTTATGCAGATTATTAATGTGAATCACTTTTGCCTAACCCCTTTTCCAGTCGGTTAACCAGCTGCGCCAGCAGGAATGTAATCACCCAGTAGACCAGGGAGATCGCCAGGTAGGGTTCCCAGTAGGTCGCATACGCGCCGGACACGGTACGTGCGGCATAGGCGAGATCGGCAAGTCCTATCGCCGACGCCAGCGAGGAGTCCTTGACGATAGCGATGGCGTTGTTGCCAAGCGGCGGCAGAATACGGCGAAACGCCTGGGGCAGGATCACCTGACGCATGGTTTTCCACCACGGCATCCCCAGCGCTCTGGAGGCTTCCATCTGTCCTTTGTCGATGGACTGGATCCCGGCGCGGAAGATTTCCGAGACGTAGGCGCCCGCATTCAGGGTGATAGCGACGACACAGGAGAGGAATGCGCCGTACTCTGAACGCAATCCGCGCGCCACGTCGCTGCTCATCAGGCCGCTGGTGACCAGCAGGCCATCACGCGGGTTGATAAACAGCGGGACCAGGGCGAAATGGACCACCATGATCTGCACAAACAGCGGTGTACCGCGAAAGGCGCTGACGTAAAAGCGCACCGGGAACTGAACCAGGTAACGCAGAATATAGTGCCAGGGGCCGTGATCGGCTTTTGCCATCCGTCCCAGGCCCAGCGTTAAGCCCCACAGCGTACCGAGAATGACGCAAATAAGGGTGCATTTAATGGTCATCCAGGCGCCTTCCATAAACAGCGGCGCATACTCCTGGAGGATCTCCCAACGGAATCCCGTCATGGTGTTTTCCCTGAAAAAATACGGCTACCGCAAAACATCGCGATAGCCGGAATTAACAACAGCCGGAATTACTGCGCGGGCAGCGTCGGCACGTTCTCGTCAAACCAGTTTTTATAGATGGTGGCGTAGGTACCGTCGGCCACAATCTTTTTCAGACCGCTATTAATTTTATTGCGCAGCTCTTCGTTGCCTTTCGCGACAGCAATCCCAAAATACTGACGCTCAAACTTCGCATCCGGCACCAGCTTGAACTGCTTTTCCGGGTGCTGTTTGATGTAGTACTTCACCACGCCCACGTCGCCCACGGCCGCGCTGACGCCGTCTTCATACAGCTCCTGCAGCATCAGCGGGGTGTTATCAAAACGCTTAATCGAGGTGCTGTTTTTGCCCAGCACGTCGGACACCACGATATCGCCGGTGCTGGAGTTAACCACCCCAACCTTCTCGGTTTTCAGCGCGTCCAGCGAGGTGACTTTCGAGTCGGTCGGCACCACGATGGACTGTTCGGCCGGGAAGTACGGCGCGGAGAAATCAACCATCTGCTTACGTTTGTCGGTAATGGTGATCCCGGAAATAATAATGTCGCGGTCGCCGGAGCCCAGCGTCGCAAAGATGCCTTCCCACGGGGTGTTGACCAGCTTAACGTTAAAGTTTTCCGCTTTTGCGATGGCTTTAATAATGTCGATATCAAAACCTTCCAGCTGTTTCTGGCTGTTTTCAAACTCAAACGGACGATAGGTGCCGCCAGAGCCGACAACGTAAGTTTCCTGCGCAGCGTATGCAGCCCCTGAAAACGCGGCGACCAGACAGCACGCCTGCAATAATTTACCGATCATGTGAACCCCTGTTTATGCATAATTTCTGCATAAAAATACACACTGCGCGACCGCAACGCAACCGTTAAACCGCGTGCCTGCGGTAAAACGTCATCTGTGAGTAATAAATCTGACATCTGCCCTGCCTATGCTGCGCCCAATGAGATCGATCTCATTAGCGTATCTGGAGAAGGATTGATGACCGATTTACTCAGCGTTGCCCGCCTTGCCGGCGTCTCACGCGCCACCGCCGCCCGCGCCTTTGCCGAACCGGAAAAAGTGCGGGAAAGCACGCGGGAAAAGGTGTATGCCGCCTCGAACACGCTGGGTTTTCGTCCCAACTATGTCGCCCGCCAGCTACGTACCCAGTCGACGCGGATTATCGGCGTGATGCTGCCGACCCTGAGCAACCCGGTATTCAGCGAGCAACTCCAGGCGATGGAGAACCTCGCCCGTGAGCACGGCTACTCGCTGATGGTCGCCACCACCGACTATCACCCGGACAGGGAATCGGTGGTGCTGGAAAATATGCTGCGCCAGCGGGTTGACGGGCTGATCCTCACCGTGGCGAATGCGCAGCACAGCCCTTGCCTGGATCTGCTCTCCCGCGAGGCACTGCCGGTGGTGCTGGCCCATAACCCGGACGCGCCCTCGCCTTTTGTTACCGTCAGCGTGGATAACCAGCGCGCCATGTATCAGGCTACCCGACATCTGCTGGCGCTCGGCCACCAGCGGATAGGCATGATTGCAGGACCGGTACAGCAGTCGGACCGCGCCAGCCTGCGCTATCAGGGCTACTGCCAGGCGATGGATGAAGCGGGGTTTTCACCGCTGCCGCTGATTGAGATGCCGCACCACACCCGGGCGGATATCGACGTGCTACTGCCGTGGATCGCCGCGCCGTCCTCCCTGACCGCCCTGCTGTGCTCTAACGACCTGCTGGCGATCAGCACCATCGGCAACCTGCAGCGCCGCGGTTTTAACGTACCGCAGCAGCTCTCGGTGGTGGGATTTGACGGGATCCAGCTGGGGGAAATGCTCTGCCCGTCGCTATGCACCATTGAACAACCGCAGCAGGCACTTGGCGAAGCCGCCCTGAGCAGCCTGCTG
>DATEKR010000196.1:0-6849 GCA_035277345.1 Enterobacteriaceae bacterium
GGGCGATCTGGTTTTCTTTAAAACCGGCTCAGGTGAAAACGGGCTGCACGTCGGTATTTACGATACGGATAACCAGTTTATTCATGCCTCGACCAGCCGGGGAGTGATGCGCTCATCGCTGGACAATGTCTACTGGCGGAAAAACTTCTGGCAGGCCAGACGCATTTAACGGTGACATAGCGAACAAAAAAAGAGGCTTAGCCTCTTTTTTTTCGCCTCCGGCATTTTAGCGATACGACTTTAGACGGATTGACGTTAATTTATCCCGTTATTAATTGTTATGCCTGGTTTAATATTGTGTTAATTGTATTTTATGGATTACAATCAGCGCAATCTGTTAAACAAAGCGCAGATGTGTCTCTGAAATAAATCAGAAGTTGCTGAAATCTAACTATTAAAAATTAATAAAGTTGAATTCTTTACTTTCTTACTCCAGGATGCCGGGTATGACCCTTAATGCAGGGCTGGCAAAATGATTGTTACATTTGAACACACATATCGCTCCGAACTTTTATTTCTGCCTGCACGTAACGGCGGCGGTAAGCTCGTGGGCCTGGAAATAATTGCTAATTTCGTCAGCGTGAACGACGAAGAGATTCGCACGCCTACTGAACTGATCCTTCCGCGCCTTAGCGACGAACAGGCCTTAACCCTGTTTCGTGAAAAACTGGCGCTGCTGGAATCCTGTCAGCTCTTTTTTATTCAACAGCAGCAGATCGCCTGGATAAATATTACCCCTGCAATTACCGTGGCAATCTTATCTGACAATAAACTTGCGGCGATGCTGGATCGTTTTCCTTTTATTGAGTTAGCGGTAAATGAAAACTATCCGGCGTTAAATAGCGGGGGCGACAATGATTCCCTTGCCCGGCTGGCAAAGCGTTATCCTGTTGTTCTGGCTAATTTTGGTGCCGGACATGCGTCGACGAAAGCGATCTTTAACTCGCTTTTTTATCGCATTGCAATGGATAAAAACTTTATCCATCAGCGGCTGACGGAAAACTCGTTTGAGCCCTTTATGCGGGCCATTATTTCGCAAATAGAGCCGTACTGCTCCGCGCTGATGATTGCCGGTGTCGACGACGAGCCGTCGCTCCAGCGCGTAATGCGTTTCCCGTTTGCGGCGATGCAGGGCGCGCTGTGGCCCGCTGTGGATGCCGCGATGCTGACCAGTCTTATCCAGCAATAACCCTTCTCTCACCCTGTGTTTAAGGCCGGGCGAAAGCACTACACTTAAGTCAGGAGGCGCTATGACCCTGTCTTTTCTCACCCGCTGGCGCGATGAGCTGCCAGATTTTTATACCCCACTTAGCCCGACGCCGCTGCATAACGCGCGTCTGCTGTGGCACAACGCTGAGCTTGCCAGCGACCTGGGTATCGACCCGACCCTTTTCCAGCCTGCGCAGGGCGCAGGCGTATGGGGCGGCGAAACCTTACTGCCGGGCATGTCGCCGCTGGCGCAGGTATACAGTGGACACCAGTTTGGCGTCTGGGCTGGCCAGCTTGGTGACGGTCGCGGTATTTTGCTTGGCGAACAGCAGCTGGCCGATGGCCGGACGGTGGACTGGCATCTGAAAGGTGCCGGCCTGACGCCTTATTCCCGGATGGGCGACGGACGGGCGGTACTGCGCTCAACGATCCGGGAAAGTCTCGCCAGCGAAGCGATGCATCATCTGGGGATCGCTTCGACCCGCTCCCTGGCTATCGTCACCAGTGAGACGCCCGTGCAGCGTGAAAGCGTGGAGCAGGGGGCGATGCTGCTGCGTATTGCCGACAGTCATCTCCGCTTCGGTCACTTCGAGCACTTTTACTATCGCCGCGAACCGGAGAAGGTGCGCCAGCTTGCCGATTTTGCAATTCGTCATCACTGGCCGCATCTGAGCGGTGAGGCCGATAAATATGCTCTCTGGTTCCAGGACGTGGTGCGGCGCACGGCGGTGATGATTGCCCGCTGGCAGACGGTGGGCTTCGCTCACGGAGTGATGAATACCGACAATATGTCGATCCTCGGCCTGACTCTGGATTACGGTCCCTATGGCTTTATGGATGACTATCAGCCGGAACTTATCTGTAACCACTCCGACTATCAGGGGCGGTATAGCTTTGAGAATCAGCCTGCCGTAGGGCTGTGGAATCTGCAGCGGCTGGCGCAGACCCTGTCGCCTTTTATGGCGGTAGAAGCGCTGAACAATGCTCTCGACAGTTATCAGCAGGCGCTGCTCGGCGAATACGGCAAACGGATGCGCGGCAAGCTGGGGCTGTTCAGCGAACAGCGCGGGGACAACGACCTGCTGAATGAACTCTTTGCGCTGATGCAGCGAGAGGCGAGCGATTACACCCGAACGTTTCGTATGCTGTGTGCGACGGAGCAGAACAGCGCCGCCTCGCCGCTACGCGATGAATTTATTGACCGGGCCGCGTTCGACGACTGGTTCTCGCGCTATCGCCTGCGTCTGCAGCAGGAGCAGGTCAGCGATGGCGAACGCCAGCAGCAGATGAAACGGGAAAACCCGGCGCTGGTGCTGCGCAACTGGCTGGCGCAGCGGGCTATTGAGCAGGCGGAACAGGGGGATAATACGGAACTGTATCGCCTTCAGGCGGCCCTGCGCGATCCCTGGCGGGACCGGGACGATGATTACGCTCAGCGGCCGCCCTCCTGGGGGAAACGGCTGGAGGTCAGCTGCTCCAGCTAGCGAGTCAGAAACACCTGCGGTGCGGGGCTGGAAGGGTGCTGTCCGACCTGAACGTCCGCGCCGTACCAGCGAGCGATCACGGGAGCCTGGAGTACGGCCTCCGGGCTGCCCTGCGACACAAGCTGACCCTCATGCAACAGCAGAAGACGGTCGGCCCACAGCGCGGCCAGATTCAGATCGTGCAGCACCATACAGACATGCAGCGGTGCCTGGCGAGTCAGTCCCTGCAGCAGACGCAGCAGATGCTGCTGGTGATAGAGATCCAGGGCCGACGTCGGCTCATCAAGAAAGAGATAACCTTCCGGCTGGCCGTCGTGCCAGAGCTGAGCCAGCGTTCGCGCCAGCTGGACCCGCTGCTGCTCCCCGCCTGACAGCTGCTGCCAGCTGCGTCCGGCAAGCGTTGCACAGCCCGTTAGCTGCATCAGTTCGCGGACCAGCGTCACATCCGGGTGCGCTTCCCACGGGGCGCGTCCCATCGCAATAACATCTTCAACCGGCCAGTCAAAACCGAGCTGTGCCTGCTGGCGCATCACCGCCCGACGGCGAGAAAGTGTCTGAGCAGGCCAGGCGGCCAACGGCTGCCCGTCCAGCAGACAGCGTCCGGCGGTTGGCGGCAAAAAGCCGGTCAGCAGACGCAGCAGCGTTGATTTTCCGGCCCCGTTAGGACCAATCAGGGCAACCATTTCTCCCGGCTCCAGGCGCAGAGAAACCCTGTCGATAAGCGTGCGCTGGCCTGTGGAGTAGACCAGCGCTTCGGTGCAAAGAAGACTATTCATGACGGGCCTGCTGGCGGAATATCAGCCATAAAAACCAGGGCGCGCCCAGCAGGCTGGTTAACAAGCCCACCGGCATTTCGGCCGGCGCAACCAGCGTACGGGCGAGGGTGTCTGCTACCAGCAGCAGGATCGCGCCAACGACCACGGATCCCGGAAGCGTGACGCGGTGATCGGCACCCAGCCACATACGCAGCAGGTGAGGCACCACCAGGCCAATAAAACCAATCACGCCGCTGATGGCAACGGCCGCACCGACCAGCAGGGCGCTGCTGAACAGCAGGATGTGGCGAACCTTGCGGATATTGACCCCAAGATAGTGGGCCTCTTCGTCCCCGAGCTGCAGCAGATTCAGCTGTGGTGCCAGACGCCAGATAGCCACGGCAGCGGGTACCATCAGTGAAACGGCCACCAGCAGCGTAGGCCACTGGGCCTGTCCCAGACTGCCCATGCCCCACAAAGAGAGCTGACGCAGCTGGGTATCGTTGCTAAGCCAGGAGATCACTCCGACGGCGGCCATACAGAGGGCATTGATGGCGATGCCGACCAGCAGCAGTCGCGTGATCCCGCAGCTGCGTTGCTGACACAGAACAAAGATAATCGCCGTCACCGCCAGGCTGCCGAGAAAGGCGGCCAGCATCGGGGCATAGAGCATTAACAGCGGCGGCAGGCCGATGGCGGGAACCACAATCCACAGGGCCACGGCCAGGGCGGCACCGCTGCTGATCCCAAGCAGACCGGGATCGGCGAGCGGGTTGCGGAACAGCCCCTGCATCACGCAGCCTGCCAACCCCAGCGCGCCGCCAATCGCCAGCGCCAGCAGCACTCTCGGAAGACGAATTGTCACCCAGATTTGCCACAGCATCGGGTCATCGTTGCGCCAGATCTGGAGCAGCGGTAAACGCATGGCGCCAAAGCTGGTTGCCGCCAGGGTTAACAGCAGCAGCAAGCCCAGCAGGGCCCACAGCCAGCGGGCGGTACGCAGTGGCATCAGGGAAGCTGCTCCGCGCGATCCCGAAGCCCGCGAAGCGCCTCCGGTGTACGGACGCTAAAGCCGAGCAGGGCCATGTCATCCACCAGCAGCACCTGCTTGTTGCGTCCGGCAGGCGTCTGCGCCAGACCGGGCAACGCCCACAGCGCCGCTTCACCACCCATGGCTTTCACGCCCTCGGCGGAAATCACCACCAGATCCGGGCGGCTGGCAATAATTCCTTCCTGGGAGAGGGGCTGGTAGCGGTTAACGCCCTGAATCGCATTCTGCAGACCGGCGGCACGGATCGCCGCATCGGCCGCGGTTTGCTGCCCGGCAGCCATCGCGCTCATTCCGCTATGGCTGAGAATAAACAGCACCCGCTTATTCAGCGGCGTCGCAGGCAGGGTCGCCAGCTGTTCACGCATCTGCTGGCGCAGGGTTTCACCCGCAGCCTCTTTGCCAATCGCCTTCGCAACCAGACGGATTTTGCTATCGATAACGTTGATGTCATTGCTGCCGGGGAGGGTCGTGACCGCGACGCCGCTGCGCTGGATCTGCTCCAGCGCCAGTGAAGGCTGGGCCTGATCGCTTGCCAGCACCCGGTCAGGGCGCAGAGCAAGGATCCCCTCGGCATTCAGCTGGCGCAGATAGCCGACATCGGGCAGTGATTTTGCCTCCGGTGGTGCCAGGCTGGTGCTATCCCGCGCCACCAGGCTCTTACCGGCGCCGAGCGCGTAGACGATTTCGGTGATATCCCCACCCAGCGCAACGACGCGGTCTGATGCGGCGGACACCGCCAGCGGGAATGCGATCAGCACTGCCAGCCATTTTTTCATGCAGCCAGTCCTCTGCCGGTTAAGGAGTCCACCTGCTGACGCCACTGTTCCTGCTCCGGCTCGCCTTCCGTGCGCTGGCCGTACAGCTGCGCAATCTGAGTGCCGTCAGCGGCAAAGAGTTCGAGGCTGGTCACGTATCCGTCGGCGGTAGGCTTACGGGTAACCCAGCTCTCGGCGATGGTGTCATCGCGCAGGTGCAGCGTGAAGGTGGGATTAAAGATATTCAGCCAGCCTTTCATCGGCGTGAGTTTTTCCACCGCACCGGTAAAGATCTGCACGCAGCCACGGTTACCGACGAAAATCATGATCTCATTGCCATCCTGCTGCGCGGTGCCCAGCAGCTGCGCCAGGGCGCTGTTATCCACCTGACAGGCCAGATCGTCCGCGACCAGACGGAAAGCCTGCTGGCGGCTGAGGTTGTGGCGCTTCAGCAGGCCAAAGAACTGGTGCACGTCGGTCATTTCACGCCAGGCACTATCCAGAACGCTTGCTTCCACAGTGGGAGTCGTTAACGTCGGCGCGTCGGCGACGGTCAGTACCAGGTCGGGGTTTTCGACGTGGATATAGCGAGTCAGCAGATCGCCCCAGGCGGCCATATCCGTCTGGTCGGTGGTATAGACCTTCAGCAGAGCGTCGCCCTGGTGGTCAAAAAACTGAATGCTCTGGCGTTCGCCGCGCGGGCCGGTTTCGCGAAGATGGAAAACGCTGGCCCACTGGCCGAGAAACAGACGCAGGTCGAGTGCACGCGGGTTCAGTACCAGCCCCGCATGGCCGCCAAGCTGCTGGTGGGTAAAGGCGCCGACCTGCTCATGTACCGCGTATTCATTACGGCAGATGCATTTGGTTTCGCCAACGGACTCCAGGCTGGCGATAATCTCGCGGATTTCCCCCTGGAGACGCCAGGCATCGTGCCCGACGCGATACCAGGTTAATTGTGCCTCTGCGATCCCCATCTGTGCGGCGATATCGCGGGCGTATTTGCCTGGATTCTGCTGTTTCAGTTCCAGCCATTGTGCATGGTGATTCATATTGCCCCCTTCCTTTATGGCCCCGGCGGTGCCGGGGCGAACAATTACCACTGATAGCTTACGAAAACTTTGCCGCTGCGGCCGTCCTGAGGAACGCCCTGCGAGGAGGCGTACTCTTTATCAAAAGCGTTACCCAGCACCAGGGTGGTGGTTAACCCGCGAAGCCCCTGCTGACCGGCGTAGCTGATATAGAAATCGCTCAGGCCATAGCCCGCCTGCGGTGTGGCGGTGCGGCTGTTACGCTCGGCGAAGGTGCCTACCCAGCCGACGGAGAAACCGCTCTCTGCCAGAGGAACGTCGAGCTTGCTGGTGACCGTATCCGGGCTGATGCTGTCAATCCACTCTCCGGTGTCTTTATCTTTCCCACGGGTACGGTTATAGGCCACTTCGAGGCCAAACAGATCCGTGCGGTAGCTGGACATCACGTCCCAGCCCCAGATTTTCGCGCCCGGCACGTTGATGGAGGTGGTCGTACGGCCCGGGAAGTCGACCGAGGTGGTAATGTAATTTTTAGCGTCGGTATCGAAATAGCTGGCCTTGAACTCA
>DATEKR010000197.1:0-4246 GCA_035277345.1 Enterobacteriaceae bacterium
CGGTCGTTGCGGTCACGACGGTTGTTCTGACGCGGCTTACGACGCTCCTGAGAACGTTCCGGCTTCTGTTCTTTCTTCTCGGTGACGACTTCTTCAGCCGGTTTGCTTTCCGGTGTACCGGCAAACAGCTGTTTCAGACCACTAAAGAAGCGGCTAAGCAGGCCAGGCGCGGCCGGGGCTGCAGCTGGCCCTTTCGGTGCAGCGGCAGGCGCGTTACGCGGTGCATTTTCAGCAGGCGGTGCCGGCGGGGCGTCAGGCATGACGAAAGCGGCCAGGGCAGGCTGCTCCGGAAGCTTACGTTCGGTGCGCTCTTCATCCGACGGCATAGCCATCGCTTCTTCATGCACTTTCGGCAGCAGATAGCTGAGGGCAGAAATCTCTTCACCTTTACGCACGCGCAGCACGGAGTAGTGCGGCGTTTGCATCTGGTCGTTCGGCACGATAACGCAGCGAACGCCGCCCTGACGGGCTTCGATAGCGCTGACTGCCGCGCGTTTTTCGTTCAGCAGGTAGGAGGCTACCGGTACCGGAACGATGGCGTGAACTTCCAGGGTATTTTCTTTCAGCGCTTCTTCTTCGATCAGGCGAAGAATAGACAGCGACAGGGATTCGTTATCACGAACGGTGCCGGTGCCGCTACAGCGCGGGCAGACGTGATGGCTGGACTCGCCGAGGGACGGGCTCAGACGCTGGCGGGACATCTCCAGCAGGCCAAAACGTGAAATATGGCTGATCTGGATACGCGCACGATCCTGACGCACCGCTTCACGCAGGCGATTTTCCACCGCGCGCTGGTGACGGACAGGCGTCATATCGATGAAGTCGATAACGATCAGACCGCCGAGGTCGCGCAGACGCAGCTGACGAGCGATCTCATCGGCGGCTTCCAGGTTGGTGTTGAACGCGGTTTCTTCTATATCACCGCCGCGGGTAGCGCGTGCGGAGTTGATGTCGATGGCGGTCAGGGCTTCGGTAGAATCGATGACGATAGAACCACCGGACGGCAGACGCACTTCACGCTGGAAGGCGGATTCGATCTGCGATTCGATCTGGTAGTGGCTGAACAGCGGGATTTCGCCGCTATAGAGCTTAATTTTGCTGCTGAAATCCGGACGACCCAGGGCGGCGATATGCTGGCGAGCCAGCTCCAGCACTTTCGGGTTGTCGATCAGGATCTCGCCGATATCCTGGCGCAGATAGTCGCGGAAGGCGCGCACGATTACGTTACTTTCCTGATGGATCAGGAAAGGAGCAGGGCGGCTGTCGGCGGCTTTCTTGATGGCTTCCCAGTGTTTCATGCGGAAGCTCAGGTCCCACTGCAGCGCTTCGGCAGATTTGCCTACGCCTGCGGTGCGTACGATAAGACCCATACCATCCGGCAGCTCAAGGCTGGACAGCGCTTCTTTCAGCTCGGTGCGGTCGTCACCCTCGATGCGACGGGAGATACCGCCAGCGCGTGTGTTATTCGGCATCAGCACCAGGTAGCTGCCGGCCAGTCTGATAAAGGTGGTCAGGGCTGCGCCCTTGTTGCCACGTTCTTCTTTATCGATCTGGACAATGACTTCCTGACCTTCGCGCAGCACATCTTTAATGTTCGGACGGCCGTGGGAATTGTAGTTAGCTGGGAAGTATTCGCGGGCAATTTCTTTCAGAGGCAGGAAACCATGACGTTCTGCGCCGTAGTCGACAAACGCAGCTTCAAGGCTTGGTTCAACACGGGTAATTTTGCCTTTGTAGATGTTTGCTTTTTTCTGTTCGTGTCCCGGGCTTTCGATATCCAGGTCGTACAGCCGCTGCCCATCAACGAGGGCAACACGCAACTCTTCTTGCTGAGTTGCGTTGATTAACATTCTTTTCATCGTAACTTACTCATTATTCTATCATTGACGATAGAGCTACGGGCATGGTGATGTCTTTCCGGGTGTGAACCGATGGCCTCGTGACTGTGCACGTCGCCAACCTCACGGTTGTCGTACGCTTAAGAGGCGCAAAGTGTCGGTTGCCTGCATTTCATACGGAAACACAGCGCAATTATTCAGGGGGAACAGCCTGGGAACACTCTCCAGAGAAGATTCCATTTACCGGTAAGCACTGCAACCCGCAGCCCGCTAACAATCTGAAAGATCAATACGTCTTATGCCATTGCTGCGTAGATGATCGGACAGATAAAACTGGTCATTCCGTAACATGCTTGTTTTAACAAGAATCAGCACGGAAAACTGCATCATTATTCCATTGCTGGCCTTACTATAGCAAGATGACTTTTACCATTTATCACCCGGTTACTCACAGTTTTTTCACTTATCCCACGCTGATTGTTTTAATAACCATCAACTAACGATAAAGCGAGGCTGTCGCTGCCGGGTAATGATAAATATAAGCACAGAAAAAGGAGTGGCGCTATCTGGCACAGCTAATTAGAATCGCCCCCCATGAAAACTGAGAATCCTTCCGTAAAAATCGTTGCTATTACCGCTGATGAAGCGGGGCAGCGTATCGATAACTTTTTGCGCACCCAGCTCAAGGGCGTGCCAAAGAGCATGATTTACCGCATCCTTCGCAAAGGTGAAGTGCGGGTGAACAAAAAACGCATCAAGCCGGAGTATAAGCTCGAAGACGGCGATGAAGTCCGTATCCCGCCGGTACGCGTTGCGGAGCGGGATGACGAGGCGGTGTCGCCTCATCTGAAAAAGGTAGCCGCGCTGGAAGGCGTGATCCTCTATGAGGATGACCATCTGCTGGTGCTGAATAAACCTTCCGGTACGGCGGTACACGGCGGCAGCGGGCTGAGCTTCGGTGTGATCGAAGGCCTGCGCGCCCTGCGTCCGGAAGCGCGCTTCCTCGAGCTGGTTCACCGTCTGGACCGCGATACCTCCGGCGTGCTGCTGATTGCCAAAAAACGTTCAGCGCTGCGTTCGCTGCATGAGCAGCTGCGTGAAAAGGGGATGCAGAAAGATTATCTGGCCCTGGTGCGCGGACAGTGGCAGTCGCATGTGAAAGTGGTCCAGGCTCCGCTGCTGAAAAATATTCTTCAGAGCGGAGAGCGTGTTGTTCGGGTGAACAGCGAAGGTAAACCGTCAGAAACGCGCTTTAAAGTGGAAGAACGCTATGAGAGTGCAACCCTGGTGCGCTGCAGCCCGGTGACCGGCCGTACGCATCAGATCCGCGTTCATACGCTCCATGCCGGTCATCCTATCGCCTTTGACGACCGCTACGGCGACCGCGAGTTCGACGCCCAACTGGCCAACACCGGCCTGAGCCGTCTGTTCCTGCACGCAGCTGCGTTAACCTTTACCCATCCTGGTACCGGTGAAACGCTGCGTATCGAAGCTCCGATGGATAGCCAGCTGAAACGCTGCCTGCAGATCCTGCGCAACGCGAAGTAATCCAGCGTGCGGGCGTTCTGCCCGCACGTTCCCACGTAAACTCAGGGTTTAAGCCACTTATCCAGCCAGGGGAAGACCTCGTCCTGTTGCTGCTGATAAAACACGTGGCCCAGATCCGGCCAGCTGCGGGTGACCAGCTTGTCCTGCGCCTGTTGTGATGCCCACACCTTGTGCACCTTGTTAAAGGCTTCCTCAACCGCCTGGGGCGGGAACAGTTTATCCTGGCCTCCGCTGTAGATAAGCATTGGCTTCGGCGCGGCGATACTGGCGATATCCGGAATATCCAGTCTTGCCGACACGCCAGGATGCAGCATATAAAATGCCGACTGCCCACGCAGGACATTATTGCCCGGCTGCATCAGTCCGTTCCAGGTGCCGAACCAGGAGATCACCGCCGTCGCAGCAACCTTCTCTGAGAGGGCGGCCAGCTGCCAGGCGCGATAGCCGCCCATGGAAAAGCCCAGCACGCCAATACGCGTCTTATCGACGCTGGAAAGACCGGCAAGGAAATCGACGGTGCGCATATCTTCGTAGGCCACTTCGCCTGCCAGAGAGCGACCGAGGTTGAAATAGTTACTGGCCAGCGCCTGCTGCTGCTCATAAACCATCGGGCCACGATCGCCCCAGCCGGTGCTGTCGATAGCGATCACCACATAGCCACGTTTTGCCAGTTCATCCCCGACAAAGCGACCGCTGAAAAACTTATCTGCCCAGGCCTGGGCGCTGGCGAGCTTCGTCGGATCCTGCCAGGGACGGATCATCTTCTCTTTGCCAATATCGAATTTTGAACCGTGGTCGTGGAGCAGCACGATAGCCGGGTGCGGACCGGGTGATTTTGGCGTCAGCATCAGGGCCGCAAT
>DATEKR010000198.1:0-22859 GCA_035277345.1 Enterobacteriaceae bacterium
ACTGTCTGATACAGCAGCTGGTCAAGTTCCCTGACGTTGCCGCTGCGGCTCTCAGGCAGGACATCCGCCACCTCTCCCCGCGCCAGTTCAGCCTGGATAAACGCGTGCAGTAGCGGCCTGCGCGGACCGTACTGTGCCTCCCCTGCTTTCTGCTTTAAAACCAGCAGCGCGTCTATCTCAGCCCGCAGGGGCGTAGCCAGGTCGCTGCCGTCAAGCAGCGTGGCGAAACGCATCGGCGGCATCCCTTTCCCGGCCTCTATCCAGCGCACCGCCAGCAGCGGGCGCAGCACGTAGAAATACTTCTTCAGCCGCACCTCTGCATCCTGGAGATAGCCACGAAAGTTCTTTTTCGCCATCGAATAGTAGTGCCAGCGCGCCCTGACCGGTGAAAACCAGTGCGGTACCTGAGCACGCAGCGCAGCCAGTATCGCATCGTCCTGCTGATAGACCACCGGAGAATCCAGCCATTCGATCAGCGTCGGGTTAGCGCCCTTCAGCAATCCCAGCGCTTTACGCCACTCCCAGCCGCAGACGTCCAGTTCGTCGTCTATCGGCAGTTCGATCACATCCCGCTGCGGCTCCACGCGCAAATACCACTCCGGCGGATGTACATATAAAAACCGCACGTCATAGTCGCTATCCGGGGAGGCGAATCCCCAGCCGCGACTGCCGGATTCGCAGGCGTAAAGCACCCTCACGCCATATTTCTGCTCGACTTCCCGCAATGCCTGCCTGACACGCTCCCGCATGGCGGCATCAACACTCTCATGTTCCATTTCTTTTATCCTTTTACACACACCACCTGGCGCAGGGTATGGACCACTTCGACCAGCGCCGACTGGGCCATCATCACGGCATCAATGTCTTTGTACGCCATCGGGATCTCATCGATCACGTCGCTGTCTTTACGGCACTCTACGTGTGCGGTGGCGCGGATCTGATCCTCAACGGTAAAACGTTTTTTCGCCGCGGTACGACTCATAGTACGTCCCGCGCCGTGGCTGCATGAACAGAAGCTCTCTTCGTTACCGAGCCCGCGCACAATAAAGCTCTTCGCGCCCATCGAACCGGGAATAATCCCCATCTGCCCTTTCTGTGCGGAGACCGCCCCTTTACGCGTCACCAGGACTTCTTCGCCAAAATGCGTCTCTTTCTGCACGTAGTTGTGATGGCAATTCACCGCTTCCTGCTGTGTCATAAAGGGCTTAGTGACAATTTTTGACAGCGCGGCCAGTACCCGCGACATCATCACTTCCCGGTTATGACGGGCAAAATCCTGTGCCCACTCCACGGCCTCCAGATAATCGTCATAGTGCAGACTTCCTTCCTGGAAGTACGCCAGGTTTCTGTCCGGCAGGTTGGCAATGTGCTGCTGCATATCCTGCTGAGCAAGAGTGATAAACACGTTGCCAATCGCATTGCCTACGCCACGCGACCCGCTGTGGAGCATCACCCATACCCGCTGCTGCTCATCCAGACACACTTCAATAAAGTGGTTACCGGTTCCCAGCGTTCCCAGATGCTGATGGTTATTGGTCTTCAGCAGCTGCGGATATTTATCCGTCAGGCACTTAAAGCGCGGGGCCAGCAGCGCCCAGTGACTGTCCACGATATCTGGCGGCGTTTCCCACGAACCTTTATCCCGCTTCGAGCGGTTCACCGAACGCCCGTGCGGCACCGCCTGCTCAATCGCGCTACGCAGCCCGCTCAGGCTATCAGGCAGATCTCCGGCCAGCAGGGAGGTACGCACGGCAATCATTCCGCAGCCGATATCCACACCCACCGCCGCCGGGATAATGGCCCCTTTGGTCGGGATCACGCTGCCAATGGTCGAACCTTTTCCGAGATGCACATCCGGCATCACCGCCAGGTGTTTGAAGATAAACGGCATTTTTGCCGTATTCAGCAGCTGCTCCCGCGCCTCCGGTTCCACGGGCACGCCGTGGGTCCACATTTTTACCGGGGCGCTGTTTTCCTGCGCCATCAGCTGATATTCGTTATGCGCCATCGTGCGCTCCTTTAATGTTAACAAGACCGTGCAGAACCTGATCCAGACCACCGAAGACCGAGATCTTATCGATGCGTTCCGCAACACGCTCCAGAGTTTCCAGTTCTTTCAGTCGCAGCGCGACCGGGTTGCTTTCCATCACTTTCGCCGTATTCAGCAGCGAACGGGTCGCGGCCGTCTCTTCCCGGCGGCGGATCACATTGGCCTGCGCCGACTTTTCCGCCTCCACTAAGCGCGACAGAATGGTTTTCATCTCGCCGGGCAGGATAACGTCTTTCACACCCAGCGATGCCACTTCAATACCAAAGGCGGCCATACGTTGTGCAACCTGCACGCTCACCACCTCGTCGATAATTTGCTTATCTTCCAGCAGCTCATCAAGCGTACGCGTGCCCACCGCTTCGCGCAGCGCAAACTGCAGCTCGCGATAGAGATGGTCCAGCGGTTTGCTCAGCTGAGCAAAGGCGCTCAGCACGTCGGTATAGCGCCAGTTCGCCGCCAGGTTCAGCCGCAGCGTCACTTTATCTTTGGTCAGGATCTCCTGACCGCTGACTTCCAGCACCTGCAGGCGCAGATCCACCACCTCGGCCTCGACCAGATGGTTCACCTTCCAGTAGCCGCTCAGACCTGCCGGCAGCAGCGCCTGGGTTTCACCATCCACTTTCAGGACACCGACGTGCCATGCCGGAACCTGAACCGTCAGAATAGCATCGCGGCCTTTGATACTATTCCCGCGTTTAGGCTGCAGTACCGCATTGAGGATCTCAGCGGGTACGCTTACCTCACGCGTATCCAGACGGACCAGCGTTAATGTCTCATCCGCTTTCCAGTACAGGCGGCGAGTCGAGGGTGGCAGGATCTCCTGCAATATGCCGTTGCTGTACAGGGCGCCCGCTTCGTTATCCATCATATCGGCCACCAGGCAGTATTGCTCAATCCAGCCCGGCTGGAAGCGACGCAGATATTCGGCCAGTCCGGTTTCCACTTCGCTGCCGTCGAGGTTCACCACCCGCACTTCCGGCACGCTAAACCATGAAGGACGATGCTCTCCGCTTTCCAGAACCTGATAGTAGTCGCCCTCTTTTGCCAGTAAGCCCAGCTGACCTTTTCGTATTGTGATTTTCTTCGTCATTCTGTTTTCCTTAATTTTTTTGCCTTAACGACCGCGGATGCAGGGGCGAAGCCGCAGGGGAAACAACGTTTTGCCTGCGACCCGGCATCATTACCGGCGGTCGTGAGAGGTCATCGTTAACCACCCGATGACCGGGTACATCTGTTTATCTATTCAGATAGAGGTGCGCGAATACGGGATTCGAACCCGTGGAACTGACTTTCCGCAAAATGTCTTACCGCGGACGGAACGCCCCCCGGAAAACGGCTACTGCCGCTCCTGGTGCGCCGGCGGGGTGAATCACCCCCTGCTATTCCAGCGTGCTGACGGGATAGTTATTGCCAGAAGCGTGCCAGAATCTAAAAAGCGCAAAATTAATTTTTATCTAATTGATAAATAATCATTTTATTTTTAACGCGATGATATGGCGTTGTAAGGTGATGCTTTATTTTTTATCTTTAGTTATCGTAATTTATCTTCAAGGATAAAAATGAAACGTCGCGTAGTGATTGGTGTACTGGGAACTGTGCTGGATAAGCGCGGAAAACGGCATAATCGCTTCAAAAAATGGCGGCCGACCGTCGGCCTGTGCCAGCAGCCTGATTTTCCCGTCGACCGTCTTGAGCTTTTACACCAGCCACGGGATGAAGGCCTGGCCCGCCAGCTTGCAGAGGATATTGATCAGGTCTCGCCGCAGACCCGCGTCTGCGCGCATTCGGTCGAGATTAACGATCCCTGGGATTTCGAAGAGGTGTACGCAGCCTTTCTTGATTTCGCCAGCCGTTATCCGTTCGATACGGAAAATGAGGAGTACCTGGTCCATATCACCACCGGGACACACGTGGCACAGATTTGCTGGTTCCTGCTGACCGAAGCCCGCTATCTTCCCGCCAGCCTGCTGCAAACCGGCCCCGCAACAAAAGGGGCAGCCGACGAGGCCATTGCCGCCGGAAGCTGCTCGGTGATTGACCTTGATTTAAGCCGCTACACAACCCTGACCAGCCGCTTTCAACGTGAACAGCAGCAGTCGGTATCGTTTCTTAAATCGGGGATTGATACCCGCAACGCGACATTTAACCGTCTGATCGACCAGATAGAGCGGGTGGCGCTGCGCTCTACCGCGCCGATATTGCTGACCGGCCCGACCGGTGCGGGCAAATCTTTCCTTGCAAAGCGCATCTTCCAGCTGCGCCAGACCCGACACCTGGTGCAGGGCAAACTGGTCGCGGTAAACTGCGCCACCCTGCGCGGGGACAACGCCATGTCGACTCTGTTTGGCCACGTGAAAGGCGCGTTTACGGGCGCGCTCCAGGCACGCACCGGACTTCTGCGCGAGGCGGATGGCGGGGTGTTGTTTCTCGATGAGATCGCCGAGCTGGGCCTCGATGAACAGGCGATGCTGCTCAAGGCTATCGAAGAGAAAACCTTTTTCCCGTTTGGCTCGGATAAAGAAGTCCACAGCGATTTTCAGCTTATCGCCGGGACGCATCGAAATATGCAGCAGTGGGTCGAAGAAGGCCGTTTCAGGGAGGATTTGTACGCCCGCATCAATATGTGGACCTTCGCGCTGCCGGGACTGGCAGAGCGGCGGGAAGATATCGCCCCGAATATCGAGTACGAGCTTGAACGCTATGCCCGGGAACAGCAGACGCAAATCCGCTTTGATAAGGGCGCTCGCGAGCGCTATCTGGCCTTTGCCTGCTCGCCCCATGCCGCATGGCGAGGCAATTTCCGCGAACTGAGTACGTCTATTGCCCGGATGGCGACGATGGCGGAACAGGGGCGTATCAATGACGACCTGGTCGACGAGGAGCTGCAGCGTTTAGCGTATCACTGGCAGGCATCGCCTGAACAAACCACTCTGCCGGTGGATTTGAGCACGCTCGACCTTTTCGATCGCCACCAGCTTGAAACGGTGGTGGCCGTCTGTCGCCGCTGTCATACGCTCTCGGAGGCCGGTCGTGAGCTATTTTCCGTCTCACGGCAGAAGAAAGCTAACCCCAATGATGCCGACCGTCTGCGCAAGTATCTCGCCCGTTTCGGCCTGAGCTGGGAGAGCGTGCGCGGCACAACATAAAAGATCTTCACCATAATAAGTTTGAATATTATTCCTTAGCACGATAAACAATACCGATGGCCGGGCTCGATCCCGGCCTTTTTTTATAAAAAACACAACACAACGATCGCAAGGAAAACATAATGCTCGCAACACTGACGCGGCTGTTCCCGCTCTGGGCACTGCTGCTCTCGCTTCTCGCCTGGTATACTCCGCCCACCTTTACCGCCATTGGCCCCTGGGTCAGTACGCTCCTGATGCTGATTATGTTTGGCATGGGTGTACACCTTAAAATTGACGATTTTAAGCGTGTGCTCTCGCGTCCGGCTCCCGTCGCCGCAGGGATTTTCCTGCACTATCTGGTGATGCCGCTGGCGGCATGGCTGCTGGCAATTCTTTTTAAAATGCCGCCGGACCTCTCCGCCGGTATGGTGCTGGTAGGCAGCGTGGCCAGCGGTACGGCCTCCAACGTGATGATCTACCTGGCAAAAGGCGATGTCGCGCTGTCGGTCACCATCTCCTCCGTTTCAACACTGGTTGGCGTGGTCGCCACGCCACTACTGACGCGCCTGTACGTTGACGCTCATATCCAGGTGGACGTGATGGGTATGCTGCTCAGCATCCTGCAAATCGTGGTGATCCCGATTGCCCTGGGGCTGATTATCCACCACCTCTTCCCGCGGCTGGTCAAAGCCGTTGAGCCCTGGCTGCCCGCGTTCTCAATGGTCTGTATTTTGGCCATTATCTGTGCGGTCGTGGCAGGTTCAGCGGCCAATATCGCGTCGGTAGGCCTGGTGGTGATTATCGCCGTGATCCTGCATAACATCATTGGTCTGCTGGGCGGCTACTGGGGTGGACGTCTGTTTGGCTTCGATGAGTCCACCTGCCGCACGCTGGCAATTGAGGTGGGGATGCAGAACTCCGGCCTTGCCGCCGCCCTGGGTAAAATTTACTTCTCTCCGCTGGCTGCGCTTCCTGGCGCACTGTTCTCCGTCTGGCATAACCTCTCCGGTTCGCTGCTGGCGGGGTACTGGTCAGGTAAGCCTGTTGATACTAAACGTAAAAATGGCTGACGTTATTAGATTGCCGGATGGCGTTTACGCCATCCGGTTATTGGGAGCGTGGTTCGATAAAGACCTCAGCCGATACGTTGAAACGTTCAGCTAAAGCTCTGATGTGATCGACGGTAAGATTGCGCTCTCCGCTGAGAATACGACTTACCAGCGACCGTTGGCCGATCTCATTCGTAAATGAAGACTGGTTTAATCCGTACTGATCCATCAGGACGCGAAGAGCCGCAACGCCACGCGGCAACGCCTCGATACGCGCATTAAAGGCGGCGAGCTCAGGGTCATTGTTTTCATAACGATCTATTTTCGCCATCAGCAACTCGATCAATGGGCTATCAGGTGCCTGCTCCATCAGACTTTCAATCACGTCCAGCGCCTGCTCATAATCTTGTTTGCGGGTACTGCGCCCTAAAAAGGGAATCAGCGTCACCAGTTCATCAGCCGCTTTAATCGCATTATTAATCATTCTTTTGTCTCCCGGTAAAACCTCACCAGTTTGTCATACACCGCATGGGGTACGATGTGTTTCACAAAAATCCGCCCATACTCAAAATCGGCAAAAAACAGTAGCCGCAGGTTATTTCCCCCGACATTAATAACCCACCATTTGTCCCTGAACTTCATTCTGTCCAGGCTGGGAAAATCATGCCTCAGCTCATCCGGATTTTCGTAAGATGTACTTTTGAGGATCTTGTAAACGGCGTCCAGGGCCAGGGCATCATTAGGAAAACCTCTTGCCGCATCGTTGAACGGCCTCCTTGATATAACATGCATAGTTCCCTCACGGTTTCCATAATGGAAACACTATAGCTGCGATACCTGAAGTTGACAATATGGAAACATTCAATTCGAACGATTTTGCGTGTCAACTCTCAATTGCTATCGCAGCCCATATGGCTTATCGGTTCAGCATTAACTTACGCCGACGAAAACAGGTGTCACGCGATGGGGGAGAAACCTGCGAGGCGCTTTCCAGTCTGGATACTCGCACTCAGACAATATGAGGAATGCACTACGCCCTTGAGTGGCGTACACTCGTTGCACTTCCTCAGGAGAGAATCCCATGGCACTGACCAGACTGACGCAGCAGGATATGACGGAAAGCGAACAGCGGGAGCTGAAAACGCGACTCGATCGCGCACGAATTGCACAGGGTCGCACCCTGACCAACTCGGAAACCAACCATGTAAAGAAGGTGTACATCGACCAGCTGATGGCTGAGCGGGAAGCGGCCGCGAAAAAGGTACGCCAGGCGACGAAGAAGCAGAAAGCCTATAAACCGGATGCCGAATCGACCTTCTCCTGGTCGGCGAATACGCCGACCCGCGGCAGACGATAACTAAGAGCGCGATTAGCGCCCTTTTTTCTTACGACCCGGCTGGTTAAAGCGCTTACGCGCGGCAAGCTCTGCCGGGGTTTTTGCCATGTTCTTCGCCCCGCTGGCGGCCGGTTTTTTCACCGCGACAGCCGCTTTCGGCTTCGCTTTTTTGGCCGGTTTTGCCTCAGACGTTGAATCTTCAATCAGCTTAAACAGCTCGATAAGCTCATCGGCGGTCAGATCCCGCCACTCGCCCGGTGGCAGCCCGGTAAGGCTGACGTTCATGATTCGGGTACGCTCCAGCTTTGTTACCTCAAAGCCAAAGTGTTCGCACATGCGGCGAATCTGACGATTCAGTCCCTGAACCAGGGTAATGCGGAAGGCAAACGGTGCTTCTTTTTTAACTTTGCATTTTTTGGTTACCGTCCCGAGGATCGGCACGCCTGCGCCCATGCCGCGAATAAAGTCATCGGTAACCGGTTTATTGACGGTCACCACGTACTCTTTTTCGTGATCGTTACCGGCACGCAGAATTTTATTCACCAGATCGCCGTGGTTAGTCAGAAAGATCAGACCCTGCGAGTCCTTATCCAGACGCCCAATCGGGAAAATGCGGGTACTGTGATTGACGAAATCGACAATGTTGTCCCTCTCGCCATCTTCGGTTGTGCTGACAATCCCCACGGGTTTATTCAGGGCGATAAATACCAGGTCTTCTTCGTTGCGCGGCTCAATCAGCTGGCCGTTTACCTTGACCACGTCTCCGGCGACCACCTGATCGCCAATGCCGGCGCGTTTGCCATTAATAAAGACGTTGCCCTGTTCGATATAGCGATCGGCCTCACGGCGTGAGCAGATCCCGCTCTCGCTAATGTATTTGTTTAATCGGGTTGATTGAGTCGGCAGCATAATTTCTCCTGTAAACGCGGAATATACCTTACCTCCCGCAGCGCCAGGAAGAAAATCTCAATACTCAGCCCGCTCTTCATCTTCATCCGGCTGCTCCAGCACGCTGTAGGCCACCGCGCAGAACAGCGAGTTGAGTCGTTTCATATCCCCAAGCAGGCCAAGATGCAGCGAGCTGGTTTCAATACTCTGCACGTTTTGCTGATGCAGCCTGTCGACGTGAGCGTGGGAATAGCGACGGTTGAGGATACGGAAACGGTGCTTGCGGCGGCGCAGGCGTCGGGCGCTCGGCACATCGCTGGAGAAGAATACCGACATCGCCAGCTGCAGGTTACTGAGGAGCTGATCCAGCAGGCCGTCCAGTTCGTTGATCCCCTCCAGTGAGAAAGCCCGACGGGCAGAGAGCGATTTATCTGCAATTTCGCTGCCCATCCGCTCGGCAATATCTGACGCCTGCTCAAGGTTCAGCGACATCTCAATAATTTCCGCCCAGCGGCGCGACTCCTCATCCGCCAGCGCCTCTTTAGGCATCCGGGCAAGGTAGAGCTTAATGGCGGTATAGAGCACGTTGATGTCGTCGGCGGTTTTGCGCAGCTCCTTTTCCTGCCGGGGTTCACCGTGCATCACCTTTTTCAGGTCGACCATCATCATCTCCATGGCGTCGCCCATGCGCAGGGTTTCACGTGCGGCATTAGCCAGCGCCAGCGCGGGCGTATCAAGCGCCGCGGGGTCGAGATGTTTGGGTTTTAGTCGCGCGTCGAGTTCCGGTTCATCGCGGATCAGCCGTTTACAGAACTCCGCCATCGGTCCGGCAAAGGGCACCATCACCAGGCAGCGGATCAGGTTGTAAAAGACATGGAAATAGATCACCAGCTCCGAGGTTTGCAGCGGCAGCTTCGCCATCAGACCGGCCAGGATATGGATAAACGGCAGGATCGCCAGGCAGCCCACCAGCTTAAACAGCAGACTCCCCAGCGCCACGCGACGAGCGGCGGCATTGGCGGCGCTGTTGTTGAGCATCGCCAGCAGGCCTGAGCCAAGGTTTGCCCCGATGACCAGGCACAGAGCCACCGGGAAGGAGATGGCCCCGGCGGCACTCAGCGTCGCGGTCAGCAGTACCGCCGCAAGGCTGGAGTAAGTAATAATGGCAAATACCGCGCCAATCAGCGCATCCAGCATCAGATCGCCCGTCAGCGAGGCAAAAATTACCTGTACACCGTTGGCCTGGGTAATCGGCGTTACGGCCTGAACAATAAGCTCCAGCGCCAGCAGGATAAGCCCAAGGCCGATTCCGACACGGCCAAGCTGCCCTGCCCGGGTCTGCTTGCGGCTGAGGAAGAAGATCACGCCAATAAAAATCAGCAGCGGTGACAGCCAGGAGAGATCGAAGGTCAGGACGCGCGCCATCAGGGCGGTCCCCACATCGGCACCGAGCACAATCACCAGCGCCGGAGCCAGCGCCACCAGATCCTGAGCCACAAAGGATGTGACCAGCAGGGTGGTGGCATTGCTGCTCTGGACCAGCGCGGTGACGCCGATACCGGCACAGAAGGCGAGCGGTTTCTTTTCCACACTTCGGCTAAGTACGGTACGCAGGCGTGCGCCATAGACGCGCATGACGCCGGTACGCACGATATGCGTGCCCCAGACCAGAAGGGCGACGGCTGATAGCAGGTGTAAAAGCGTTAGCACGGGGTGACGACCTCTTTCTTGTTATCGGTTTCCTTTGCGCAAAAATGCCGGATAGCACTGCGATCCTGGGTTAAGTATAAGAGGTTAACCTTTATAAAGGGACAAGGCACCTTCACGGTGCCTTGTTTGTTAGTCTGACAGTGTTTTAGTCCGCATCGTAGCCCAGGTTCGGTGCCAGCCAGCGTTCGACTTCCGCCACCGGCATTCCTTTACGTCGGGCATAGTCTTCCACCTGGTCGCGCTGGAGCTGGGCGACGGCAAAATACTTGCTGTCGGGATGGCTGAAGTACCAGCCGGAAACGGAGGCACCTGGCCACATCGCGAAGGATTCCGTCAGTTTCATGCCCGTATGGGTTTCCACATCCAGAAGCTGCCAGATAGTGCCCTTTTCCGTGTGCTCCGGGCAGGCCGGATAGCCCGGTGCCGGTCGGATACCCTGGTAATTTTCGCGGATCAGTTCTTCGTTACTCAGGTTCTCATTCGGCGAGAAGCCCCAGTAGACTTTACGCACGCGCTCGTGCAGATACTCGGCAAAGGCTTCCGCCAGACGGTCGGCTACGGCTTTGACCATGATCTTGTTGTAATCATCGTGCTGCGCGTCGTATGCCTCGGCCAGCGCGTCCTCTTCTAGCCCGCCGGTAACGGCAAAAGCGCCGATATAGTCCGCTTTGCCGCTCAGTTTCGGGGCAACAAAATCGGCCAGACAGTAGTTAGCAAAGCCGGTTTTCTCCGTCTGCTGACGTAGATGGTGGCTTACCGTCAGTATCTGTGTCCGGGTTTCGTCGCGGTAGATCTCCACGTCATCCCCCACCCGATTAGCCGGGAATAAACCCACCACACCACGTGGATTCAGCAGCCGTTCTGCGCTCAGCTTATCGAGCAGTTCACTGGCATCCTGGAACAGGCGCTTCGCCTCTTCCCCGACAACCTCATCTTCAAGAATGCGCGGGTATTTCCCGGCCAGCGACCAGGTCATAAAGAACGGAGTCCAGTCGATATAGTTACGCAGCGTCTCAATACTGGCCGTGATTTCCTGCACGCCGAGTCGATGGGCGACCGGCGGAGTGTAGCTTGCCCAGTCAAACGCCAGATCGTTATCACGTGCCGCCTGCAGCGTCACCGGCGGAGTACGCGGTTTTTTACGGCCATGCTGGATACGTACGGTTTCATACTCTTTACGGGTGCGCGCAACAAACTCGTCGTGCTGGGTATCGGAAAGCAGCGACGACACCACGCCAACGGTGCGCGAGGCGTTCTGCACATAGACCGTCGGCCCGCTGTAGTTTTGTTCGATTTTCACCGCAGTATGGGCCTTGGAGGTGGTTGCGCCGCCAATCAGCAGGGGAATAGTAAAGCCCTGACGCTCCATCTCTTTGGCCACGTTGACCATTTCATCCAGCGACGGGGTGATAAGCCCGGATAAACCGATCAGGTCGGCATTCACTTCGCGGGCGGTTTTGAGGATTTTTTCCGCCGGGACCATCACGCCAAGATCGATAATTTCGTAGTTATTACACTGCAGCACTACGCCAACAATATTCTTCCCGATATCGTGAACATCGCCCTTCACGGTCGCGATCACCATCTTACCGTTGGAGGAGCCTTTTTCTTTGCTGGCTTCAATATAAGGCTGCAGATAAGCCACAGCCTGCTTCATCACGCGGGCGGATTTAACCACCTGCGGCAGGAACATTTTCCCCTCGCCAAACAGGTCGCCGACCACGTTCATCCCGTCCATCAGCGGGCCTTCGATGACCTGGATTGGGCGCTCAGCCTGCTGACGCGCCTCTTCCGTATCCACTTCAATAAACTCGGTGATGCCTTTAACCAGCGAGTACTCCAGACGTTTTCTGACGTCCCAGCTACGCCACTCGGCCATCTGAGCATTGGCGCCATCATCGGCCTTGCTGCCGCGATATTTTTCCGCCAGCTCCAGCAGCCGCTCGGTGCCGTCGTCGCGGCGGTTGAGGACCACATCTTCGACCGCGTCGCGCAGCTCCTGGGGCAGATCGTCATAAATCGCCAGCTGACCGGCGTTAACGATCCCCATATCCATGCCGTTACGAATGGCGTAGTAGAGGAACACAGCGTGAATCGCTTCACGGACAGGATCGTTACCACGGAAGGAGAAGGAGACGTTAGACACGCCGCCGGAGATCATCGCATGGGGCAGTTCCCGCTTAATGTCTTCACAGGCGCCGATAAAGTCCTGGGCGTAGTTGTTATGCTCTTCAATCCCCGTCGCGACGGCAAAGATATTCGGGTCGAAGATAATATCTTCCGGTGGGAAACCGACGTCCTGAGTCAGAATATTGTACGCCCGACGGCAGATCTCAATCTTGCGTTCGCGGGTATCGGCCTGGCCGACTTCATCAAAGGCCATCACCACCATCGCCGCGCCGTAGCGCCGCACTTTTTTCGCATGCTCGATAAAGAGGTCGACGCCCTCTTTCATCGAGATGGAGTTCACGATGCCTTTGCCCTGAATGCATTTCAGGCCTTTTTCGATGACCTCCCATTTGGAGGAGTCGATCATAATCGGCACGCGGGCGATATCCGGCTCACCGGCGATCAGATTAAGGAAACGCACCATCGCCGCTTCGGCGTCGAGCATCCCCTCATCCATATTGATATCGATAATCTGCGCGCCGCTTTCAACCTGCTGCAACGCCACATCCAGCGCTTCGCTGTATTTTTCTTCTTTGATTAAACGCTTAAATTTGGCAGAGCCGGTAACGTTAGTACGCTCCCCGACGTTCACAAACAGGCTGTCTGCGCCGATATTCAGCGGCTCCAGCCCTGCAAGTCGGCAGGCGACCGGCAGTTCAGGCAGCTGGCGCGGCGGCAATCCGTCCACCGCCCGGCTCATCGCCGCAATATGTTCCGGCGTGGTGCCGCAGCAGCCGCCAACGATATTAAGGAATCCGGCTTCCGCCCACTCGCGGATTTGCGCTGCCATGGTGTCGGCATCCAGATCGTATTCACCGAAGGCGTTAGGCAGACCGGCATTCGGGTGTGCGGTCACGTAGCATTCGGCGATGCGCGACAGCTCCTGGACATACTGGCGCAGTTCATCCGGCCCCAGGGCACAGTTCAGGCCGAAGGTCAGCGCGTCAGCATGGCGCAGGGAGTTATAAAATGCCTCGGTGGTTTGCCCGGAGAGCGTGCGTCCTGAGGCGTCGGTGATGGTGCCGGAAATCATTATCGGCAGATCCACGCCTAAGGCTTCAAACTCTTCTTTTACCGCGAAGATAGCGGCTTTGGCGTTCAGGGTATCGAAGACCGTTTCAATCATGATCAGGTCGACGCCACCTTCCACCAGCGCTTTGGTGGATTCGCGGTAGGCTTCAACCAGCAGGTCAAACGTAATATTGCGGAATGCCGGATCGTTAACGTCCGGCGAGATTGACGCGGTGCGGTTGGTAGGGCCAAGGACCCCGGCGACATAGCGCGGTTTATCCGGGGTGCGGGCCGTCCATTCATCGGCGCAGGCGCGCGCCAGCCGGGCCGCCTCAAGGTTGATCTCCGCCGACAGGGATTCCATCTGGTAATCCGCCATGGCAATGGTCGTCGAGTTAAAGGTGTTGGTTTCAACAATGTCGGCACCCGCCTCGAAGTAGGCGGAGTGAATGGCAGCGATAACATCCGGCTTGCTGAGAACCAGCAGGTCGTTATTGCCTTTGAGATCGCAGGGCCAGTCGGCAAAACGTTCACCGCGGAAATCGTCCTCGCTCAGACGATAGCCCTGAATCATGGTTCCCATCCCACCGTCCAGCACCAGGATGCGCTTTTTTAACTGCTGGTGCAGTTGCTCTATTTTGCTGCTCACACTTACTCCCGACAAGGCTCAACCAGACCAAAAAGGCCAGAAGGTCATACTGGCATAATATGACAGAGTGGAACAGTCACTGAGCGGTAACATGAGAGATGTTCACTGTTACTCATCCGATCAGTGTATCGGGCGGTTGCAAAATCGGCGAATAAAACGAAAACTATTTCCATGATACAGAAAAAGGAGTCTGACATGGTCACACCCGTTCCCGCCAAACGCGGCAGAAAACCCGCCGCGGCTCCCGCACAGGCAACCGGTCAGGTTCAGTCACTGACGCGCGGCCTGAAACTGCTGGAGTGGATTGCCGAATCCCAGGGCAGCGTGGCGTTGACCGAGCTGGCCCAGCAGGCTGGCCTGCCGAACTCCACCACCCACCGGCTTCTCACCACCATGCAGCAACTGGGCTTTGTCCGCCAGGTCGGCGATCTCGGGCACTGGGCGGTCGGTGCGCATGCCTTCGTGGTCGGCAGCAGCTTTTTGCAGAGCCGAAACCTGCTGGCGATTGTCCATCCGGTCCTGCGCAGTCTGATGGAAGAGTCCGGTGAAACGGTCAATCTGGCGGTACTGGATAAAGGCGACCATCAGGCGATTATTATCGACCAGGTGCAGTGCACTCAGCTGATGCGTATGTCAGCGCCTATCGGCGGCAAACTGCCTATGCATGCGTCCGGCGCAGGCAAAGCTTTTCTGGCGAATCTCAACGATGACCAGGTCAGCGGCCTGCTGCACCGTAAGGGGCTGCACGCCTATACCCACGCCACGCTGGTATCGCCGGTGCATCTGAAAGAGGATCTCGCCCAGACGCGCAAGCGCGGTTACTCATTTGACGATGAAGAGCATGCTCTCGGCCTGCGCTGCGTGGCGGCCTGTATTTATGATGAGCATCGGGAACCCTTTGCCGCTATCTCTATTTCCGGCCCCATTTCGCGTATCACCGACGATCGGGTCACCGAGTTGGGTGCGCTGGTGATCAGAGCCGCAAAGGATGTGACCCAGAAATATGGTGGAATGCGTTAGCCTTTAAAAGGCTCTATACTGAGCGTCCACTTTTTATTCATCTTACCGGGATGTGCTGATGATAAAGGATGCTCAGGCGCGCGGATTTTCCCTCGATCAAACCCTGGTGCGAACGTTGCTGGTTACGCTCTGCCGTCTGCTGACCGGCGTAAGATCTTTCTGGCACAGCCTGCCGGATACTGAACAGCCCACTATCTACTACGCCAACCACAGTAGCCACCTCGACGGTTTAGTGATCTGGGCCAGCCTGCCTCGCGCGCTGCGCAACCGGGTACATCCGGTAGCGGCCGCCGATTACTGGAACAAAACAACCCTGCGTCGCTATCTGGCAACGCGGATATTTAACGCAGTGCTGGTGGAGCGTCGCAGCGCCCCGGCGGAAACGTCAACGGACGTATCGTCCCGCGACCCGCTCCTGCCGCTGGTTGAAAAACTGTCCGCGGGCCATTCGCTGATTTTCTTCCCGGAGGGGACCCGTGGCACAGGTGATGAAGTCGCCGCCTTTAAAAGCGGGCTATTCCATCTGACTCAGCGCGTCCCTCAGGTGAGACTGGTCCCGGTGTGGCTGGAAAATATGAACCGGGTACTGCCAAAAGGCTCCCGGCTGGTGGTCCCGATTATTTGTACCGCCACTTTCGGCACCGCCCTTGAAAATTCCGCTGAGGATGAAGGCAAAAGAGAATTTCTGGCCCGCGCAAAACAGGCGCTGGAGGCGCTGACCCATGATTAATGTCGATTCAGAAGTGGGCCTGCTGCTGGGCGGTTTGTTTGGCATCCTGATCGTCGCCAGCCTGATTGGCTTTATCCTCTCCTGCCGTAAACAGAATGCCACCATCAGTAACCTTAACGCCCGCATTCGGGCCTGGTGGGTGATGTGTACCATCGCCGTGATCGCCATGCTGATTGGTCCCACTGGCTCGGTGGTTCTGTTTGCGCTGATGTCTTTTTTTGCGTTACGCGAATGCATTACGCTGATGCCAACCCGTCGGGGCGATCACGAAGCGCTGTTCTGGTGCTTCTTTATCATTCTGCCGGTGCAGTACCTGCTGGTCGGGATCCAGTGGTACTCGGTATTTGTCATCTTTATTCCGGTGTACGCGTTTCTGTTTATCCCGGCACGTGTCGCCATTGCCGGTGATACTCATCAGTTCCTTGAGCGCAGCGCCAAAATTCAGTGGAGCCTGATGATGGCGGTGTACTGCGTCAGCCACGCACCTGCGCTGCTGATGCTGTCGATTCCGGGTTATGAAGGCGAAAACATTAAGCTCATCCTGTTTATGATGATAGTGGTGCAGATTTCCGACGTGCTGCAGTACGTTTTCGGCAAGCTGTGGGGCAAGCGCCCGATTGTGCCGAAACTCAGCCCAAATAAGACCGTGGAGGGCTTTGTCGGCGGACTGCTGAGCGCCAGCCTGGTTGGAGCCGGTTTGTGGTGGGTCACGCCGTTTAATCCGCTGCAGGCGTTTTTTATCTCCCTGCTGATAACCCTGCTGGGCTTTCTCGGCGGGCTCTGTATGTCGGCGATTAAACGCGATCGCGGCGTGAAGGATTTCGGTGCCATGCTGGAGGGCCACGGCGGAATGATGGATCGCATCGACTCCCTGTGTTTCGCCGCACCGGTCTTTTTCCACGTGGTACGTTACTGGTTTACCTGAGGCTATCCCGCCTGCCGCAGAGTGCCATAGCGCAGACAGAAGCGCTGGCGTCGGCGGTAGGCATACACATCTTCGACGTGCCCATTGCGGATCCGCGCCTGTAATGACCGCCAGTAGTCGGCGCGAAACAGGTCGGCGTGCATCTCTTCAAACAGCGGGCCGATTCGGGGATCGGCGCACAGCCAGTGTCGGAACTCCTCGGGGAAAACATCCCCCGGCGACACGCTGTACCAGGGCTCGCCTGCCAACTCATCTTCCGGATAGCGCGGGGGCGGAATATCGCGGAAGTTAACCTCCGTCATATAGCAAATTTCGTCGTAATCGTAGAATACAACCCGTCCGTGACGCGTGACGCCGAAGTTTTTAAACAGCATATCGCCGGGGAAAATATTGGCGGCGGCCAACTGACGAATGGCGTTACCGTACTCCTCAATCGCATCGCGCAATGACTGCCCGCTGGCCTGCTCCAGCCAGATATTCAGCGGTACCATCCGCCGCTCAATATAGAGGTGGCTGATGGCGATACGGTCGCCCAGATCGGTGATTTTTTCCGCCACCTCCTGTTGCAGCAATGTCATCAGTTCCGGTGCGATCTGTCGCTTTTCCAGCACAAAGTTTTCAAACTCCTGGGTATCCGCCATCCGCCCGACGCGGTCGTGCTCCTTTACCAGCTGATAGCAGGCGCGAACGTGGGCGGCGCTCATCTCTTTTTGCGGGGCGAAACGGTCCTTGATGATCTTAAAAACCCGATCAAATCCTGGCAGAGTGAAGACCAGCATCACCATCCCCCGGATCCCCGGTGCTTCAATAAACTGCTCGTCGCTGCGGGCAAGGTAGTGAAGATATTCACGATAGCTTTCGGTCTTGCCGTGCTTCTGGCAGCCAATAGCCATATACAGCTCGGCGGTGGTTTTCCCCGGCAGAATATCGCGCAGCCACTCTACCGTCGCCGCGGGAAGTGGGGCATAGACCATAAAGTAGGAGCGGGCGAAGCCGAAAACGATACTCGCCTCGGCGTGGGTCGTCAGACAGGTGTCCACCACCAGTTCACCCTCCGCGCTGCGGTGAATCGGCAGCAGAAACGGTAGCGTCCCGTCCGGCGTAATCAGTTTGCCAACCAGCCAGGCCGCCTTATTACGATAAAACAGTTCGTTTGCCACCTGCAGATGCGCCTGACACAGGATCTCACTGCCGAAGGTTTCGCTCAGATGGTGACTGATATAGCCCACGTCACGCGCCCGATCCTGCCAGGGCAGGCGCAGGGGCAGGTCGGTCAGGACTTTGGTCAGCAGGGTTTCCCAGCCGCGATCGGGGAAAAAATCTTTCGCCAGCGGTCGGGGAATGGTCCGGAAGCGGCGTTCCGGCTGGGAGCTAAAGATAAACAGCCGTTCAGGCAGAAGCGCCCGGTGATCGAAGAGTCGACAATAGACCGAGTTAAAAAAGCTTTCGGCAATTTCAAAGCGAGGATAGTCAGGCAGCAGTTGGGTGTACTGCGCTTTAACCTGCAGCAGAAAATCGATATCCGCCGTTTTGCCGTCGGTAATACAGCGCAGCTGTTCCACGACCAGACCAACGTGGTGATCGTAGAGGTGGATACGCTGTTTCATGGCCTGCTGGACGGCGTGCCAGTCGGCCTGCTCAAAGCGCTGCTGGGCACCGGAGGTGACCTCCAGAAAGCGGCCATACTGTGCATCGAAGCCCTGAAGAATAGTTTGAGCAATCAGTAATTCCAGACCACGCGACATCGCTTTCCCTCAGGTTAACCCTCTCCCGGGTGGGGAGAGGGGAAGCATCAGAACTGGCTTTCTTCGGTCGATCCGGTCAGGGCAGTAACGGAAGACGCGCCGCCCTGAATAATCGTGGTCACCTTATCGAAGTAGCCCGTGCCAACTTCCTGCTGGTGGGAAACGAAGGTGTAACCCTCTTTGGCGGCCGCAAATTCCGGCTGCTGCACTTTTTCCACATAGTGCCGCATGCCCTCGCCCTGCGCGTAGGACCGGGCCAGATCGAACATGTTGAACCACATACTGTGAATTCCTGCCAGGGTGATGAACTGATACTTGTAGCCCATCTCAGAGAGCTGTTGCTGGAAGCTGGCGATAGTCTTGTCATCCAGATTCTTCTGCCAGTTGAATGACGGCGAGCAGTTGTAGGCCAGCAGCTTGCCGGGATATTTCGCATGGATCGCATCAGCAAAGCGTTTCGCCAGGGCCAGGTCGGGCGTAGAGGTTTCACACCACACCAGATCCGCATAGGGCGCATAGGCCAGACCGCGACTGATGGCCTGTTCAATACCGGCGCGGGTGCGGTAGAAACCTTCGCTGGTGCGCTCCCCGGTAACGAACTCAGCGTCGTATGCGTCACAGTCGGAGGTGATGAGGTCCGCTGCATCCGCATCGGTGCGGGCAATTAACAGCGTCGGCACGCCCAGCACATCCGCGGCCAGGCGGGCAGCAACCAGCTTCTGAATCGCTTCCTGAGTCGGGACCAGCACCTTGCCGCCCATATGGCCGCACTTCTTCACCGAGGCCAGCTGATCCTCGAAGTGCACCGCCGCTGCACCGGATTCGATCATTGATTTCATCAGCTCAAAGGCATTCAGCACGCCGCCGAATCCCGCTTCCGCATCGGCGACAATCGGCAGGAAGTAGTCGGTATAACCTGCATCACCCGGCTCAATACCGGATGCCCACTGGATCTGATCCGCCCGACGGAAGGTGTTGTTGATACGGGAGACGACTGACGGAACGGAATTCGCCGGATAAAGAGACTGATCCGGGTACATGCTGGCAGCGAGGTTGGCATCCGCCGCGACCTGCCAGCCGGAGAGATAAATCGCCTCTACGCCGGCTTTAGCCTGCTGCAACGCCTGGCCTCCGGTTAACGCCCCCAGGCTGTTGACGTAGCCCTTTTTCGACTCACCGTGCAGCAGACGCCACATTTTGGCCGCTCCCAGCTGCGCCAGGGTGCATTCCGGATTAACCGAGCCACGCAGCTTCACGACTTCTTCAGCGCCGTAAGGGCGGTGAATGCCTTCCCAGCGCGGCTGCGTCCATTCATTTTGTAATTGTTCGATTTGTTGGGTACGGGTTTTCATGTGCAGATGCTCCATTTTATTATCCGGGGAGTTACGCCAGTAAGCGGTAGCCTGGCAGAGTCAGAAAATCGATCAGCTCATCTGAAGTAGTGATTTGCTCCATCAGGCGTGCGGCGTCGTCAAAGCGGCCGCTGCTGAAGCGGTGCTCGCCCAGCTCCTCCTGAATAACCAGCATCTCCTCGGCCAGCATCTGACGGAACAGGTCTTTGGTGACAGGTTTGCCGTTGCTGAGGGTTTTCTGGTGATGGATCCACTGCCAGATGGAAGTGCGGGATATTTCGGCAGTAGCGGCATCTTCCATCAGGCCGTAAATCGGTACGCAGCCGTTACCGGAGATCCAGGACTCGATGTACTGCACCGCCACGCGGATATTCGCCCGCATCCCCTCTTCCGTCCGCTCGCCGTCGCAGGCGGCCAGCAGCTGGTCGGCGGTAATAGGTGCGTCGTTATCGCGCGAGACCGAAAGCTGATTTTTATTGTCGCTCAGCGCGCTGTTAAACACGGCCATTGCCGTATCGGCGAGGCCCGGATGCGCAATCCAGGTTCCGTCATGACCGTTGCGAGCTTCCAGCTCTTTATCCGCCTTCACCTTGCCGAGCACCTGGTTGTTACGCTCGGCATCTTTGCTCGGGATAAAGGCCGCCATACCGCCCATCGCAAATGCACCGCGCTTATGACAGGTTTTGATCAGCAGCCGCGAATAAGCGCTGAGGAAAGGTTTCTCCATCGTCACCACCTGCCTGTCCGGGAGGACACGATCGGGATGGTTTTTCAGGGTTTTGATATAGCTAAAAATGTAGTCCCAGCGTCCACAGTTCAGGCCGACAATATGATCCCGCAGGGCGTGGAGGATTTCGTCCATCTGAAAGACCGCCGGGAGCGTTTCGATCAGCAGCGTGGCTTTGATGGTGCCACGCGGTAAATCAAAGCGGTCTTCGGTATAGCTAAAGACATCACTCCACCATGCCGCTTCCTGCCAGGCCTGGGTTTTCGGCAGATAGAAATAGGGGCCGCTGCCTTTGGCCAGCAGGGCTTTATGGTTGTGGAAAAAGTAGAGTGCAAAATCAAACAGGCTGCCCGGAATAGCTTCGCCTTGCCAGGTCACGTGTTTTTCCGGCAGATGCAGGCCACGTACCCGACACACCAGCACAGCCGGATCGGGTTTCAACTGGTAGATTTTCCCGGCTTCGTTGGCGTAGCTGATAGTGCCATTGACCGCATCGCGCAGATTGATTTGACCATCGATCACTTTGTGCCAGTCCGGTGCCAGGGAATCTTCGAAATCGGCCATAAAGACTTTAACGTTGGCATTCAGCGCATTAATCACCATCTTGCGCTCAACCGGCCCGGTTATTTCGACCCGGCGGTCCTGCAGGTCGGCAGGGATCCCGCGAATCGTCCAGTCACCTTTCCGAATGGAATCTGTTTCCGAAATAAAATCAGGAAGCTTTCCCGCATCGATGTCCTGCTGCTGTTTGACCCTGGCCGCCAGCAGCTGATTGCGTGTGGGCGTAAAGTGCGCCACCAGTTCACTCAGAAACTCCACCGCCTCTGGTGTCAGAATCTGTTGCTCCTGCTTGCCGTGTGGCTGACTGAAAGCCAGTTCGTCGATCGTTGTCGTCGCCTGTTGTGTCATTGTGCCGCTCCTCGTTGTTGATCCGAATACACTCCCCAACGCGAACGAAAGATCCTGGGCGGTTTTCGTTCAGCACAATTAAGACTAATTAATAATCTTATAAAATCAAAAACAATTTCCATTTTAATTATTAATTGCATGCAACGCATTGATCAAAATGGGATTAATTTTTTTTCTGACGTTGAATGGATTTTCAGAAATAAAAAAAGGCACCCGAAGGTGCCTGCTGGTGTGCTGAAACGCTTTAGGACCCTAAGCGCAGAGGATTACTCCAGCGTCGGATTCATATGACGCAGATCGAACGGCGTGATCTGGTAGACGTAGTAGTTCAGCCAGTTGGTGAACAGCAGGTTTCCGTGGCTACGCCAGGTCGCACGCGGTTTGTTCTGCGGATCGTTTTTCGGGAAGTAGTTATACGGAACCTCCGGGCTCAGACCGGCTTCCACATCGCGGAAATATTCGCCTGCCAGGGTATGGTCATCATACTCGGGATGCCCGGTGACAAAGGCAATACGCTTGTCTTTGCTGGCAAACAGATAGGCATCGCCATCTTCAGTTTCGGCCAGGATCTCAAGGTCGGTATAGTCGCGGATCAACTCGGCCGGGAAGTCGGCATAGCGAGAGTGCGGCGCCAGAAATGCATCATCAAATCCACGAGTCAGCAGAGCATGAGGATGGAGGATATGGTGCTCATAGACGCCGGAGAGCTTCTCACTGCGGGTCTGTTTTGGGATGCCATAAAGAATATTCAACGCGGCCTGGACAGCCCAGCAAACAAACAGAGTCGAAGTGACGTGATCTTTGGCCCACTCAAGGACCTGCTTGATCTGCGGCCAGTAGGCCACGTCGTTAAACTCCACCAGGCCCAGCGGCGCGCCGGTGACGATCAGTCCATCGAAGTTTTCATCACGGATATCGTCGAAGTCACAGTAGAAGTTATTCAGATGCTCGGCCGGGGTATTACGCGACTCGCGGGCATCAATGCGCAGGAGGCGGATATCTACCTGCAGCGGTGAATTCGACAGTAGCCGCAGAAACTGGTTTTCCGTTTCGATTTTCTTTGGCATCAGGTTAAGGATAAGTACCTTCAGCGGACGAATTTCCTGACCTGTAGCACGCGAAGCCGTCATCACAAAGACGTTTTCTTCACGCAAGAAATTGACGGCTGGTAGCTCGTCCTGCACCCGAATCGGCATAACCTTATATCCTCACAGCATACGTTTAAACGTTTAGACATCCAGATAGCCGAAGATACCCAGAATTGAACAAAATGTCGAGCCTGCAAGTGGAAGGTGAGAAAGTTTCAAGACAAAACCAAAAATCACACACGCAAAAAAGCCCCATGCTTTCGCATGAGGCTTTCTTGTTTATTTGATGCCTGGCAGTTCCCTACTCTCGCATGGGGAGACCCCACACTACCATCGGCGCTACGGCGTTTCACTTCTGAGTTCGGCATGGGGT
>DATEKR010000199.1:0-11455 GCA_035277345.1 Enterobacteriaceae bacterium
CAAAGAGCCGGTCCCCGTGGTTCCCGCCGCCCACTATACATGTGGCGGTGTGATGGTGGATGACTATGGCCGTACCGACGTTGACGGTCTGTACGCCATTGGCGAGGTGAGCTATACCGGGCTGCACGGCGCCAACCGCATGGCGTCAAACTCGCTGCTGGAGTGTCTGGTATACGGCTGGTCCGCTGCCGATGATATTCAGAAACGACGGTCTGTCGTGCCTGAGCGGCCGCCGATCCCGGCCTGGGATGAGAGTCGGGTCGAAAACGCCGATGAACGGGTGGTGATCCAGCATAACTGGCACGAACTGCGGCTGTTTATGTGGGACTACGTCGGGATTGTCCGCAGTACCAAACGGCTGGAGCGAGCGCTGCGCCGTATTACCATGCTGCAGCAGGAAATCGACGAGTACTACGCCCATTTTCGCGTCTCCAACAACCTGCTTGAGCTGCGTAATCTGGTGCAGGTCGCCGAGCTGATCGTCCGCTGTGCGCTCCAGCGTAAAGAGAGCCGTGGGCTGCATTTTACGCTGGACTATCCCGATCTTCTGCCTGAGTCGGGACCGTCAATTCTTTCGCCTCACATAAACAAATAGAACGGGCGGGTCAGCGCGGTATAGGCTTCCGAATATTGCTGATCCGGCCCGCGGATCACCATCCGATCGCTGAAGCACTCCCCGGCACGAGGAGAAAACGCCAGCAGCACCCGATGCGGCAGACGCGCATCGTTGTCCGCAATATCGGTGCGCAGTCGCAAATGCCAGCCCATCTCCAGCGCCTGCTGGGTGAAGACGGTGCCGATATTTTCCGGCAAGACCACGCAGAAAAACCCCTCTTCCGTAATACTGCTGGCGGCACAGGCCAGCAAGGCGCTATGCTCCAGTGACGACGTGGAACGCGCCCGATCCCGCTGGGGTGTGGCGCATTCTACGCCTGGCGTAAAGTAAGGCGGATTGCTGACGATCAGATCATAACGCTGGGTTTGCTGTCCGACCCAGGACTGAATGTCCGCGGCGTGGACCTGAACACGCCCGGCCCAGGGGGAAGCCGCCGCGTTTTCCCTGGCCTGTTCAGCCGCTTCGCTATCAATTTCAACGGCGTCCACGGTGACGGAGTCATCGGTGCGTTGGGCCAGCATTAAGGCCAGCAGCCCGCTACCCGTACCAATATCGAGGATACGTTTTATTCGTGCGACGGGTGCCCATGCGCCCAGCAGGATCCCGTCGGTACCCACTTTCATCGCACAGCGGTCGTGAGCGACAAAAAACTGTTTAAAGGTAAATCCATCACGACGCAGTGCGGAACCTGATTCAGACATCAAAAGCCACCATTCTGGCAAAAAAAGGTCGATAGCATAGGGTAATGAACGATACCGGAGAAGCCTTAACCATACAAACAGATGAAGATTGTGGCCGTAACGTCTATAATCAGCGCCCCACACAGAGGTAGATAATGACTGTAACGACTTTTTCCGAACTCGAACTCGACGAGAGCCTGCTGGAAGCCCTCCAGAATAAAGGCTTCACACGCCCAACCGCCATTCAGGCTGCTGCCATTCCGCCTGCGCTAGAGGGGCGTGATGTGCTCGGTTCAGCGCCAACAGGCACCGGTAAAACGGCGGCATATTTGCTGCCGGTGTTGCAGCATCTTCTCGATTTTCCGCGTAAAAAATCCGGCCCGCCGCGTATTCTGATCCTGACACCGACCCGTGAACTGGCCGTGCAGGTGGCAGAACACGCCCGCGAACTGGCGGCGAACACCCATCTGGATATCGCCACCATCACCGGCGGTGTGGCCTTTATGAACCACGCCGAAGTGTTTAGCGAAAATCAGGATATCGTGGTCGCGACGACCGGCCGCCTGATGCAGTACATCAAAGAAGAGAACTTTGACTGCCGCGCCGTTGAAACGCTGATCCTTGATGAAGCCGACCGCATGCTGGACCTCGGGTTCGCCCAGGACATCGAACATATTGCCGGTGAAACCCGCTGGCGCAAACAGACGATGCTGTTTTCCGCGACCCTGGAAGGCAACGCCGTCAGCGATTTCGCCAAACGCCTGCTGGAAGATCCGGTCGAAGTTTCCGCGACGCCGTCCACCCGCGAGCGTAAGAAAATTCACCAGTGGTACTACCGTGCCGACAATGCAGAGCACAAAACCGCCCTGCTGACCCACCTGTTACAGCAGCCGGACGTCTCCCGCTCCATCATCTTCGTGCGCAAGCGCGAGCGTGTGCATGAGCTGGCAGAGCTGCTGCGTAAGGTCGGGATTAATAACTGCTATCTTGAAGGCGAGATGGTGCAGGCCAAACGTACCGAAGCGATTAAGCGCCTCACCGACGGTCGCGTTAACGTGCTGGTAGCGACCGACGTCGCCGCCCGTGGGATCGATATCCCGGACGTCAGCCACGTCTTTAACTTCGATATGCCGCGCACCGCCGATACCTATCTGCACCGTATTGGCCGTACCGGCCGTGCGGGTCGTAAAGGTACCGCGATCTCGCTGGTTGAAGCGCACGACCACCTGCTGCTGGGCAAAATCGGCCGCTATATTGAAGAGCCGCTGAAAGCCCGCGTTATCGACGAACTGCGTCCGACTTCCCGCGCACCAAGCGAGAAGCTGACCGGCAAGCCGTCGAAGAAAGTGCTGGCGAAACGCGCAGAGCAGAAAAAAGCGAAAGATAAAGAGAAAGTGCGGGTGAAAGTACGCCATCGCGACGCCAAAAACGTCGGTAAGCGCCGCAAGCCAAGCGGATCGACAGAGACACCGTCATCCGGTGGTACTAAAGAGTAAAAAAAATGCCGGACGCTTGTCCGGCATTTTTTTGACCTCAACGCAGGCTTACAGGCTTGCGGTAAAGGTACGCGCAATAACGTCGCGCTGCTGTTCTGCCGTCAGAGAGTTAAAACGCACGGCATAGCCGGAAACGCGAATGGTCAGCTGCGGGTAGTTTTCCGGATGTTTTACTGCATCTTCCAGAGTTTCACGACGCAGCACGTTCACGTTCAGGTGCTGACCGCCTTCCACACGCACTTCCGGTTGCACATCAACCGGCACTTCGCGGTATTCGATCTCACCCAGTTTGCTGACGGCGACAACGTCATCTTCGGCATAGCCGGCTTTTGCACACAGGCAGCGAGCTTCGCCTTTTTCCTGGTCAAGGAGCCAGAAAGAGTTCAGCAGGTCGTCGTTTGCGGCTTTGGTAATCTGGATACCTGTAATCATGTGATGCCTCCATAGGCTACATTATTTGATTGTGTTGACCGGCACCGGCCAATTGGTAAAACCATTGTTGCTTAGGTGTTTATATACCAGTCACCCAGGGTCCATTCATTGACCTGAATCAACAAAATCCACACACCAAAAGTGGCGATGGGGAAATTACTTGTTTTATATCAAGTTACGCGAGTCGATAGTGAAAATTATTTTGTAAGTTTTAAAATTTTTTTAGAATCATCACGCGCTTCCGCCATCGCTAATTTTGTATTGCGGAAAGAAGCCGTTAAGCTAGGTCGATTCAATGTCGCAGGAGAGCGAGAAGATGGCACCATTAACCTGGCACGACGTGCTGGCTGACGAGAAAACCCAGCCCTACTTTATAAATACGCTCAGTACAGTCGCCACGGAAAGGCAGTCTGGCGTAACGATTTATCCCCCGCAGAAAGATGTGTTTAACGCCTTTCGCTATACCGAGCTTGCCGATGTCAAAGTGGTGATCCTCGGCCAGGATCCCTATCACGGCCCGGGCCAGGCACACGGAATGGCGTTCTCCGTCCTGCCCGGCGTCGCAACTCCGCCGTCGCTGCTCAATATGTATAAAGAGCTGGAAAAGACCATTCCTGGTTTTACCCGACCGCAGCACGGCTATCTGGAAAGCTGGGCACGCCAGGGCGTACTGCTGCTTAATACGGTGCTGACGGTGCGTGCAGGCCAGGCGCACTCGCATGCCAGCCTGGGTTGGGAAACTTTTACCGATAAAGTGATCGCGCTGATTAACCAGCATTGTGAAGGGGTGGTGTTCTTGCTGTGGGGATCGCACGCCCAGAAGAAAGGCGCGATTATCGATGGCCAGCGCCATCACGTCCTGCGTGCACCGCATCCGTCCCCGCTCTCAGCGCACCGGGGCTTTTTCGGCTGTAATCACTTTGTGCTGACCAATGAATGGCTCGCGCAGCGTGGCGACACGCCGATAGACTGGATGCCGACCTTACCGGCGGAAAGCGAGTAAAAAAAATGCCAGCGATAAACGCTGGCATTTTTTATCAGGCTTTATTCTGTCGCCACCATTCGGCCAGCAGAATACCTGTGGCGACGGAGACGTTCAGACTTTCAACGTTGCCGGTGCCGTCAATGGAGACGTTCAGATCGGCGCTATTGAGCGCGGCATCTGACAGACCATCGCGTTCCTGACCCAGCGCCAGAACCATTTTCTTCGGCAGCGTGGCTTTAGACAGCGGCGTACCTTTATGGCTGGAGGTGGTAACGATGGCATAACCATCGCGACGGAACTGCTCAAGCGCGTCGATAAAGCTGTCGCCGGTGATCGGCTGAACGTGTTCTGCCCCGCCTTCCGCCGTGCGGATAGCCGCACCGGATTCAAGGATCGCCGCATCCTGTACGACCACACCTTTTACGCCAAAGTGCGCGCAGCTGCGAACAATCGCGCCGAGGTTGTGCGGGTTACCCACGTCTTCCAGCGCCAGGACGCAATCTTCCTCAGCAGCCTGTCCAACCCACTGCTGGACGCTAACGCCGTTGCGCTTTTTAATCAGGAAGCAAACGCCGCCGTGGTGTTCGGTACCGGACGCTTTTGCAAGCTCGGCTTCATCCACAACGTGGTAGGCCTTACGGTTAGCCGCCATCCAGCGCAGCGCCTCTTTAAAGCGCGGGGTGACGCTCTGGACGAACCAGGCGCGAACAATGGCGTCAGGACGGCTCTGGAACAGGGCCTGGCAGGCATTTTCACCGTAGACACGAGTCTCTTCGGCACGCTGACGACGCAGCACTTCCGGATCGATAAAGCTTTTGCCGCTGATCCCACCGTGATCGGCCTTCGCCGGAGCTTCTTCACCCGGTGCACGTGAAACGGTACGCCACGGGGATGCATCACTCTGATAATCACGGTCGCGATCGCGATTGCGGTCACGATCCCGCTCGCGCGGAGCCTGGCTGTCGCGGGAAGAACGACGACCGGAATCAGAGCGTGCTGAACCGCCACGGGATGATGCCCCGTCACGAGACGATCCGCTACTACCGCCGCCTTTCCCGGTACGCGGGTTCTGGCTGCGTTTATCTGAATCATCGTCACTGCGGACATACATCACTTTGACCTTGCCGCTTTTATTTTTTAACTCGTCGTTCATGCTTTCCTCCACCAGCGCTGCGCGAAGCGCGAAGATTACCCGATGTGCCGCCGCATCGCCATCACTTCTGTTAAAAGCCAGCGACTATTGTACCCATTGAATAAAACGCATTGTCGTCTAAAACCAAAGCATCAATAATATGCAACATAAAAGAAACATTCCGGCGTGCTCGCCGTTCTGCAATCCACTCATCCTGAGGTTAGTTATGAATACCGTTTGTGCCAGTTGCCAGGTACTTAACCGCATTCCGGACGACCGCGTTAACGATACGGCAAAATGCGGACGCTGCGGTCATGAGCTGTTCGACGGCGAAGTGATCAATGCGACCGGCGAGATGCTGGATAAACTGCTGAAAGACGATCTTCCGGTTGTGGTCGATTTCTGGGCCCCCTGGTGTGGCCCGTGCCGCAGCTTCGCGCCGATCTTTGAAGACGTCGCCGAAGAGCGCAGCGGCAAAGTGCGTTTCGTCAAAATCAATACCGAAGCCGAACGTGAGATCAGCGCACGTTTCCGTATCCGCAGTATCCCGACCATTATGATTTTCCGTAATGGCGAAGTCGTGGATATGCTCAACGGCGCCGTGCCTAAAGCCCCGTTTGATAGCTGGCTTAACGAATCCCTGTAATCACATCGGGGCACAGCGCTTGTGCCCCTTTTTGACCTCTGCGACAATGGCGTTTTTATTGCCCCATTCGCCTTCATGAATAATAACGCCGTTCTTCAACTTCGCGCCGAACGACTGGTGCGCGCCACGCGTCCTTTCCTCGCCAGAGGCAACCGCATCCGCCGCTGTCAGCGTTGTCTGCTGCCGCAAAAGCAGTGTCTGTGCGACACCATTACCGCCGTCGAAGCCGGGAGCCGTTTCTGTCTGGTGATGTTTGATACGGAGCCGATGAAACCGAGTAATACCGGGCGGCTTATCGCCGATATCCTGCCCGACACCGCCGCATTTCAGTGGTCGCGTACCGAACCGCCTCAGGCGCTATTGGATCTGGTGAATCATCCCGATTATCAACCCGTCGTGGTGTTCCCTGCCTCTTATGCCGACGCAGACCGGCAGGTCATCGCCGCGCCCGCTCCGGGCAAACCACCGCTCTTTATTATGCTCGACGGAACCTGGACGGAAGCGCGCAAGATGTTTCGCAAAAGCCCGTATCTGGATGCGCTGCCGGTGATCTCCGTGGATCTATCCCGCGTTTCCGCCTATCACCTGCGCGAAGCCCATGCCGAAGGGCAATACTGCACCGCAGAAGTCGCGATTGCGCTACTGGATCTGGCCGGGGATACGGCAGCGGCAGGCGCGCTGGCCGATCATTTCAGCCTCTTTCGCACCCGCTATCTGGCAGGAAAACCTCATCATCAGGCCAGTATCACAGCAACATTGGCAGAAAGCGTTTAAAATCATCAGGTCATTTGCGTCTGAGGGAAGACGGTATGAGCCAACGTGGACTGGAAGCGCTGCTGCGACCAAAATCGATCGCCGTGATAGGCGCGTCAATGAAGCCGACGCGCGCCGGTTATCTGATGATGCGCAATCTGCTGGCCGGTGGGTTTAGCGGGCCGGTATTGCCGGTCACTCCGGCTTATAAAGCGGTCCAGGGCGTGCTGGCGTGGCCCGATATTGCCAGCCTGCCCTTTACGCCGGATCTTGCCGTACTCTGTACCAACGCCTCACGAAACCTGGCGCTTCTGGAAGCGCTTGGGGAAAAAGGGTGTAAAACCTGTATTATTCTTTCCGGCCTGACCGAACAGCACGCTGCGCTTCTGGCCTGCGCCCGCCGTTATCAGATGCGGCTGCTGGGGCCAAACAGCCTCGGGCTGCTGGCTCCGTGGCAGGGGCTTAACGCCAGTTTCTCCCCGGTCCCCATCAGCAAAGGCAAGCTGGCGTTTATCTCCCAGTCCGCCGCCATTTCCAATACCATCCTGGACTGGGCCCAGCAGCGCGAAATGGGCTTTTCCTGGTTTATTGCGCTGGGCGATAGTCTGGATATCGACGTCGACGAGCTGCTCGACTATCTGGCCCGCGACAGCAAGACCAGCGCGATCCTGCTCTATCTTGAGCATCTTAGCGACGCCCGGCGCTTTGTTTCCGCCGCCCGTAGTGCGTCACGCAATAAACCGATACTGGTGATCAAAGGCGGCCGTAGCCCGGACGCCCAGCGCCTGCTTCACGTCAATTCCGGTATCGATCCGGCCTGGGATGCGGCGATCCAGCGCGCCGGTTTGCTGCGCGTGCAGGACACCCACGAACTCTTTTCCGCCGTTGAAACCCTGAGCCATATGCGTCCTCTGCGCGGAGAACGGCTGATGATCGTCAGCAACGGCGCGGCACCGGCGGCGCTGGCGCTCGATGAACTCTGGTCGCGCCAGGGCAAACTCGCCGTTCTTAGCGATGAAACCCGGGAAAAGCTTGGCCAGTTGCTGCCTTCTGGGGTGGAGATCGCCAACCCGTTGGATCTGCGCGATGACGCCAGCAGTGGGCACTACACCCAGGCGCTGAATGTGCTGCTGAACGATCATGCTATCGACGCCCTGCTGGTGATCCACTCCCCCAGCGCGGTGGCGCCGGGAACGGAGAGTGCCGTCGCGCTGATCAACGCCGTTAAACAGCATCCACGAGGCAACTATGTCAGCCTGCTGACCAACTGGTGCGGAGAGTATTCCTCCCAGGAGGCCCGCCGCCTGTTTAGCGAGGCGGGTCTGCCGACCTATCGCACACCGGAAGGGGCGATCACCGCCTTTATGCATATGGTGGAGTATCGTCGCAACCAGAAACAGCTGCGTGAAACACCTGCCCTGCCGGTGGATCTCACGACCAATGCGGCCGAAGCCCACGCGTTGCTTCAGCAGGCTATCGCCGAGGGTGCCGCTTCCCTGGATACGCATGAAGTACAGCCTATTCTGCAGGCCTATGGGCTGAACACGCTCCCGACCTGGATCGCGGCCGACAGCGCTGAAGCTGTGCATATTGCCGGGCAGATTGGCTACCCGGTTGCGCTCAAGCTGCGCTCGCCGGATATCGCCCATAAATCCGACGTGCAGGGCGTGATGCTCTATCTGCGTACCGCCAGCGAAGTGCAGCAGGCGGCGGATGCAATGCTCGATCGCGTTAAGATGACCTGGCCCCAGGCGCGTATCCACGGTCTGCTGGTGCAAAGTATGGCCCGCCGCGCCGGGGCGCAGGAGTTACGCATCGTGGTAGAGCAAGATCCGGTCTTCGGCCCGCTGATTATGCTGGGTGAAGGCGGCGTGGAGTGGCACGCGCAGGATCAGGCTGCGGTCGCCCTGCCGCCGCTGAATATGAATCTGGCCCGCTATCTGGTGATTCAAGCGATCAAGGGGAAAAAAATTCGCGGCCGCAGCGCCCTGAGGCCGCTGGATATTCCCGGCCTGAGCCAGCTGCTGGTGAAGGTATCCAACCTGATAGTCGACTGTCCTGAAATTCAGCGGCTGGATATGCATCCGCTCCTCGCCTCCGCCGACGAGTTTACCGTGCTGGATGTCACCCTTGAGATCGCGCCCTTCGACGGCAGTAACGAGAGCCGTCTGGCAATACGTCCTTATCCGCGCCAGCTTGAAGCCCCGGTGGATCTGAAAAACGGCGAGCGCTGCCTGTTCCGGCCGATCCTGCCGGAAGATGAACCGGCGCTGCAGCAGTTTATCGCCAGGGTCACCAAAGAAGATCTCTATTATCGCTACTTTAGTGAAATCAACGAATTTACCCATGAAGATTTAGCCAACATGACGCAGATCGACTACGATCGAGAGATGGCGTTTGTCGCGCTGCGCCATACGGATACCGGGGATGAGATCCTCGGCGTATCGCGGGCGATTTCCGATCCCGATAACATCGACGCGGAGTTCGCCGTGCTGGTGCGTTCGGATCTGAAAGGCCTGGGTTTAGGTCGCCAGTTGCTGGAAACCTTAATCCGTTACACCCGGGATCACGGTTTGCAGCGGCTTAACGGCATTACAATGCCGAACAACCGTGGGATGATTGCTCTTGCGCGTAAGCTGGGGTTTAAGGTCGATATCCAGCTGGAAGACGGCATTGTCGGGCTGACGCTTTTGTTAGCGGACTCGGATAATCGTGAGTAAGCCACTGGAAATGTTGACCACTTTGCGGGACGTAGTGGTATGATTGCCCGCTTGTGTCGTCTGCATATAGTACAACGGCCCTTTCATTAAACAGAGAAGAACTGCACTGTGATGTTGTCAAAATTTAAGCGAAATAAACATCAACAACACCTTGCCCAACTACCCAAGATCTCTCAGTCAGTTGATGATGTCGCGTTCTTTTATTCCCCTGCGGATTTCCGTACTGCGCTGCTTGCCCGCATTGCCAGCGCGACGAAGCGCATCTGCATTATTGCTCTCTATCTGGAGCAGGACGACGGCGGCAAAGGGATCATGCAGGCGTTGTATGACGCAAAGCGCCAGCGTCCCGAATTAGACGTGCGCGTGCTGGTCGACTGGCACCGCGCCCAGCGTGGACGCATCGGCGATGCAGCGGCTAATACCAATGCCGACTGGTACTGTCGTATGGCCCAGGAAAACCCGGGCGTTGATGTTCCCGTCTATGGTGTCCCGGTCAATACCCGCGAAGCGCTAGGCGTACTGCACTTTAAAGGCTTCATCATCGATGACAGCGTGATGTACAGCGGTGCCAGCCTGAACGATGTGTATTTACATCAGCATGAGAAGTACCGCTACGACCGCTATCAGTGCATTCGCAACCCTCAGATGACCGACGTCATGTTTGACTGGGTGACGCGTAACCTGGTGCAGGGCCGTGGGGTTAACCGCCTCGACGCTGAAAACCGGCCAAAAAGTCCGGAGATCAAAAACGATATTCGTCTGTATCGCCAGGAGCTGCGCGACGCCAGCTACCATTTCCAGGGCGATGCCGATAACGAACAGCTGGCGGTCACGCCGCTGGTCGGTCTGGGAAAATCCAGTCTGCTGAACAAGACGATTTTCCACCTTATGCCCTGCACAGAGCATAAGCTGACCATCTGCACGCCGTACTTCAACCTGCCAGCGATGCTGGTGCGCAATATTATTCATCTACTGCGCGAAGGGAAGAAGGTGGAAATTATCGTCGGGGACAAAACGGCGAACGACTTTTATATCCCGGAAGATCAGCCGTTTAAAATCATCGGTGCGCTGCCCTATCTGTATGAAATCAATCTGCGTCGTTTCCTGAGCCGCCTGCAGTATTACGTTAATACTGACCAGCTGGTTGTCCGGTTATGGAAAGATGAAGACAACACCTACCATCTGAAAGGTATGTGGGTTGATGATAAGTGGATGCTTCTGACCGGTAATAACCTTAATCCGCGCGCCTGGCGCCTGGATCTGGAAAACGCCATTCTGATCCACGACCCGCAGCAGGAGCTGACTGCGCAGCGTGATAAAGAGCTGGAGCTTATCCGCCAGCATACGACGGTTGTGAAACACTACCGCGACCTGCAGAGTATCGCCGATTACCCTGTTAAGGTGCGCAAGCTGATACGCCGTCTACGGCGTATTCGTATCGACCGCTTAATCAGCCGAATTCTGTAATCACCAGCCTCGCTTATTGCGGGGCTTTTTTTCAGGAGCCTGCCGTGCGTCTTCTCGCATTACCTGCACTTCTTCTACTGAGCGGCTGCAGCCATATGGCGCAGGATAGCTGGACGGGACGGGATAAAGCCCAGCATTTTCTGGCGTCAGCGATGCTCTCTGCAGCGGGTAACGAATATGCCCAACGCCAGGGAGTCAGCCGGGATCGAAGCGGTGCTATCGGTGTGATGTTCTCCGTCAGTCTTGGCGCGTCGAAAGAGCTGTGGGATAGCCGCCCCGCAGGAAGCGGCTGGAGCTGGAAAGACTTTGCCTGGGATGTCGCCGGTGCCACGACTGGCTATACCCTCTGGCAGATGGCGCATTACTAGTTTCAGGACAAAACCAAAGATCACACACGCAAAAAAGCCCCATGCTTTCGCATGAGGCTTTCTTGTTTATTTGATGCCTGGCAGTTCCCTACTCTCGCATGGGGAGACCCCACACTACCATCGGCGCTACGGCGTTTCACTTCTGAGTTCGGCATGGGGT
>DATEKR010000200.1:0-4494 GCA_035277345.1 Enterobacteriaceae bacterium
ATTGGTTTAATACCCGGCATAAGTTCAACTAACTAACTGGCAGGGCTTGATAATGCAAAAACTGATCAACTCAGTGCAGAACTACGGCTGGGGAAGTACAACTGCGTTAACGGAACTCTACGGCATGGCGAACCCACAGGGGCTGCCGATGGCGGAACTATGGATGGGCGCACATCCGAAGAGCAGCTCTAAAGTGCAGGATCCCGACGGCCATATCCACGTCCTGCGCGATATTATCGATGCGGATAAACCGGCCCTGCTTGGCGACGGCGTCGCCAGCCGCTTTGGCGAGCTGCCGTTCCTGTTCAAAGTGCTGTGCGCCGATCAGCCGCTTTCCATCCAGGTTCACCCGAATAAGCAGAACTCAGAGATCGGTTTTGCCCGCGAGAACAGCGCCGGTATCCCGCTGGATGCGGCCAACCGCAACTATAAAGATCCCAACCATAAGCCGGAGCTGGTGTTTGCCCTCACCCCGTTCCTGGCGATGAACGCCTTCCGCGAGTTTAGCGAAATCGTTGCCCTCCTCCAGCCGGTGGCCGGTGCGCATACCGCCATCGCGCACTTCCTGCAGGAGCCAAACGGTGAACGTCTGAGCCAGCTGTTCGCCAGCCTGCTGAATATGCAGGGCGATGAGAAAAGCCGTGCACTGGCCATCCTGAAGGCCGCGCTCAACAGCCAGCAGGGCGAACCCTGGCAGACCATTCGCGCCATCGCCGAGTTCTATCCTGACGACAGCGGCCTTTTCTCCCCGCTGCTACTGAACGTGGTCAAGCTGAATCCGGGCGAAGCCATGTTCCTGTTCGCCGAAACGCCGCATGCCTATCTGCGCGGTGTGGCGCTTGAGGTAATGGCCAACTCGGATAACGTGCTGCGCGCCGGGCTGACGCCGAAGTATATCGACATCCCGGAGCTGGTCGCCAACGTTAAGTTTGTCGCCAAACCGGCCAGTACGCTGCTGACTCAGCCGGAGAAACACGATGGCGTGCTGGATTTCCCGATCCCGGTCGAGGATTTCGCTTTCGCCCTGTATGATCTTTCGGTGCAGGAGACGGTTATCGAACAGCGTAGCGCATCGATCCTTTTCTGCGTTGAGGGCGAAGCCGTTCTGCGCCAGGGCGACCAGCGTCTGGTCCTGAAACCCGGTGAGTCGGCGTTTGTCAGCTATGCGGAACCGCCGGTCGCGGTCAGCGGCGTTGGCAGACTGGCCCGCGTCTACAATAAGCTATAGTAAGTTACTGAAATTTTAAGTGGCAGTTGCTAAGATTTAGCCACGCCTCTACATGCTCGCCAGGCGGAACACTCCGCCTGGCTTTATTTTTTATGGATGATCCCTTATGAAAAAATCGCTCGTCGCCGTGGGTGTTGTTGCCGCCCTGGGCGTTGTCTGGACCGCCGGAGCATGGTTTACCGGAAAGCAGATGGAAACACGCTTTGCCGATATGATCGAACAAGCGAATGCCAATCTGAAGCGCACCGCGCCGGAAGCCGGCCTTAAACTCAGCTACGAAAATTACCAGCGCGGCGTATTCAGCAGCCGTCTACAGCTGGTTATCGAACCGACAGGCAGAAAAGGAAGTCCGTGGCTGAAACCAGGCCAGCGGGTGGTCTTCAATGAGCACGTCGATCACGGACCTTTCCCTCTCGCCCAACTGAAAACCTTTAATCTGCTGCCAGCGATGGCGTCCATCAGCAGTACTCTGGTTAATAACGAACTCAGTAAGCCGCTGTTTGACGCCGCCAAAGGCAAGTCGCCGTTTAGCGCGGAAACCCGCGTCGGCTACAGCGCAGCAACCGACACCCTGATCACGCTTATTCCGATAAATTACGCGGCCGAAGGTGAGAAAGTGGCGTTTAGCGGCGGCACAATCCAGCTGAAGGCCGATCGCGAAGGAAAAGATGTCACCCTGAACGCTGAGATGAAAAGCGGTTTGATCGAGGCGCTCAACGAGTATAACCAGCACGTTCAGCTTAGCTTCGGCAATCTGAAGCTCGACGGCACCAGCGAAATGACCGATTTTTCCGAGCGTATCGGCCGCCAGCAACTGAGCCTCAGCAAGCTGTCGGTGGCCATTGAAGGTCAGCAGATGGCGCTGCTGGATGAGATGAGTCTCGATGGCTCATCGACCCTTACCGATGACCGCAAGTCGATCAATACCCGACTGGATTACGCTATCAATGGCCTGAACCTGCAGAACCAGGATATCGGAAGCGGTAAGCTGTCGCTGAAGATCGACAAGCTGGACGGCGCGGCCTGGCACGAGTTTAATCAGCGTTATGAAGCCTGGATGGCGTCGATGGCAGCTCAGGGTGAGCACTATCAAGACCCGGGTTATTTCCAGAATCAAATGGCCGATGCCGTCATCGGCATTCTGCCCGTTCTGCTGAAAGGCGGTCCGTCCGTGACGATTGCTCCGCTGAGCTGGAAAAATGCCAAAGGCGAAACCACCTTTAATCTCGCCCTGCAGCTGGGCGATCCGGCCGCCGCCAGTGATAAAGCAAAGTCGATGGATCAGTTATTAGATCGCACCGTGAAGTCGCTGGACAGCAAACTGGTGATTCCGGTGCCAATGGCGACGCATCTGATGACCCAGACAGCCCAGTTGGAAGGTTATCAGCCTGACGAGGCCGCTAAGCTGGCGACGGCGAAGGTTGAAGGCTTCTCCGCTCTGGGACACAGCTTCGGCTTTACCACCCGTGAGAAAGAGAATATCGTCGCCTCGTTCCAGTACGGCAACGGTAAGGTCACGCTTAACGGTAAGAGTATGACGCCGGAAGAATTTGCCATGATGTTTATAAAGGCCATGCCGCAGGATAATGCGCAACCAGCGCCCTTCCTGCCCTCAAGGTAACGCTCGTAGCCCCTCGCTGAGGGGCTATTTTCTGATAATCAGCCGGGGTGGGATCACCTGATGCCGGGCGCTGTTTGCCTCCCGGGCAATACGCATCAGGATCTGCTCACCAATCCCCTCGCCGATCTCTCTGGCCGGGGTGGCGACCCAGGTCAGGGGGAGATCGTCCAGCTCCTGTTCGGGCTTATCGGCAAAGGCCGCCAGCGTGACCTGCTGCTCAAAGTAACTCTCGACCCCATCTTCCCCACTCTGTTTCCCGCTGCGCACCAGACCAAACCAGGCCCCCATGGCGATCACGCTGTTGTCGCAGAGGACGGCGCTGATGGTCGGGTTTTGTCGCAGCAGGGCGACGATCGCATCCGCCGCCTGTTTCTGACTGGCGGGACACTCCACCACCCACTCGCTGTGAAACGGCAGGCCATATTTGAGCAGCGTGCTGCAGTAGCCCCCGACGCGTTCAGCGCGGGTCAGGGATGAACTAACCCCGCCCAGCCAGGCAATACGCTGATGGCCCCGGTGGATCAGATGTTCGACGATCATTTGCGCCGCCAGGGTGTTATCAGGGCGGACGGTATCCACATCATCCAGATAGCCTGCGCGGGAGGCGAATACCAGCGGAATACCGTGTTCCTGCGCCTGAGCAAGCAATTCGCCCGCATTGCCGGGTGAACCGGCAATGACAATCCCGTCCACGCCCTGGGACACCAGGGTATCGAAACGCTGCCGGACGTGTTCGCCCCGGCGGCCGCCCTGGGTAAGAAATACCATCCGCCCTTCAGCTTCCAGCCTTGCCGTCAGGCCGGTTGTCAGCTCGGCATAGAAAGGTTTGCACAGGTCGGCAACGATCAGGCCAATCACCCCGCTCTGCCCGCCGCGCAGGGAAGCGGCCTGGCGGTTACGCACAAAGCCCAGCGTCTCAATGGCCGCATTGACCCGCTGCCCGGTCGCCGGGGAGATGCGCCCCTTGCCGCTGAGCACCAGCGAGACGGTGCTGACAGACACGCCCGCCGCCAGCGCAACATCATTGATAGTGATCCTTTTTGCTATCGCCATGTCGATTATCCAGCCTGATGAATTGTATAGATAAAACGTTTTATCAATAGGTTGTATTTATAACGTGCATTATCACCCGATAATGTGATTTTACTCGCACTAAAGTTTGATAAAACGTTTTACCTTTATTCGCCATCACCCGACGATAGCCTCTTAACAACAAGGAGTCGTTTTATGACGACGAAAGCCGTACAGAAAATAACCCTGTGGGAGTTTTTCCAGCAGCTCGGTAAAACCTTTATGCTGCCGGTAGCCCTGCTCTCCTTCTGCGGGATCATGCTGGGCATCGGCAGTTCGCTCGGCAGCCGGGATGTGATCACCCTGATCCCGGCCCTGGGGCATCCGCTGCTGCAGGCGCTGTTTATGTGGATGAGCAAAATCGGCTCCTTCGCCTTTAGCTTCCTGCCAGTGATGTTCTGTATCGCTATCCCGCTGGGGCTGGCGCGGGAAAATAAAGGCGTGGCGGCCTTTGCCGGTTTTGTCGGCTTTGCGGTGATGAATCTGGCGACCAACGTCTGGCTTACCGCCCGCGGTATTCTGCCGACCACCGACGCCGCGGTACTGAAGGCGCACAATATTCAGAATGTTATCG
>DATEKR010000201.1:0-3689 GCA_035277345.1 Enterobacteriaceae bacterium
ATGACAGCATTGCTGCTGATCTTCGTGATGGCGACGACGCTGGGAAAACACAATGTTCTGATCCTGATTCTGGCCGGCGTGATCCTCAGCGGCTTCTTCGGCGCGCTGGTCAGCCTGATGCAGTACCTGGCGGACACGGAAGAGAAACTCCCGAATATTATTTTCTGGCTGCTGGGCAGTTTCGCCACCGCGCGGCCGGATAAGCTGCTTACTCTGGCAGCCGTACTATGCGTCGCGGGCGGTCTGCTGCTGCGATTACGCTGGCATATTAACGTCCTGTCGATGGGTGAACAGGATGCGCGGGCGCTGGGTGTGGCCGTTGTGCCCCTGCGCTGGCTGAGTTTATGCCTGTGCGCCGCTATCGTCGCCGCACAGGTTGCGGTCAGCGGAAGCATTGGCTGGATTGGCCTGGTCATCCCCCACGTTGCCCGCCTGCTGGTCGGGGCCGATCACCGACGTTTGTTACCGGTTTCTCTGTGGCTGGGCGGCGCATTTATGCTGCTGGTGGACACCCTGGCCCGAACCCTGAGCGCCGCCGAGATCCCGGTGGGGATCCTGACTGCGCTGCTCGGTGCGCCTGTTTTTGCCGTGCTGCTGTATCGCACCCGACACCAGAACAGAGGTGGCTAACATGCCCACGATCCCCTTATCGACCGTCGGACTGGAGTATGGCTATCTTCCGCAGCAGGGGCTTTTTCCTCCGCTGGATCTCCGCTGCCGGGCTGGCGAAATCACCGCCATTCTCGGCACTAACGGGCGCGGCAAAACCACGTTGCTGCACACGCTGATCGGCCACTTACCGCCGATTGCCGGAACCCTTCATTGCGCGGATCCTGTCGGATTTGTGCCGCAGATATTTACCCCGCCCTTTGCCTATACGGTGCTGGATATGGTGCTGATGGGCCGTGCGGCCAGGATCCGTCTGTTCGCCCTGCCCTCAGCGCATGATATCGCGATAGCCCGCGATGCGCTGGCCCAGCTCGGTATTGCCGATTTGACCGACAGGGATTTTAACGCGCTCTCCGGCGGGCAGCGCCAGCTGGTGCTAATCGCCCGCGCGCTGGCGTCCGAGTGCCGAATGCTGATCCTGGATGAACCCACCGCCGCACTCGACTGGCAAAACCAGACCCATGTCCTGCGCCTGCTGCATCGGCTGGCCAGGACGACCGATCTCAGTATTCTGCTGACAACCCACGATCCCGCCCATGCTCTGGCGATAGCCGACCGGGCGCTGCTGCTGATGGCGGATCGACAGTGTCTTTATGGCCGCTGCGATGAAACGATCACCGAAGAAAATCTCTCCCGCCTTTATGGTCTGCCGGTAAGAGAGGTCAGCGTGGAAGGCTACCGTACCCTGGTGCCGGTTCTGAATCGGGAGGGATTATTCTGAACGCCTCCCTGAATATTTACGCTGCCGGCAGCCTGCGCCGCGCCTTCACACCGCTGCTGGACACATTTAGCCAGCGTTACGCTGTCGATATCACCCCCACTTTTGGCCCGGCCGGACTGTTAAGCGAGGCGATTATTCGTGGCGATACCGTGGATCTTTTTGCCTCAGCCAACTGCGCCCATCCGCTGCGCCTGAAAAACCTGGGTCTGGCGGAAGAGACCGCGCTCTTTACCTGCAACCAGCTCTGTATTGTGATGCGCAATATCCCCGAGCTGACCTCGCAGTCCTGGCTGATGGCCCTGCGCGATCCGCGTTTTATCCTGTCCACCTCGACGCCAGGCAGCGATCCCGGCGGGGATTATGCGGTTCAACTATTTGAGCGCATCGAGCATCTCCATCGCGGCTGGGGAAATGCCCTGCGTGAGCGGGCCAGGGCGCTGGTCGGCGGTCCCGCGAGCGAGAGTGTTCCCGCCGGGATGATGGCGGCCAGCTGGCTGATTCGCTCCGGGCGGGCTGATATTCATATTGGCTATGCCAGCTATCTGCCGTTGCTGATCGGTCAGCCGGACCTGCACGTACTCCAGCTTCCTGCGCCTTACCGCATCGATGCTGAGTATATGCTGGCGTTAATTAAACCCGCCCGTGCTGAAGCCCGGCTGCTCGCGGATTATATTCAGTCCCCGGAAGGACAAGGCTTTCTGCTCGATAACGGCTTCACCCCGCTGCTTTAGGCACGAAATCCGGCCAACGGCCGTGAATTTTGCTATCATTGCCGCACACCGCGCCGCACGATGCTGGCGTCGCCTTCCGTTTTGTCGTTCTGATCGAGTAATCACTATGAGTACAACCGCTTTCTCTTCTCTTCCGCTGCCCGCTGAGCAGTTATCCAACCTTACTGAGCTGGGCTACAGCGCAATGACGCCGGTTCAGGCGATGACGCTGCCTGCCGTACTGAGCGGCGCGGACGTGCGGGCCAGGGCAAAAACCGGCAGCGGTAAGACGGCGGCGTTTGGTATCGGCCTGCTCAACCGTATTGCGGTGGGCGACTTCAGCACCCAGGCGCTGGTCCTCTGTCCAACCCGTGAACTGGCGGATCAGGTAAGCAAAGAGCTGCGTCGCCTGGCGCGTTTTGCGCAAAACATTAAAATCCTGACGCTCTGCGGCGGCCAGCCGATGGGTCATCAGCTCGACTCCCTGGTTCATGCCCCGCATATTGTCGTCGGTACACCCGGACGCATTCAGGAGCATTTGCGCAAAAAATCACTGGTGCTGGATAGCCTGAAGGTGCTGGTGCTGGATGAAGCGGACCGGATGCTCGATATGGGCTTTACCGACGCTATCGACGATGTCATCTCCTATGCACCGTCGGATCGCCAGACCCTGCTCTTCTCTGCCACTTATCCGGAAGAGATCGAACGCATCAGCGCCCGTGTACAGCGCGAACCGCAACGTTTTGACGTGGAAGATGATGCCGGGGAAACCCGCATCGAACAGCGTTTCTACGAAACGACCAAAGAACAGCGTATGCCGCTGCTGACGGCGCTGCTGGGACATTATCAACCGGCTTCCTGCGTCATCTTCTGTAATACTAAACGCGACTGCCAGAGCGTTTTTGACGCGCTGGATGCTCGCGGTATCAGCGTGCTGGCCCTGCATGGCGATCTGGAACAGCGCGACCGCGATCGCGTGCTGGTCCGCTTTGCCAATCGCAGCTGTCGCGTCCTGGTCGCAACCGACGTTGCCGCCCGCGGTCTCGATATTAAAGAGCTGGAGCTGGTGATCAACTTTGAGCTGGCCTTCGATCCTGAAGTCCACGTCCACCGCATTGGCCGCACTGGCCGTGCCGGAATGGAAGGACTGGCCATCAGTCTCTGTACGCCGCAGGAAATCAGCCGTGCTAATGCGATTGATGACTATCCCGGTATGCAGGTCACCTGGGCGCCGGCCAGCGAAATCAGCCGCAGCAACAGCGCTCCGCTCGAGCCTGAGATGGTGACCCTGTGTATTGATGGCGGCCGCAAAGCCAAAATCCGCCCCGGCGATATTCTCGGTGCGCTGACCGGTGATGCGGGGCTGACGGCGGCGGAAGTCGGTAAAATCGATATGTATCCGGTGCATGCCTACGTGGCGATCCGTAAAGCCAGCGCAAAACGGGCTTTACAGCAGCTGCAGAGCGGCAAGATTAAAGGCAAGAGTTGTAAAGTACTGTTGTTAAAGTAAATCATTAAGACAAGAGCCGCCATGACGGCGGCTCGCGATCTCTCCAGCAAAAGATCTAGCTTCTGATTTTGCGATAAAC
>DATEKR010000202.1:0-3134 GCA_035277345.1 Enterobacteriaceae bacterium
CGGTAAGCGCAGCGCCACCGGGCAAATTCACGCAAGATGCCAACAAAAAGCCGGGTGGCGGCTTCGCATTACCCGGCCTGCATGTCGCCAGAAGGGATTATCTTCCCCACAATCTTCGCGAATTATCCTCAATTTTGTTGCTCAAACGCCGCTTCTGCATTGTTCTGGTCCAGCTTGTCGATAGCCCCGCCGCTGACAGCAGGCGATGATACTGCTCATCGTCAAAGGGCATATGCCAGGCGATCGCGCAGGCGTCGTACACCGACACATCACTCACGCGTGAAACGAGCGCCAGCGGGGCATCCGCCGAAACGTTCCCCGCCAGCACCACGCGGTAGAGCCAGCCGGTTTTACCGGCGCTTTGCAGCCGGGCGGACATATCTTCAATGCCAAAATGGTAGTTCAGCTTGAAGCACGGCGAGCGCGGCTGCGTCACCTGAATCAGGGCATCGCCCCAGCGGAAGATATCGCCGATAAAGACGTTTTGCTCGGTCAGCCCCTCGGTAGAGAGGTTCTCGCCAAAGGCGGGTGCGACGAAGCGCTCCGCCTGCTCGGGGAATTCACTCATCCAGTAAGCATAATGCTCACGCGGATAGTGGCACAGCGCGCGCTCCGGCCCGCCGTGAATTTTCTTTTCGGCCTGCTCATCGCCCACGAGACCGCGCTCGGTGAGGCTCAACTCGCCGTCAACCTGCACTTTGGCGATGGCGCTCGGGCGGCTGCCTTCGTACTCCGTTACCTTGCCTGTAAACACGTTGACCGGGTAGTGCATCTCTACTCCTTCAGATACAAAAAAAGCGAGTCATCAGACTCGCTTCTCACAGGCGTCAATGCAACCTTATTTTTTCGCAGCGAAACGTGCTGCAGCTTCGTCCCAGTTCACCACGTCCCAGAAGGCTTTGATGTAGTCTGGACGACGGTTCTGGAACTTCAGGTAGTAAGCGTGTTCCCACACGTCCAGGCCCAGGATTGGGAAACCGGATGCGCCAGAGATCGCTTCACCCATCAGCGGGGAGTCCTGGTTTGCGGTAGAAACCACCGCCAGTTTGTCACCTTTCAGGACCAGCCACGCCCAGCCAGAGCCGAAACGGGTCGCAGCGGCTTTCTCGAATTCCGCTTTGAAGTTGTCTACGGAACCGAAGTCGCGCTCGATAGCCGCTTTCAGGTCGCCCTGCAGGGTGGTACCGGTTTTCAGGCCTTTCCAGAACAGGCTGTGGTTAGCGTGGCCGCCTGCGTTGTTACGCAGAACGGTTTTCTTGTCTGCTGGCAGCTGGTCCAGTTTGGTGATCAGCTCTTCAACCGGCAGGCTAGCGAACTCTGGCAGGCTTTCCAGCGCAGCGTTGGCGTTGTTCACGTAGGTCTGGTGGTGTTTAGTGTGATGGATTTCCATCGTCTGCTTGTCGAAATGCGGTTCCAGTGCGTCGTAGGCATACGGCAGGGATGGCAGTGTATAACTCATAATCCTCTCCATTAGTGTCGGGCGGCACAGCTGTTAATGCCGCGTAAGCAGTTGGTTCATTATAGTTAATTAAATGATATTGAAAATGATTATCAATGCCGTATTTTTTATAAGGTTATTCATTTTCCCTCTCATCGCGAAATTGTGAGTCTGCTCACGCGGTTAACGTGCTGATTGCCATCCTGAACAAAAGTGCGGCAACCTTCTGAAGGTTCCCAAACCGCCTAATTTTTACACTCATCAAGTCGGCGGGAAGCTACCGACTATAAAAACGATGAGGATGTAAAAATGAATCATGCGATTACGATGGGTATTTTCTGGCATTTGATAGGCGCAGCCAGTGCAGCCTGTTTCTATGCCCCGTTTAAAAAGGTTAAACATTGGTCATGGGAAACCATGTGGTCCGTCGGCGGTACGGTGTCATGGCTGATTTTGCCGTGGACCATCAGCGCCATGCTCCTGCCCGATTTCTGGGGCTATTTCTCCTCCTTCAGCGCCTCTACCCTGCTGCCGGTCTTCCTGTTTGGCGCGATGTGGGGCATCGGCAACATCAACTATGGCCTCACCATGCGCTACCTCGGCATGTCGATGGGTATCGGCATCGCGATTGGTATTACGCTGATTGTCGGCACCCTGATGACGCCAATCCTCAACGGCAATTTCGACGTGCTGATCAACACCGAAGGCGGGCGCATGACGCTGCTGGGCGTGCTGGTCGCGGTGATCGGCGTGGGCATCGTGACCCGCGCGGGCCAGCTTAAAGAGCGCAAGATGGGCATCAAAGCCGAGGACTTCAACCTGAAGAAAGGGCTGCTGCTGGCGGTAATGTGCGGTATCTTCTCCGCCGGTATGTCCTTCGCCATGAACGCCGCCAAACCGATGCACGAAGCCGCCGCCGCGCTGGGCGTCGACCCGCTGTACGTTGCCCTGCCAAGCTACGTGGTGATCATGGGCGGCGGCGCGCTGGTCAACCTGGGCTTCTGCTTTATTCGTCTGGCAAAAGTGAAGAACCTGTCGGTAAAAGCCGACTTCTCGCTGGCAAAACCGCTGATCGTAACCAACGTGCTGCTCTCCGCGTTGGGTGGGCTGATGTGGTATCTGCAGTTCTTCTTCTACGCCTGGGGCCACGCCAGCATTCCGGCGCAGTACGATTACATGAGCTGGATGCTGCACATGAGCTTCTACGTGCTGTGCGGCGGCCTGGTGGGGCTGGTGCTGAAGGAGTGGAACAACGCCGGGCGTCGTCCGGTGGGCGTGCTGAGCCTCGGCTGCGTGGTGATTATTATCGCTGCCAACATTGTTGGCCTCGGCATGGCGAACTGATCACGCCGCCTTTCGACTACGATGACGCCACTGTACCGGCGTCATCCCCACCTCGCGGTTAAACACCACCGAAAAGTAGTTGCTGTCCTCAAAGCCGCAGCGCATCGCCACTTCACTCACCATCAGCTCCGTATGCTGGAGCAAATACTGAGCGTGGCAGATGCGCAGCTGGCGCAGATAGTGGTTCACCGTCATCCCGGTCTGGGTACGGAACTGCTGGCGCAACGCGCGTTCGCTGCACTGCTCCTGCTCGCAGAACTTTTCCAGCACGAAACTCTTGTTCAGGCTGCCCGCAAGTTGGGTGATGAGCTTATCAAGCAGCGCCTCCTGAGTGGTGGCGGAGGGGTTGTCG
>DATEKR010000203.1:0-3277 GCA_035277345.1 Enterobacteriaceae bacterium
CCACCACCACCGGCCACTCCATCACCCGGCTCAGGGTCATGGTTTCGTGCAGGAGAGGGTGATTGGGACGAACCACCAGCTTGAGGGATTCCAGAAACAGCAGCTCGTAGTGCAGGCCGCCCATCAGCTCCGGATCGGCCATGCGACCAATACCCAGATCCAGCTCGCCGGATTTCAGGCCCGCCAGCATCATCGGGTTGTTCATGGTGGCAACCTGGAGGGTGATATCTTTCTGCTGCTGGTGAAACTGGCCGATCGCTAAGGGCAGAATACCCAGCGCGGCGGTAGGCAGGGCACCGACCCGCACCACATCATTATTATTCTCTTCTTTATGGTATAGCGCCTGACCGGCGGTGTTGAGGGCGTCCAGAACCTTGACCGCATGGGTCAAAAATTGCTCGCCGACCAGGGTTAACTGCGCGCCAAGACGGCCACGGTCAAAAAGCCGTGTGCCGGTAAGCTGCTCAAGTTCGTTAAGGGTTTTGGAGAGGGCTGGCTGGCTGAGGTTAAGAGTTTCAGCCGCGCGACCCAGAGTTCCCTGTTGTGCGATGGCCACGAAAGTGTGCAAGTGACGCAACCTAATGCGCTGACTGAACAGTCCATTTTTTTCCATAGCGGATGTTAAAAACAGTGCCCCCAGGGTGACAAGTGAAGTTGTTTAATTTTGATAACTTGCTAGCAAAATATTATTAACATTCAATCCAATTGAGCTACAAACACTTTCTGCTTTCCCGCTGCAAAAAATCGCCGGGCTGTCGGCCTGAGTCCTTACGGGATCACAAATTGTAAATTCTTCCTCCCGCGCCGGAAGGGCTTCTCTACACTCCAGATATTAACCCAGCAGAGACGGAAATTATGGTGCAGACTCTTACCGCAGACGAGATTCGGGAGCGTTTTTCACAGGCCATGTCGGCGATGTATCAGCAGGAAGTTCCTCAGTACGGCACCCTGCTGGAGCTGGTAGCGGACGTCAATCTGGCGGTGCTGGAGAGCAACCCGACGCTGCATCAAACGCTTGCGAACGCCGACGAGCTGGCGCGGCTTAACGTCGAGCGTCACGGGGCGATCCGCGTGGGGACGGCAGAGGAGCTGTCGATGCTGCGGCGTATCTTTGCCGTGATGGGGATGTATCCGGTCAGCTACTACGACCTGTCCGAAGCCGGCGTCCCGGTGCACTCCACGGCCTTTCGTCCGACGGAAGATGCGGCGCTGTCCCACAATCCGTTCCGCATTTTTACCTCGCTACTGCGCCTGGAGCTGATCGACGACCTCGCCCTGCGTCAACGGGCGGCAGAGATACTCGCTAAGCGGGATATCTTTACGCCGGGCTGCCGGGCCTTGCTGGCGGAATATGAGCGGCAGGGTGTTTTTACCGCAACTCAGGGCGAGGCATTTGTCCATGAGGTGCTGGAAACCTTCCGCTGGCATCGCCATGCGACGGTAGACGAGGCCACCTATCAGGCGCTGCATAACGAACATCGACTGATTGCCGACGTGGTCTGTTTCCCCGGATGTCACATTAATCACCTCACGCCGCGCACCCTGGATATTGACCGGGTGCAGGCGCTAATGCCCGAATGCGGGATCGAACCGAAAATCCTGATTGAAGGCCCGCCCCGGCGCGAGGTGCCGATCCTGCTGCGCCAGACCAGCTTTAAGGCGCTGGAGGAGCCGGTGCTGTTTGATGGGGAACAGCAGGGAACTCATACCGCCCGTTTTGGCGAGATCGAACAGCGCGGCGTGGCCCTGACGCCGAAAGGGCGCGCGCTGTACGACACCCTGCTGCGTCAGGCGGGCACCGGCAAAGAGAATATGGCTCATCAGCTGCATCTTCAGGCGGTGTTTAAATCGTTCCCCGACAGCGAAATGCTGCTGCGTCATCAGGGGCTGGCGTACTTCCGCTATCGTCTGACGCCAGCCGGCGACGCGCATCGCCAGGCGATTCGTCCGGGCGACGATCCGCAGCCGCTGATTGAGCGCGGCTGGGTGCTGGCTCAGCCGATTACGTATGAAGATTTTCTCCCTGTCAGCGCGGCGGGGATCTTCCAGTCGAATCTCGGCAACGAAACCCAGGCGCGCAGCCGGGGTAACAGCAGCCGGGACGCCTTCGAAGCGGCGCTGGGCTGCCCGGTGCTGGACGAGTTCCAGCTGTATCAGGAGGCGGAGGATCGCAGTAAACGGCGTTGCGGCCTGCTGTAAAACAGGTACTCTGCGGGGATGAGATGTAAAAGGGACGACGTTATGCAAAATCCATCCACGCCGCTCGCTGAGATCCGCCAGGGCAGTCTGCTGGGCGTTAATGACGATACCGTACACGTCTGGCGCGGGATCCCCTATGCGACACCGCCGGTCGGGGCGCTGCGCTGGCGTGCGCCGCAGCCGCCTGCGCCCTGGTCCGGCGTGCGTCAGGCGGACCGCTTTGCCGCCGCCAGCTGGCAGAACGCAGAGTACTGCCGCGAGCTGGGCGGGGGCGATCCCGGCACCTTTTCTGAGGATTGCCTCTATCTGAATATCTGGTCACCGGCCGTGCGTCGCGACCCGCTCCCGGTGATGGTCTGGCTGCACGGCGGCGGTTTTACCATTGGCTCCGGCGGCCTGCCGCCCTACGACGGTAAAGCCCTGGCGATGCGCGATCTTATCGTGGTGACCATCAACTACCGACTTGGCCACTTCGGCTTCTTTGCCCATCCCGCGCTCGACGGGGAAGAGGGCGAGATCCTGCATAACTTTGCTCTGCTCGATCAGATTGCGGCCCTGCGCTGGGTGCAGGAGAATATTCGCGCTTTTGGCGGCGATCCGGATAGCGTGACGCTATTTGGCGAATCGGCCGGGGCCCAGAGCGTGCTGGCCCTGATGTCCTCCCCAAAAGCCAGCGGACTGTTCCATAAGGCAATCGTCCAGAGCGGCTATACGCTGCCGGAAACGCCGCGCGCGCAGGCCCTGGAGAAGGGCGTCGCACTGGGCCAGCATTTTGGTCTGGCCGATGCCACGGCGGAGCAGCTGCGGGCGCTACCGCCAGAGACGTTCTGGCCGCTGGTGACACCGCTGAATATCGGTCCCGCACCTATTGCGGGCGATGCGGTTCTGCCGCGTCCGATCCTCGATACCTTCTTTGCCGGGAAGCAGCATCCGCTGCCGGTGATGATCGGCTCTAACAGCGATGAGGCCAGCGTGATGGCGGTCTTCGGGGTCGATCTGGCCGGGCAGATCCGCAAACTGCGCCGGGAGCGGCGCTTAGGCCTCGGGCTTATCCGGATGCTCTATCCGGGGGTGGTGG
>DATEKR010000204.1:0-2366 GCA_035277345.1 Enterobacteriaceae bacterium
TTCCACGACGACCAGCACGGCACGGCGATCATCAGCACCGCAGCGATCCTTAACGGCCTGCGGGTGGTGGAAAAAACGCTCTCCGACGTGCGGATGGTGGTCTCTGGCGCGGGCGCGGCGGCGATTGCCTGTATGAACCTGCTGGTGGCGCTGGGGATGCAGAAACACAATATCGTGGTCTGTGACTCGAAGGGGGTGATCTACAAAGATCGCGAGCCGAATATGGCGGAAACCAAGGCGGCCTATGCGGTGGTGGACGACGGTAAACGCACCCTGGATGACGTGATTGACGGAGCGGATATTTTCCTCGGCTGTTCCGGGCCGAAAGTGCTGACCCCGGAAATGGTCAAGAAAATGGCCCGTGCGCCGCTGATCCTCGCCCTGGCGAACCCGGAGCCGGAAATTCTGCCGCCGCTGGCAAAAGAGGTGCGCGGCGACGCCATTATCTGCACCGGTCGGTCAGATTATCCTAACCAGGTGAACAACGTCCTCTGCTTCCCGTTTATCTTCCGCGGCGCGCTGGATGTCGGCGCGACGGCTATCAATGAAGAGATGAAGCTGGCGGCGGTTCATGCGATTGCCGAACTGGCCCATGCCGAGCAGAGTGAAGTGGTGGCGTCGGCCTATGGCGATCAGGATCTGCATTTTGGCCCGGACTATCTGATCCCGAAACCCTTCGATCCGCGACTGATCGTGAAAATCGCCCCGGCGGTAGCCAAAGCGGCAATGGAGTCCGGCGTTGCGACGCGGCCTATCGAGGATTTTGACGCCTATATCGACAAGCTCAGCCAGTTTGTCTACAAAACCAATCTGTTTATGAAGCCCATCTTCTCCCTCGCACGTAAGGCCCCGAAACGGGTGGTGCTGGCGGAAGGGGAAGAGGCCCGCGTGTTGCATGCCACTCAGGAGCTGATCACGCTGGGACTGGCGAAGCCAATCCTGATTGGCCGTCCGAGCGTGATTGATATGCGTATTGAAAAGCTGGGGCTGCAGATCCGACCCGGCATTGATTTTGAGATCGTCAATAACGAGTCCGATCCGCGCTTTAAAGAGTACTGGAACGAGTACTACAACATCATGAAACGTCGGGGGATCACCCAGGAGCAGGCCCAGCGGGCGGTGATCAGTAATACCACGGTGATCGGTGCCATTATGGTCCAGCGCGGCGAGGCTGACGCGATGATCTGCGGCACCATCGGCGATTATCACGAGCACTTTAGCGTGGTGCAGCAGCTGTTTGGCTATCGTGAAGGCGTTCATACGGCAGGGGCGATGAATGCGCTGCTGCTGCCGAGCGGTAATACCTTTATCGCCGATACCTATGTTAATGACGATCCTTCTCCGGAACAGCTGGCGGAGATCGCCATTATGGCGGCGGAAACGGTGCGGCGTTTTGGCATTGAGCCTAGGGTGGCGCTGCTGTCGCACTCCAACTTCGGATCTTCCGACTGCGCGGGCGCGCAAAAAATGCGTCAGACGCTGGCGCTGGTCCGCGAGCGCGCTCCAGAGCTGATGATCGACGGGGAGATGCACGGTGACGCGGCGCTGGTGGAGAGCATTCGTAACGAGCGGATGCCTGACAGTCCGTTGAAAGGGGCCGCCAATATTCTGGTGATGCCGAACGTTGAGGCGGCGCGCATCAGCTATAACCTGCTGCGCGTGTCGAGTTCGGAAGGGGTAACGGTGGGACCGGTCCTGATGGGGGTGGCAAAACCGATCCACGTCCTGACGCCTATCGCCTCCGTCCGCCGTATCGTCAATATGGTGGCGCTGGCGGTGGTGGAGGCGCAGACCGAGCTGCTGTAATTGTTGGCGGGGAGGGGCTTACAGCCACTCCCTGACCTGAATAAACTCGCTCAAGGCAGCCTCAGGGCTGCCTTCTTCCGGCTGATAGTTATACTCCCAGGCCACTTTCGGTGGCATCGACATCAGAATTGACTCCGTGCGTCCGCCGGTCTGCAGGCCGAACAGCGTGCCGCGATCCCAGACCAGATTAAATTCCACGTAGCGTCCGCGCCGGTAGAGCTGGAAATCCCGCTCGCGCTGGCCGAAGGCGGTGTCTTTGCGACGTTCGACAATCGGCAGATACGCGGTGGTATAGCCGTCGCCCACCGCCTGCATAAAGGCGAAGCAGCGGTCGAAATCCGGGGTGTTCAGATCGTCGAAGAACAGCCCGCCGATACCGCGCTGCTCCTGGCGATGCTTCAGGTAAAAGTAGTCATCACACCATTTTTTATAGCGCGGATAGACCTCTTCCCCAAAAGGCTGGCACAGGTCGTGCGCGGTCTGATGCCAGTGAATAGCATCCTCTTCAAAACCGTAGAAAGGCGTAAGATCGAAGCCGCCGCCAAACCACCACACCGGGT